>JAYUKZ010000025.1:0-5123 GCA_043763995.1 Fibrella sp.
GGGGGGGGCTGTTCGGGTGTCAATGGCCACCACGATGCACTGAGAGCCAAAAGCCAGGGCCAGTTCATCAATCAGGGCCGGGCGGCGCACCGCCGACGAGTTGATGGACACCTTATCGGCCCCGGCGTTGAGCAACGCCGACACGTCGGCCACGGAGGAGATGCCGCCGCCCACGGTGAAGGGAATGTTGATGGCGCGGGCCACGCGCCGCACCAGGTCGAGGAGGGTTTTGCGCTCGTTGATGGTGGCGGTGATGTCGAGAAAAACCAGTTCATCGGCTCCGGCGGCGGCATAAACAGCAGCCAGTTCAACGGGGTCGCCGGCATCGCGCAGGTGTATGAAGTTGGTACCCTTCACGGTGCGCCCGTCTTTAATATCCAGGCACGGAATGATTCGTTTGGTAAGCATAAATTTTTGAATGTAACGCCCGGCTCCAGCCGGGCTGTACTGTTGACGCGACCAACCCGTCCCTAACTCACTGTTCACTAAAGGCCATGAGTTGTTTCAGCGTGATGCGCCCCTCATAAATGGCTTTGCCCACAATGGCCCCAAACAGGTTCATGTCGGCCAGTGTTTCCAGGTCGCCCAGGTTGCTGATGCCGCCGCTGGCAATGATGTTCAGAGCCGGGGCGCGTTCCTGAAGGTTGCGGTATAGCTCGAACGAAGGGCCTTGCAACAGTCCGTCTTTGGCCACATCGGTAGAAATCAGGTGCGAGATGCCCTTGTCTACCCAGTTTTCCACAAAGTCATACACCCAAATGTTGGTTTCTTCTTCCCAGCCGCCCACGGCTATTTTCTCGTTCTTTGCGTCGGCCCCCAAAATCAGCACCCCGGCCCCGTGGCGGGCCAGCCACCGCTCAAAAACGTCGGGCTGTTTCACGGCAATGCTGCCGCCGGTAATTTGCTTGGCTCCGCATTCGAGGGCAATCCGCAGGTCATCGTCCGATTGTACGCCGCCGCCAAAATCGACGTGGAGGGTGGTTTTGGTGGCAATCAGTTCCAGCACTTTGTGGTTAATGATGCGCTTCTCTTTGGCTCCGTCGAGGTCTACCAAATGGAGGCGCGTAAGTCCGGCGGCTTCAAACTGCTGGGCCACCTCCAGCGGGCGGGCGTTGTACTCGGTTTTGCGGTTGTAGTCGCCCTGGGTGAGCCGAACGGCCTTTCCGTCGATGAGGTCAATGGCAGGAATTATATGCATGTAACGTGTTCACCGCAAAGACGCGAAGGTTTTCGCAAAGAGCGCAAAGGCTTCGCGCTATTTCTATTGAAAATCTTTTTTTCCTTTGCGCCCTTTGCGATTTTCTTCGCGTCTTTGCGGTGAAGTTTTCAGAGTGTTAAAAAGTTTTCCAGTACCCGCTGCCCCACGTTTCCGCTGATTTCGGCGTGGAACTGGGCGGCGTAAAAATTATTGTGTTGCAGCAGCGCACTGAACGGGCGACCGTAGGTGCAGAGGCCCGTGGTTTGGGCGCATACGTCGGCGGCGTAGCTGTGCACAAAATACACGTAGGGATCAGGCGGGAGGCCCTGCGTGAGGGGGCCGCTTAGGGTGTGGAGGCTGTTCCAGCCGGTGTGGGGCACTTTTCCCGCCGAAGCTGCGGTCCGGCGATCCGGCAACCGCCGCACGTCAACATCAAAAATGCCCAGGCAGGTGGTGTCGTTTTCTTCCGAATGGCGGCACATCAACTGCATCCCGATACAGGTGCCCAACACGGGCTGCGTCAGGGTCGGAATGAGTTGGTCCAGGCCGCGTTGGCGCAGGTACGTCATGGCGGTGCTGGCCTCGCCCACGCCGGGAAAAATAACCCGGTCTGCCGCCCGGATGGTGGCTTCGTCGTCGGTGAGGACGTAGGGGGCACCCAGCCGGTCGAGGGCAAACATCACCGACTGCACGTTGCCGGCGTTGTATTTCAGAATAGCGGTCATGGGGAGGTTATTTTTCCAGGCACACCTGCATCTCGAACCGAAGGGGGTCGAAGGCGGCGAGCAGTTTCTGGAGAAAGCGGGGGTCGTTGAGGTAGAATGTCAGAAAATTATCGGCCCGTTCCTGGGGGGTGCCGCCGGGGAAAAGTTCGTCTTTCAGGGCCATTAGCTGCCGCACACCCGTTTCCTGGTTGTGTTCTTCGGCGCGGCGCATCTTTTTTTCCAGCCGTACCACGGCGTTGGCAAAGCGTTTGGTTTCGGCCAACACGGCTTTTTCCAGCGTGGGGTCAACCAGTTGGGCTTTTTGCAGAATGGTAGCCAAAGCGCGGTTCACGGCTTTGTTTTCGGCATCGAATTTCAGGCTGTGCTCGGCGTGGTGGGCCACGTAGTCATGCTTCAGCGTGAGCGCATCCCGAAAAATATCAGTCGTGGCCAGACCCAGTTTGCTGAGGCGGCGGGCCGTGACTTTGGGTACGTAGAGGGCAAAGTTGCGCGGCATCAGCAACGGGAAGGCCAAGCCGTAGTGGTCAAATTCGGCCTTTAACTGGAGCCAGTACGGAATTTCGGACGGCCCGCCAATGTATGCCAGGTTGGGCAAAATGGTCTCCTGGTAGAGGGGCCGCAGCACCACGTTGGGGCTGAACCGCTCCGGGTACGTATCCAGTTCGGCCAGTATGTCGGCTTCCGAAAACCGGATGCTCGTGTTGAGCACTTCATACTGCCCGGTTGGGGTGCGGCCAATGCGTTCACGGAGGCCGGTGGTACCCGCCCCGGTGAGGTAGAACAGGTTAATGTCGCGGGGCGAAACGGGGGTTTTGTAGCCCAATTGGTTCAGGGCCTCGGTGGTACCGTTGACCAACGTACCAGACTGCTGGTGAAGGAGTTCGCTGCGCATTGTGGGCGCAAAAAGTTGTTTCAGGGCGGGGTCGTCGGCATCGAGGCACACCAGCCCTTCGGCCCCGAAAAGTTCGTGCATATACTGCCGCACGGCATCGGCCAGGGTGGTGTGGCCCAGGTACGCCTGCTCGAAAAGGGGCAGCTTTTCGGGAATGGTTTTCAGCAGGTCGGCTAGTTCGTGGGGGTCCATGCGGCCCACGGCCCCGCGCTGGGTGGTGTGCCAGGTGTGGGTGTTGCCGAAGAGGCGCACATGATTTATTTCGGCAAAATCATGGTCTTCGGAAGCCATCCAGTAGACCGGCACGAAAGTATAGTCGGGGTAGGTGGCGTTCAGCGTTTTGGCCAGGTTCAGCGTTGTAATAATCTTGTAAATGACGTACAGCGGCCCGGTGCAGAGGTTCAGTTGGTGGCCCGTAGTAACGGTGAAGGTGTTGGGTTTTCGCAGCAGATCAATTCCAGGTACGTGTGGCGGGGCGGGTTCGGCGGGCGCGAGGCGGGCATATTGCCGGGTGAGGGCTTCGGCCAGAACGTGGCGGTTTTCGGCAGAAAAAACCTTTTTCTCTACCTGCCGGGGAAAGGCTTCCAGGGTCGGAAAGTCGTTGTAGAAGGGCCGGATGGCTTCTTTTTGGGCCAAATAATCCAGGAAAAGGGGCGAAAATTGGCCGGTGGCCGTGAGGGGCACGTATTGACACTCCATGCAGGCAGGTACGAATGAACGGGTTACAGGGTGGTCAACGCGGGGGCCGGGCCGGGGGTTCACCGCCGGGCTTTGGGGTGTTTTTGTATCTTTACGCCCGATGCTCATTCCCCCCGCCGCCCACCCCGCCCCCGCCGCCGCCTACGAGGTTGTGGTTGGGCTGGAAGTGCATTGCCAGCTTCAGACTCAAAGCAAATTGTTTGCCGCCGATGCCAACGCTTTCGGGGCCGACCCCAACACCCAGGTGAGCGTCATTACCCTAGCGCACCCCGGCACGTTGCCCAAAATAAACCGCCTCGCCGTAGAATACGCCATTCGAATGGGGCTGGCCTGCGGCGGCGACATTACCCGCCGGAATATTTTCGCCCGAAAAAATTATTTCTACCCCGACCTGCCCAAAGGCTACCAACTCTCGCAGGATAAGGGGCCTATCTGCGTGGGGGGTAGCATCCAGGTACGTGCCCAGGATGCCTTCGGAGTGCTACGCGAGACGCTGATTCCGCTTCATCATATTCATTTGGAAGAAGATGCCGGAAAAAGTATCCACGACGCTGACCCCACCGCCACTTGTCTCGACTATAACCGCGCCGGAACGCCCCTGATTGAGATGGTGACGGAACCCTGTTTGCGCTCTGCCGACGAAGCGGGGCAGTTTTTGACCGAAGTGCGGCGGCTGGTACGGTACCTGGGCATCTGCGACGGCAACATGGAAGAAGGCTCGCTGCGGTGCGACGTGAACGTATCCATCCGGCACCGGGGCGAAACGGCATTAGGCACCAAAGTGGAAGTGAAAAACCTGAACTCGATCCGCAGTGTGCAACGGGCCGTGGAGAGCGAATTTGCCCGGCAGGTGGCCGTGCTGGAAGCCGGGGGGCGGCTGGTGCAGGAGACCCGCACGTTTGACGCGGCCACGGGCCAAACCACGGGGATGCGCGAAAAAGAAACCATGAACGATTACCGCTACTTTCCCGACCCCGACCTGATGCCGGTACTGGTTTCGGAGGAGTGGCTGGCCGATATACGTACCCGGATGCCCGCGTTGCCCCGCGAGCGGCTACAAGCGTTCATAACCAACTACGCCCTGCCCGAACGCGACGCGGCCCAACTGACCGACTCCCGCGAACTGGCCGACTATTACGAAGCCGTTTGCGCCCATACGCCTAACGCCCGCGCCGCCACCAACTGGGTGATGGGGCCGCTGAAGAGTCAGCTCACCGAGCGCATGATTCGCCAAAATGAATTTCCGGTACCGCCCCCGGCCCTGGCCGCGCTCATTGGCCTCATCGACGCGGGCACCGTAAGCCAAACCGCCGCCCAAACCATTTTTTCGCTTTTGCTTGCAACCCCCGCCGCCCGCCCCGCCGACCTGGCCACGGCCCACGGCCTGGTGCAAAACCGTAATACCGACGCGCTTCAACCGTTAATAGACCAAACCCTGGCCGCCTGGCCCGACAAAGTTGCTGACTACCGAAAGGGCAAAAAAAACCTGCTGGGCCTGTTTGTGGGCGAAGTCATGAAAAAATCGAAAGGCGCGGCAGACCCCAAACTCGTAAACAAATTAGTGATGGAAACCCTGGGCTGATTTTTGATGGACTGGAGTCAGCGTAGC
>JAYUKZ010000026.1:0-1487 GCA_043763995.1 Fibrella sp.
TGGAGGCCCAGGCCCGTGCCCGTGGGAGCAATTTCAGCCGGGGGAGGCCAGCTAAACCCCGGCCCCTGGTCGGTGATCTGCACCGTAATTTGCCGGGCCTGTTCATCTATAGAAACCATAAGCTGCCCGCCCACGGGCGAAAACTTCACGGCGTTTTGCCACACATTCCGAAGGGCAATTTCGGCCTGGGTTTCGTCGGCCAGCAACGGCCAGTCAGGTACGTTGGCGGGCAGGGGCCAGCCCGTTACGGTCAGTTGTTTTTCCCGAATGGGTTCGCGGTAAAGGTTCAGCACGTTGGCCAGCAGCGGGGCCAGGCCCACGGGCCGCAGGTGGGTGGTCAGCCCGTCGAGTTCGGCCAGGGCGTAGAGCAGCAGGTTATCCGTGAGCAACACCAGCCCGTTCACCGACTGCCGAAGACGTTCCATGGCTTCAGGGCGGGCGGCGGGCGGCACCCTATCGAGGCGGTCCAGGCTTTGGCGCAAGGTGAGCACCGGCCCGCGCAGGTCATGGCTCACCACCGAAAAAAGCCTGTTTTTGGTGGCGTTGATCTGGCTTAGTTCAGCTCGCTGTCGCTCAATGCGCCGGTGGCTTCGGCGAAGCAACAACACAAACGCCGTGGCCAGCAACGCCACCACCGACACCCCCGCCAGGAGTATCTGCTGGCGTTGCTGTTGTCCGGCCAACTGCCGGATTTGGGTCTCTTTCCGGGCCATCTCCGTGGTGTTTTTCCAGCGTAACAGCGTCACGTCGGCCTCCCGGCTTTGCCGCACCTGCTGGAGCCACAACTGCACCGCCGTGTGCTGAATTGCCCGCTCGTAGGCTTTTTTGTAGTTGCCCTGCCGAACATACAGCTCTGCCAGGTTCTGGAAGTAGTAGTAGAGGTGCAGCGAGTCGGGGCGGGGGCGGGCCTGCTCAGCGGCAAGGCCCGCCAGCAGTAGCGTTTCGGCGCGGTCATATTGCCCCAGGTACGTTGCCAGCCGGGCCATGTCGTTGGCGTATACAAAAGGGCCGTTGGTTTTGCGCAGACGGGGCCGCATTTGGTCCAGTTTGCGGGCCAGCGCCTGGGCTTCCCTGGCTCGGCCCTGAATTTGCAGCATAAGGCAGTAGTCCAGACCGGTCATCAGCCAGGTGTCGGGGTCGTGGGGGGCGCAGGCGGCCATGGCCTGGTGGTAGAGGGGTTCGGCCCGGTGGTAGTCTTTATAGTAGACGGCAATGTCGGCACTAACCTGGCATACTTCGGTCAGCGTTTGCCAGTGATTAGCCCGTTGAGCGCAAACCAGTGCCTGGTCCAGCAAGCCCACCGGATGGCTCGTTTTTTTGTGGAACTGCAAAATGGCCAGCAGTTGGTAAGCGCGGGCCAGGTGCAGCGAGTCGCGGGCGGGGGTAGCCACGGCCAGCAATTGGCGGGCCGTAGCCAGCACCATCGCGTCGTTTTTTGTTTCGAACAGATGGAACGTACCCAGCGTGTACAACGCCTGGGCTGTGGC
>JAYUKZ010000027.1:0-20149 GCA_043763995.1 Fibrella sp.
CCGACCGACTGGATTGACCAGCTATTGAAAGAAGTGGAAGACGTGATTGAACACCACGACCAGTACGACATGCAGGTACGTATTGACCTGCCCGCCTACACCAAAACGCCGGTGTTGCCCGTGAAAGAGGTGCCCCAGGCGGTGCTCAACGGCCCCTACATCAAGTACATGGATTTTCATAATGCCTCGGTCATTGGCAAGAAAATCATGCTCCACAAACATATTGTCACGTTTCTGGAAGCCGTTTTCGGGAGCCGGGTGGTGGCCATGCAGAGCTTGCTGTTTAAGTATGGCAGCCAACAGCCTACCCACCAGGATTTTGCCTACGTGGTGTCCGAAATTCCGAGCCACCTGGCCGCCTCCTGGATTGCCTTGGAAGACGTAACGGAAGATTCGGGGCCGCTCTACTATTACCCCGGCTCGCACACCAACCGCAAATTCGATTTCGGCAACGGCATCTTTTTCAACGGCGAATCGAAGCGCGACCCCAACGATTTTGCCAACTACCTGGACGAGGTTTGCCAGCAAAAGGGCCTCAAGCGCGAAACCCTGCTGATAAAAAAAGGCGACCTGCTGATCTGGCACGCCGCCCTGGCCCACGGCGGAGACGCGATTCGGGACGAGCACAAAACCCGCAAATCATACGTTTGCCATTATTCGTCGGAAAACGCCTACAGGCACCACCGGTCGCAGCCCACGCAGGAGCCCGAGCGGGTGACGATCAACAATGCCGACGTGTTTAAGAACCCGGTGTTGCCCCAGCAGGAAAACATTTTTAAGGGCGGGGAAGCACTGTAAGCACCTGGTCGGAAAAGCGCAGGCTTTTTTCGCTGCCCGATTCTCTGGCCCAACCCACGCGGTACCGGCCCGGTTTTAGGTCGCTGGCCCGGATTTCGGCCTGGAGAGCCACCACCGGGCGGCGTAGCCAGAAAATGGGCAAGCGGTAGAGGTTCTGCGCGGGCACCAGGTACGTAGTTGTGGGCGACCGCAGCACGGCATAGGCTTCGCGAACGGGATCGGGCAGACCCTCTCCTTCCAGAAAACAGTAGTACGGCCCAAGGGTTGCTTTGGCGTAGATGGGCTGTGTTTTTTCGGGGAAATCGGCCACGGGGCTTTCGGGAAACACATAGTAGCCTTTCTGCACGGCACCGGTCAGAGCCGTCTGGATGTACTCGGCGAGCGAGTCGCCGGTGGTGCCGCCCAGGCCAATGCCGTTGTGTTGCTGGTTGTAGCCATAGGCCCGCATGAACCGGTGCCGGAAGGCCATGTCGGGCAGGTGCCAGAAATAGGCCATACCCCACACCAGCCCGCCTACCACCAGCCCGGCCCGTTGCCAACGTACCTGTGGCTGTCCGCTAAGGGTCTGAAGGCCATGCAGATAGAGCAAACACAGCAGCAGCGCGGGATAAACCATGTAATTGCTGACCAGCATGACATCGTAGCCGTAGCGCATGCGGAGGAGGCCCACCGCCAGGGTGTTGATGAAGAGAACGCCGTAGACACCCAGGAAAAAATTCTGGTTTATCTCCCGTACAGATTGGGTGTCGGGCGGCAACGCAGACCACCGGAAAGGCCAGCGCATTTGGCTCAGGAGCCATCCCGCCAGGCCCACCAACCCCGCCCCACCCAGCACCGGCAACACCCCGCGCCAGGGTAGCGGCAGGCGGGGCAGAAAATCGAACGAGCCGCCAATGAACGTCAGGATGCCCAACACCACCAGGTGGGGGTTGGCCAGCACGTAGGCCAGACTTTGGCCGTGGCCGTTGGTGTTGGCGTAGCCCCGCCCGTAGAGCACCCCCGTAACCAGCCCCACCGCCGCCCACACGGCCAGCCGCCGGTAGTGCCCCTGCCGCCAGAGCACCACCAGCCCGCTTGCCCAGCCAAAAAGGGCATTGCTCATGGCCAGCGAGGCAAAAATCTGGAGCGGGATGGCCCACAAAAAGCTGTTCCGCCCGCCGAGGGCTAGTAAATACATGACCCCACAAACCAGCCCCAGCACCACCGGGTGCTGCAAACTGGTGATGCTCCAACTGGTGGTCATGTAATACTGCGGGTGCAGCAGAAAAAACGGCACCGGCACAAACGCCCAGAGGCTCAGGCGCATAGACCGAAAAACGACGAAGAGCAACGCCAGCGTACCGAACAAAAACAGGTTGCCCACCAGGATCATGCCCCGAAAATTCAGGTGGCCGGTGGCCAGGTACGTACCCAGCGCGGCTAGTTTGGCAAACAGAATCCGGTGTTCGTTGTTGGGTTCCAGCAGCCAGTAGACTTTATCGTGCAGACTGTCGGCCTGGAAAAAATCCTGTATAAACAGCACAAACATTTCCACGTCGTCGTACCAGGGCACGTTCACGATGTAGCGGAGGGCAATGGCGGCGTAGAGGGCCACAGGCAGGGCCAACAGGGGCCAGACCAGCCAGGAAAAACGTTTGGAAACGGGTTGTGGCATAGAAACAGCCTATCGCAAATGGCGGTACGTGCGATGGATGCGGTAAAGTTCGGTCCACATTTTAAATATATAGGTAGGACTAATCCGCGAATCTGCCTGTTCGATCCATTCCTGGAGAGGTTTTTCAAGCAGTTTGCCCTTCAGATTTGCCCGCCCAAAATGCCCCACCAGCCGGGCCAACAGTTCCACGTCGAATAGCCAAGGGCTGATGAACGGCTGGGTAAACACCACCCCGGCCACGTCGGAAGTCATAAGTTTGGCCCCGCATTGGGTGTCATAAACGGGCAGTTTCAAAATAATGCTGATGATGGTGGCAATGATGCGGCCCACATAATGCCGGAACGCATCGCGGCGGATGTTGACCCCCAGGTGCTTAATGCGCGACCCCATCACAAACACCGCCGTGGGGTGGCTGTCCAGCACGTTCCAGAGGTCGTTTATGGCCGGGAGGGGCGTGGCCAAGTCGGCATCGAAATAGCCCAGGTAGCAGTGGCCCTTGCCCGTGGTGTGCAGCATACCGGCCCGCACGGCCCCGGCTTTGCCCTGGTTCTGGGCCAGATTGAGCACCTGAATCTTGGCGGGGTTTTGGGCTTGCAACCGCAACAGCACCTCGGCGGTGGCATCGCGGCTACCGTCGTTGACGAAGCAAAAAGACACGTCGGGGTTGGCGCGTTGATAGGTCAGAAAGTCCTCGCCAGGTAGGCGTTCGGCTTCGTTGTAGCAGGGAATAATGATGCAAACGGGAGTCATAGGTACGTTACTTTAATACGTTTTCAGTCTCCTCGTTTCGGCGTAACCCCCAACCCCTTAAAGGGGGCTAGAGCTGACGCAAGCGTACCTCTTTCGGAGTAAAAAGCCCCCTTCAGGGGGTTTGGGGATTACGCCGAAACGAGGAGACAAACTGTTTATAATGAGATACTTATGGATGGCCAGTTAAAGTCGAATCGATGATGATGGCGGCGTGGCCGTAGTAGCCCGCCTGGCAGCGGTTCCACCAGTGGGCAGGGTTGGGCCGGAGGTCTTCCAGAAACAAACTGGGCGGCAACACCGTCAGGGGCGGTAGCCGGATAGTGTCGGGCGTGGCCGTGGAGGGGTTTCCTACCGGCCCAACCCGGCGCAGTTGCTGGTGGCGCAGGGTCATTTCGCGGTCATACTGCGCGGCATCGCCCCGGAGCAGGTCACGGTAGAGTTGTTTCAGCGGCTGACCGGCCCACAGACTTGCGGCCACACACACGCCCGTGAAGGCCAGCAGCCAACCGGGCAGCAGCGGGCCAGTTGGGGGCAACACGGGCAGCATTCGGGGTAGTTGGGTGGTGAGCAGGTAGAACCAGCCCACCAGAAAAACAGCATAGGTGATATTTACGGCGCGAAGGGTCACGAACTGAGTAGCATAGAAAGAGGGCAATACGGTAGCCAGCAACAAGCCCGCCACCACCACCGACCCGTACCAAAGCGGCACCCGGAACAACGCCGGTAAGGCACCGCCCCGGTTCAGGCAAGCCCGTAAGTACGTTGCACCGACAGTTAGCCAGATGAGCGATAGTGGTAACAAGGGCGTTTGCAAAAACCACGCCGGTAAATTTCCCGCCAGCCACCGCACCGACATTCCCAGCCCCCGCACCACGTTGCCCCCGCCCGCCCCACCGTTCATACGAATAGCGTTGCCCGGTGCCCGAAACACCAGCCACCCCGACACCACCGCCACTGCCAACAGCCACACCAGCCGCCCGGCCAGCACCCGCCGAAAAACGAGTTCGTAAAAAATAATGGCCAATAAAACACTGATTATCAGCAGCATGTGTGTTTCGCCGCAGCCCACAACCAGGAAAACCAGCACACTGGCCCACAGGCCCGTAGCCGCGAAAAGTACGCCCGTTGGTTGCCCGTTCCAGCGCATAACCACCGCGCCCCAGTAGAACAGCAGGGCCGTGGGCACGGTATAAACCGCCACCGAAGCCAGCCAAAAAAAGGCTTCGACTGGGCTGGGCAGGGCCAGCATGTAAAGAAAAAACAAGAAGCCGGTCAGCAAAAAAGCCGTGTGGCGGCGGTGGGCGGCAGGCAGCAAACCGCGCAGAGCCTGGGCCAAAAACAGGTAGGCCCCCGCCACCCAGCCCCCCGCCGCCGCCAACGGCACCAGCTTGAACCCACCATACCAACCCCACACCAACGGACTGCCGTGCACCAGAAAGTTGGAAAAATAGCGGCCCGTCCAGCCATCGTAATAATATTGCTGCGCCTGCCAGAAACCGTAGCGTTGGGCGGTATCGGCAAAGCAAAAATCGTCGGCGGCAGAGGGGTGACTGTAATAGGAAAGCCACAACAGCGGCACGAACGCCAGCGCGGCTAGGGCGTAGGCGGCTAAAAGCGACAGGCGGGCCAAAAGCGGGTGAGTCATGGATAGAGAACAAAAAAAACGGCCCCACAGCGGCCAGGTACGTGGTATTAGGCCGTAGCCTATTCTTTTTTGGCCAAAAACGGGTAGGCCAACACGGCCAGCAAAATAACCAGGGTGCCCACGTAAAAACCGGGAGTCATCCGTTCGCGGTCGTTGAAGATCAGCACGGCCAGCAAAATACCGTAGACCGGCTCCAGGTTAATGGTCAGGATGGCCATGTAGGGCGAAAAACGGCGCAGCAGCCCCAGTCCGGCGGTGTAGGCGTAGACCGTGCAGACAAACGCCAGCACCCCCAGCCACAGCCATTGGTCGGGCCGTTGGGGCAGCAGTTCGGCCCACACCACTGGCCCGTGGCCCGGCACCAACCCGGCCAGAAACGGGAAAAACAATAACGAAGTCAGAAACGCGCCCCCCATTTCCAGGGCCGAGATCTGGAGCGAGTCGTGGCGTTGGGCAAAGCCGCTGTTGATGATGGTAAACAGCGCACCGAGCATGGCCGAAAACACCGCCACGGCCAGCCCCAGCCCCTTGTCGAACTCGAACCGGAAAATGAGGTACAGGCCCAGTAGCACCACCGCGCCCATGAGCACTTCCAGGCGGTTGATGGCCCGTTTCAGCAACAGCGGCTCAAGCACCGATGCCCACAGCGAACTGGTGGCCATGCCCGCCAGACACACCGACGCATTGGCCAGCCGCGCCGCCAAAAAAAACGTGAACCAGTGCAGGGCAATCAGTCCGCCGGTGGCCAGCATACGGCGGCGGTCGCTGGTACGTTGGCGGCTTGTGAGGGGCGGCGCACCGGCGGGGGGTTGCCCCAGCCTTGCCGCCACCACCACCGCCAGCCCCAGCGCGGCCAACCCCGTGCGCCACACCACCAGCGCGGGCGTACCCAGGGGTTCCAACAGCAACCCCAAAATGGCCGTGAACCCCCAGATGAAGACAATAAAATGCAGGTGGAGGTAATGGCGCAGGGCGGGCATAGGGGCAGAAACTTACCTCGGAATGGTGTTGTAGAGCACCAGGCCGATTCCGGCGAAGATAAGATTGGGCAACCACACGGCCAACACCGGGCTGATGGCCCCCGATTCGGCCACGCCTTTGGCCAGCATATAGAACAGAATATACACAAAGGCCAGAATGAACCCCAACGCTACCTGCCAGCCTACGCCACGCCTGCTTTTCCGGGCCGACATAATTACGCCGATGATGGTCAGAATCACGATGGCGAAAGGGCGGGTGTCGCGGGTGTATTTTTCCAGCAGGTACGTCTGCACCCCGTCGGCACCCCGGCTGTTGATGAGGGCAATGTACTGGTCGAGTTCGGGTTTGGTCAGGGTTTCAAAAAGGCTGAAATCCGAATCGAAGTCCGACGGTTTCATGTTCAGCGTGGTGTCTATGCGGGTGCCGGGCGTGAGGGTTTCGCGCTGTTGGGCATCGAACCGACGTACCTGGTAGTCGTAGATGGCCCATTTGCCCTTTTTGGTGTCCCATTCAATGCGGTCGGCAGAGAGTTTTTGGCGCAGGTCGGTGCCGCGTACTTCCTCCAGCGTAAACTTATAGCCAGTGTTATTGAGGTTGTTATAGCTTTCCAGATAGGCATACACATGGGGGGCCAGTTTCATGTGTACGTTGCGGCCCGTGTAGGTATAGGCATCTTTGGTGTACTTCAATTCAAAGGCAATACGTGTTTTGTTGGCCCTGGGAATGAGGTAATTAACCATGTAGTAACTCAACACGCCCAGCACCAGTGCGCCCATGATGTAGGGCACCAGCAACCGCACAAAACTGATGCCGCTACTCAGGATGGCAATGATTTCGATGCGGGCGGCCAACTGCGAGGTCATAAAGACGGTAGCAATAAAGACCATGAGCGGGCTGATGAGGTTGGCCCAGTGCGGAATAAAATTCAGGTAATAGTCGAATAGGATGGCCCCGGCGGGGGCGGCGCGTTTCCGAAAATCGTCCACTTTTTCGGTGTAATCCACCACGCACACAATCAGCACAATGAGCAGCACCACAAAAAAGTAGGTCTGCAAAAAGCGTTTCAGGATATAGCGGTCAAGAATTTTCATCAGGAGACAAGCAGGTTTTTGGCCACCTCGTGGCTGATGAACAACGCCGGGCCGGGGCCAATGGTGACGCGCATAGACTGGTCGAAGGCGTTTATTTCCGAAACATTAACAACGCACCCCAACGCCAGCCCGCAGGCATCCAGGTGTTGGAGGTACGCCGCCGAGTGGTCCAGCACGCCCATGACGCGGGCCTCATTGCCGGGCAACAGGTCGGCCAGTTTTTGGTAGGTGGTGGCGGGCATCCTGCCGGCGGGGTTGGGTATGGGGTCGCCGTGGGGGTCGAAACGGGGGTAGTTCAGGTACGTATCCAGCCGGGCCACCAGCTCCTCCGACCGCACGTGTTCCAGTTCTTCGGCCATGTCGTGCACCTGATCCCAGCCAAAGCCCAGTTTTTCGACCAAAAACACTTCCCAAAGCCGGTGCCGCCGAATAATGGCCAGGGCCAGGCGTTCGCCTTCCGCCGTGAGGTGTACGCCCTGGTATTTTCGGTAGTGAATCAACTCCTTGTCGGCCAGGCGTTTAAGCATGTCTGTGACCGAGGCGGCGCGGGTGGCGGTCATCTCGGCCAGGGCGTTGGTCGTCACCTCGCCCGGTTGCCGGTTGGCCAGGGCGTAGATCGTTTTCAGGTAGTTTTCCTCGGTGAACGACAGGGTCGGCATACAGTCGGCGGGGGTTATTTCCGCGTTTATTCCTGGAGCGTGAACAGAACTGCCGTAAATGTAGTTTTTCGAGTAATAAGAATTTATTTTTAGAGTAGTCTAAAAAACGCATGACCTGGAGGCAGGATCTTTTCACACAGTCGTTACCGGAGGTGCATGCCAGTGTGCCCGTGCCGGTGGGGGCGGGCTTTTTCCGCACCCTGAAAGCCTACGCTGGGCCCGGCCTGATGGTGGCCGTGGGCTACATGGATCCCGGCAACTGGGCTACCGACATTGCCGGGGGGGCACGGTTTGGCTACACGCTGCTGTCGGTGGTGCTGATCTCCAATTTGTTTGCCATCCTGCTTCAACACCTCTCGCTCAAATTGGGCATCGCCACCGGCCGTGATTTGGCCCAGGCGTGCCGCGACCATTACAGCCGCCCGGTGGGCATTGGCCTCTGGGTGCTGGCCGAAATTGCCATTGCCGCCACCGATCTGGCCGAAGTCATCGGTTCGGCCATTGCCCTAAACCTGCTTTTTGGTCTGCCGTTGCCGGTGGGCATCATCATCACGGCCGTTGACGTGCTGCTGCTGTTGTACCTCCAAAACAAAGGTTTCAGGCTTATAGAATTAATTGTGGCGGGCCTGATTTTCATCATCTTAAGTTGTTTTGCCTACGAACTGCTGGTGTCGCGGCCCAATATTCAGGCAATCATGGGCGGGCTACTCCCCCGTCTGGAAATTGTGACCAACCCCCGAATGCTTTACATCGCCATTGGCATTTTGGGGGCCACCGTCATGCCCCACAACCTGTATCTGCATTCCAGCATTGTGCAAACCCGCGCCTTCCCCCGCACCAACACGGGCCGCGCAAGTGCTATCAAATTCGCCACCATCGACTCGACGGTTTCGCTCCTGCTGGCTTTCTTCATCAACGCCGCCATTCTGATTTTGGCGGCGGCCACGTTCCACTTTTCAGGCAACCAAACCGTGGCCGACATCACCGATGCCCACCGCCTGCTGGACCCCATTTTGGGTGTGAAACTGGCCAGTATACTCTTTGCCGTGGCGTTGCTTGCGGCGGGCCAAAACAGCACCCTCACTGGTACGTTGGCGGGGCAGATCGTGATGGAGGGGTTTCTCAACATCCGCCTGAAACCCTGGCTGCGGCGGCTCGTCACGCGGCTCATTGCCATTGTGCCCGCCCTAGTGGTAGCCCTGATTTACGGCGAGCGCGGCACCTCCGAACTGCTGGTACTGAGCCAGGTAATCCTCTCGCTCCAACTCAGTTTTGCCGTGGTGCCGCTGGTATTGTTCACGAATGACCGCCAGAAAATGGGCCGTTTCGCCAACCCCGTCTGGATACGCATCCTGGCCTGGTCTGTAACCGCCATCATCATCGCCCTGAACGCGTATTTGCTGGTTCAGACCCTCCTGTAGAGACGCGAGGTATCGCGTCTCTACGGGGGGGCGGCCCTGATCGTTGGCATAGGTAGGGCTATTGTCAGGTACGTTGGTGGCGTACTGTAGAGACGCGACACTCGCGTCTCAGGCCAGCGCGAAGCCTTACGCTGAAAAAATGCTTCGCGCACTACCCAGACGCAAGTGTTGCCGCGCCGGCGTACCGGTCTCTACGGCTCGGCAAAACAGCGCGGTCAAAAATGCGTGACGATGGCGTAGTAGAGCGGCATGCCGACCGAGATATTGACCGGGAATGTTACGCCCAAAGCCATCGGGATGTAGAGGCCGGGGTCAGCTTTGGGGGCGGCTAGTTTCATGGCGGCGGGCACGGCAATGTAAGAGGCACTTGCCGCCAAAATGGCGAAGATGAACCGGTTGCCTACGTTGTGGGTAACGAGGCTGCTGACAAACGCCACCACGCACCCGTTCAGCGCGGGGATAAGCACGGCAAACACAGTCAAAAACAGGCCGTATTTTCGGAAAGCGGCAAACCGTTTGGCCGTTACCATGCCCATCTCCAGGAGAAAAAGGGCCAGAAATCCTTTGAAAATATCGGTCGTGAAGGGCTTAATGCCCTCGGCCTGTTTGCTGTCGGCAATGAGGCCGATGAGCAGACTGCCCAAAATTAAAACTACGCTGCCGTTGGTGAACGAATGCCGGACGATGGACAGCATACTCATCCTGCCGCTACCCTCTTTTTCATACCGCGACATCAGAATCACCCCCACAATAATGGCCGGTGACTCCATAAACGCCATCACGGCCACCATATGCCCGCCGTAGGGAATTTGCTGCATCTCTAGGTACGACACCGCCGACACAAACGTCACGGCACTGACCGAGCCGTAGGTAGCCGCCACTGCCCCGGCATCGCTGATAGAAATTTTCCGTTTCAGAATGAAAAAAGTATAAATCGGAATGGCTGACGAAAGAAAAAGTCCGAACAAAATGGAGTAAATAATCTCAGCGTCAAAGGGGCTATGCGCCAGTTCTTGCCCGCCCTTGAACCCAATGGCAAACAGCAGATAAAGCGAGATAAACTTGCTGGAAGCCGCAGGTATTTCCAAGTCACTTTTTATGACAGTGGCCAGAATTCCCAACAGAAAAAAAAGCAGGGTTGGGTTGATTAAATTAGAGATAAGTAATTGATAATCCATTGGTTACGGGTTTATTTATAACGTGCATGGCCCAGATTCTCCTCACTACCCGCCTGCTTTTTTCGCCGCGTATTTTTTACCCGTCAGGTACGTCAGAATCTTCTCGCGGTGGTCGCCTTGAATCTGGATTTCGCCGTCTTTCACGGTGCCGCCGGTGCCGCAAGCGGTTTTTAGCTGTTTGCCCAACTCGGCCAGGTCGGTGGCGGTGCCCACGAAACCGCGCACGGCGGTAACTACCTTGCCCCCACTCCGGCGGTCGAGCCAGACCTTCAACGGCTGTTGTTGCGGCGGCAGGGTGTCGGCTTCCGGGTCGGCATCGGTGTTGAATTCATGGTCGGGGTTGGTCGAATAGACAATGCCCGTGTAGTTTTTTTTACTCATAACTCGCTCATAATAAGACCAGTAAACTCCCCGGCAGTACCCGCACGGTGGCCGTGTGGCCGGGTAGGTGCAACGGCTCACCATCGGCGTGGGCCAGCAGCGGGGCCGTACTTTGCAGGGTAGCCCCGGTAACAGACGTACCTGACCAGTAGGCCGAGCCGTTCAACGATTTACGAAACAGTTGCCAACCCAGCACACTGACCATCGGCCCCGGAAACGGCCTGATTTGGCACAGCTCCAGTTGCCCGTCGGCAATGTTGGCCGTGGGGGCAATCCAGGCGTTATTGCCAAACTGCCCGGCGTTGGCGGCGGTAAGCGAAAACAACGCCCCAACCGGTTTTCCGTCCACCACATACTCGGCGGGTTTGTACCGCCAAAACGCCCGGTAGGCCGTTCGGATGTAGGTTTGAAGGCCGCGCACGGGCTGTTTGGCAAATTCGTGGGCTACATACGCCTCAAAACCCAACCCGGCGGTGCAAAAAAACGGGTGGTCGTTCAGCTCGCCGCTATCAATCAGTACGGGTTTTCCGCCCAACGCCCGCAACACGGCTTTTTGGGGGTTCATGGGCAAACCCAGGTGCCGCGCCAGCCCGTTGCCCGACCCCATGGGCACAATGCCCAGGGCCGTGGCCGTGTGCCGCAGGGCGCGGGCGGCCTCGTTGATGGTGCCGTCGCCGCCCACCACCAGCACCCGCCTGATACCCGCTTTGGTGGCTTGCGCGGCAAGTTCTGTAGCCTGACCGGCGTGGGCGGTCATCACCACGTCGGGGGTGTAGGCGTGGGCGCGGGCCTGGGTGGCAATGAACGTTTGTAGGGCCTCTTTTTGGGCCAACGGCAACGTACCTGAGAGCGGGTTGAGAAGAACGAGGAGATCGGTAGCGGGCATTTTCAGGCGAAAAAGAGGAACATCAACGCCAGCAACACCAGCATAAACACGTAGTACCAGCCGTCGGAAAAGATGTAGGGCTTATATTCCCGGTAAAATTCGAGCAGCTTTTTCATGCCCCAAAGTTCGCCAAAAATTATGAGACCCTTCCTGATGCCCTGCCTCCTGGCAGCCCTGCTGACTTACCCCGCACTAGCCCGCCCCGCCCCCCGCCCCACCCCCGCCCGCCAGGCGATTCTGAGCACATTGGCCCGCCAAACCACCGACTGGAATGCGGGCCGGATTGACGCGTTTATGCACGGTTATTGGCCGTCTGATTCGCTGACGTTTGTGGGCAAAAACGGCATCACCTACGGCTATGCCGCCACCCTGGCCAACTACCAAAAACGCTACCCCACCCGTGAGCAAATGGGCACGCTGGCGTTCACCATCCTGAAACTCGACGTGCTGACCCCCACCACGGCCTACGTCATTGGCAAATGGCAACTGACCCGCCCCGACGTGGGCAACGCCGGGGGGCATTTCACGCTACTCTGGCGAAAAATAAACGGTCAATGGCTCATCGTCAGCGACCACTCTTCGTAGAAGCGGCTGTTCAATGCTGTTCAGGATTTGCAATCCTGAACCGGATAACAAAGCGTTTGCAACGCGTCTGAACAAATCTGAACGAAAACGGCACGGCATTAAATGTAAAAACGCGTTGCAAACGCGCAGTTATCCGGTTCAGGATTAAAAATCCTGAACAGCATCCCCTAACCACCGTACCTTTAGCCAATGGTTCAGACAACAACCGGGCTGCCTTTTGCGGCCCTCCGCCACGGGTTCGAGGGGGAGCTTTACAGTACCGATTCCACCACCGACCGGGCGCAACGGCTGCTCTACGCCACCGATGCGTCGGTGTATCAGGAACTGCCCGTGGCCGTAGCCATTCCGCGCAACATTGATGACATTAAACGGCTGGTGCGTTTTGCCCGCACCCACACCCGGCCCGGTGCGCCGCTGGGCCTCATTCCCCGCGCCGCCGGTACGTCGTTGGCGGGGCAGGTGGTGGGCAACGGCATGGTGGCCGACGTGGGCGTTTATTTCGATAAGATTCTGGAAATCAACGCCGAGGAGCGGTGGGTGCGGGTGCAGCCCGGCGTAATTCGCGATGATCTGAACCTGGCCCTGAAACCCTACGGCCTGTTTTTTGGCCCCGAAACCAGCACCGCCAGCCGCGCCATGATTGGCGGCATGGTAGGCAACAACTCCTGCGGGCTGCACTCCATTGTGTGGGGCACCACCCGCGACCACCTGCTATCGGTGCGGGCCGTGCTCTCAGACGGGGCCGAGGTCACGTTTGGCCAACTGACCGACGAAGCCTTTGCGGCTAAATGCCGGGGCGAAAACGTGGTCAGCCCCCTGGAACAGGCCATTTACCGGCAGGTGCAGGGCTGGCTGGCCGACCCTGCCGTGGGGGCGCAAATCCGGGCGGGCTACCCCAACCCCGGCGTAACCCGCCGCAACACCGGCTATGCCCTGGATGCGCTGCTGGAACCGGGCATCAACCTGGCCCGGCTGGTGGCGGGGTCG
This sequence comes from Fibrella sp., assembly GCA_043763995.1. Lineage (GTDB taxonomy): Bacteria > Bacteroidota > Bacteroidia > Cytophagales > Spirosomataceae > Fibrella. The sequence continues at coordinate 13,017 of JAYUKZ010000027.1, forward strand.
GAGGGGACGCTGTGTTTCATTACCGAAGCCAAACTGAATTTGCTGCCCCTGCCGCCCAGGTACGTTGGTTTGGTGTGCGCCCACTTCCAGACCCTTCGGCAATCGTTGGAGGCCAATTTGGTAGCCCTCGACCACGGCTGCTGGGCCTCCGAACTGGTAGACGATTACATTCTGCAACTGACCAAAACCAACACCGAACAGGCCAAAAACCGGATTTTTGTGGAAGACCACCCCCAAACCGGCGGGCCAAAGGCGGTGCTGATGGTCGAGTTTTTCGGCGAAACCGAGCAGGCCGTTTCGGAACAAACAACCGGTTTTGTGGCGGCCCTGCGGGCGAAAAACCTCGGCTATGCCTACCCCGTCCTGACCGGCGACGAGACCAAAAAGCCGTGGGCCTTGCGCAAGGCGGGCCTCAGCATCATGTACAATATTCCCGGCACCGAAAAACCGGCCAACGTCATTGAAGACTGCGCCGTGGCCCCCGCCGATTTACCTGATTATATTGACGAACTGACGGCGATGGCCAAAGCCAACCACGGCCTCGACCTGGAGTTTTCGGCCCACGCCGGGGCGGGCGAACTGCACGTGCTGCCCCTCATTGACCTGAAAACCACGCCGGGCCGCACCACCTTCCGGGCCTTGTTGCAGGACACGGCCACGCTGGTGAAAAAATACGGCGGCTCGCTCTCCGGCGAACACGGCGACGGGCGGTTGCGCGGCGAATTTATTGCCTACATGCTGGGGCCGGAAAATTACCAGCTTTGCCGCGACCTCAAAACCCTCTGGGACCCCCACGGCCTGTTCAACCCCGGCAAAATCATTGACCCGCCGCCCATGAACACGTACCTGCGCTACGAAGCCGACACGCACACGCCCCAACCCGCCACCATCTTCGATTTCAGTGCGGCGGGGGGGCTACTGGAAGCGACCGAAAAGTGCTCAGGGTCAGGTGATTGCCGCAAAACGCACCACTCCGGCGGCACTATGTGCCCCAGCTACATGGCCACCCGCCGCGAGCACGACACCACGCGGGCGCGGGCCAACATGCTGCGCCACTACTACACCAACCCCACGTCCGCCGCCGCCGTGAAAGACGTGCTCGACCTGTGTTTGTCGTGCAAAGCGTGCCAGGCCGAATGCCCCAGCAGCGTAGACATGACCCGCATGAAAGCCGAATTTACCCAGGCGCAGTACGACCGGGGGGGCGTTCCGGTGCGGGCGCGGCTGGTGGGCCATTTCGCCAAACTCATGCGGCTGGCCAGTTGGGTGCCCTGGGCGTATGGGGCCATCTACAACACGCCCGCTCTGCGGCGGCTGGCCAACCGGGTGGTGGGTTTCCACCCCAACCGCACCATGCCCCCTCTGCGGCCCTTCCGCCCAACGTACCTGGAACCAGCGAAAACGCCGGAAGTGGGTGCCGTTCATTTATTCATAGACGAATTTACTCGTTTCAACGATGGCGGGGTGGGCGAAACGGCGGTGAAACTGATGCAGGCCCTGGGCTACCGGGCGCTGCTGCCTCCGCACGCCGAAAGTGGCCGGACGTACCTCTCGAAAGGGTTTGTGCGCGAAGCCAAAAAACTAGCCATCCAGAACGTGCTGGCCCTGCGCGGGCTAGTCACTGCCCATGCGCCGCTGGTGGGCCTGGAACCCTCAGCCATCCTGACCTTCCGCGACGAATACCCAGACCTGGTGCCCGATGAACTAAAGGCCGATGCCCGCCAGATTGCGGCGCATACGTACCTGCTGGAAGAATGGGTGGCCCGCGAAACCACGGCGGGCAGAATCCGGCCCGACCAGTTTACCGCCGAAACCAGAACCGTGAAATTGCACGGCCATTGCCACCAAAAAGCCCTTACCCTGCTCGATACTGCCGTGACAACACTTTCATTACCAATAAATTACACCGTGGAAGTGATCCCATCGGGGTGTTGCGGCATGGCAGGGTCTTTTGGCTATGAGCACGAGCACTATGACCTCTCGATGCAGATTGGTGAACTGGTGCTCTTCCCCGCCGTGCGGGCTGCGCCGCCTGGTACGTTACTGGCCGTGCCCGGTACGTCGTGCCGCCACCAGATTAAGGACGGGACGGGTCGGGTGGCGCAACACCCCGCCGAAATTTTGTACAATGCCCTGAAAAAATAAACATATTAATGACCAAATGTTGATCTTTGCGTCAAAAATACCGTTGGCTCAGTAAAAGCCAACATCCGGTTGCACCAGTCGTTAAGCTAGTATCAATCGATTAAACCGATAGATATAACCAACTTAACGTCATGAATAAAGTAATCGTAATGGGTGCGCTGCTGATGGCAGGACTGACCCTCACCGCCACTGCCCAAACCTCGCCCGCCACACCGCCAACCGGTTCAGGTACTGGTACGGGTTCAAGCGGTAGCGGCTCAACCGGCACAGGGTCAACCGGTACAGGCACAGGGTCAACCGGGTCTGGTATGGGTACCGGGTCAACGGGTTCAGGCACGGGATCATCCCAAATGGGTACACCTTCGCAAAGCAGTGGCACCGACAACAACTCAGGTACGTACCAAACTCAGCCCGGTACCCGCAGTACTGACGGCACCATGCAGAGTGGCCAAAACCAGGGCACGGGAACGATGAGAAACGGAACCCCGCGTAGCGGATCGACCGGTAGCTACCCTACCCAACAGGACCGCACCATGCAGGACGGACAAATGCAGAATAACCGTACGCGTTCTACCGACCGTACTACTATGGACCAAATGGAGGGCAACCGCACCGGTGGCTCCATGAACCGCGCCAAAGGTCGTAACCGGTCTAAATCGAAGAACACAAACCGCACCATGACCCGTCCCAATCCTACAACGAATCCGTAATAGTTTTTAGTTACCGAACGGCCTTGCCTGGCACACCCCAGGCAGGCCGTTTGTTCATTACACACCCAGGATGCATACGTTTTTGCTTATTTTGGGGCTACTCGCCCCCGACACCGTTGCCCAGTCGCAACCCCGCAAACCAGGCACCACGGCCCGGCCTACGCCCCCGCAGAGCCTTAGTGTACCCAGCCGGGTAGATACCATTGGGCGGCGGCGGCAAGACCGCAGAACCCTGCCCGATTCAGTTCGCCGAAGCGGTATGTCTCGCATCGATACCGTTCGGGGAAAACGCCGGTAAGGTCAGGTTTTAGGCCTGAAAACGGGCATCACCGTTTCGTCGGTGGTCAGCAACGGGCCATCAATCAACTCAATACAATAGGGTATTGCCGGGAAAACTGCGCTCAGGCATTGGCCAATGGCTGTAGGTTTTCCGGGCAAGTTCAGGATTAACGTGCTGTTGCGGATGCCCGCCGTTTGGCGCGACAAAATAGCCGTAGGTACGTACCGGAGGCTTTCCTGGCGCATCAGTTCGCCAAAACCGGGCAACATTTTCTGGCAAACAGCCTCGGTTGCTTCCGGCGTTACGTCGCGCAGGGCCGGGCCGGTGCCGCCTGTGGTTATGACCAGGCAACACCCCTGTTGGTCGGCCATCTCAATCATGGCCGCTTCCAGTTGCGCTTGTTCGTCGGGTATAACTCGGTACACGGGTTCCCAGGCCGAGGTGAGCCATTTGGTCAGCAACGCCACCACAGCCTTGCCCGGAATGTCTTCGTAGACCCCCGCACTGGCCCGGTCCGAGACGTTAATGATACCAATTCGCATATAAGCCCTAAAAGCCCCCTAACCCCCAAAGGGGGAACTGAGTTCGCGGCCATTGCTGCCGCAAGCGAAGCTTTTGCGGCGAACTCAGTTCCCCCTTTGGGGGTTAGGGGGCTGTATGCGCAAAAAATCTGAACTGCCCACCAAGATGTGTCCTGTTTGCCAACGGCCTTTTGCCTGGCGCAAAAAATGGGAGCGCGACTGGGATAACGTAATTTATTGCAGTGACCGGTGCCGAATGACGGGCAAAAAGTAGGGCAATAAAAAAGCCGGAAACAGGGCTTCCAGCTTTTATTGCGACACCAATATGAATTGAACTATAAGAACGTCAGAGGCCAGAGCCGACTGCTTTTTTCGAATGCAAAAGTAGACGCTTCATGTTACCTCTGCGTTGGCTCAATGTTATGAAACGGTTATAATCCGGCCTGGTACGTCCCGGTTCAGCATCGGTAGTACCGGGCGAGTTTATAACATTTGTATATTAACCAGCCAGTTTAATACATAACATTCAGGTAACAATTCGGTAACGGGCAGGCGCAAACGGGGGCGGTATCTTTGCGGCATTAAATCACCCCTGTTTTAAGGTTGTCTGATTCGCAGCTTCTCCCTACGGCGAAAGCTTGACAATCAGCCAAATGGCAATCAAAAACCCGTTTATGCTACACAAATACGGTATCTGTCTGCTGCTACTGGCAGGAATGTTGGCTGGTTCAACGGCCTGGGCGCAAACACCCGGTATCATTAAAGGTCAACTGACCGACCTGCTCACCAAAGATGCTATGATTGGGGCCACCGTGCTGGTCAAGGGCACTACGCAAGGAGCCGCCACGGATATTGAAGGCAACTTTGTCATTAACCGGGTACCGGTGGGGGTATACACATTGGTGCTCTCGGCGGTAGGCTACCAAACCACCGAAATACCCAACCTCACGGTTGAATCGGACAAGATTACGCTCCTGAACACCAGCCTGGCCACCGACCAGAAAAGCCTGATGGAAGTGGTGGTGCGGGCACAACGCGCCCGAAACACCGAGGTAGCCGTGATTGCCCAGATCAGGCAGGCGCAACAGGTGGTTAGCGGCGTTTCTGCCGAACAAATCATTAAATCGCAAGACCGCGACGCGGCAGAGGTAGTCCGCCGGATTCCGGGCGTGACCATTGTTGATAACCGGTTCATCAACATCCGGGGCTTGAACGACCGCTATAATACCGTGTGGCTCAACGATGCCGTGGCCCCCAGTTCGGAGACCGACCGCAAAGCGTTTTCGTTCGATATTATTCCCTCGAACCTGCTGGACCGGGTGCTGATTTTCAAAACCCCCGCCCCCGAACTCCCCGGCGATTTTGCCGGTGGCATGGTGAAAGTATACACCCGCCAGCCGAGCTACTCCGAACGGTCGTTGAACGTCAGTTTCAGTGGCGGCTACCGCGCCGGTACTACTTTCAATGATTTCCAGCAGGACGTGCGCGGGTCGAAAGACTGGCTCGGTTTCGGTGCGCTTGACCGCCAAACGCCCACCGCCGTGGCCGACGGAAACGGCGTGATTCCAACGGCGCAGGCCAAATCGTTTCCCAACACCTACCCCATCAGCACCAGCCCCGCCCTGCCCGATTTTCGGTTCAACCTCAGCTACCTCACGGGGCTTAAACTAGGCCAGAAAACCTTGGGGAGCCTTTCGGCCATCAGCTATTCCAACACCAACACAGCCTTCAACATCAGCCGGTTAGATGTGTTTCAGAATAACGTACTGAACCGTGATCAGCAGTTCAGCAACAACGTGCGGCTGGGGCTGCTCCAGAACTTTGTGCTCTCGCTGGGCAATGGCACCAAGCTCGAATTCCGCAATATGTTCAACCAGATTTCGCGCAACCAGGTCACGCTCCGCGACCAGTTCGACGAAGAGGGCGTGAACCAAACCAAGTACAGCTATTCGCAGGGCTACCAGAGCCGGTTGGTCTACAACGGGCAATTGGCCGGTACGCACAGCATCGATTTCAAAGGTGGCCTGTCTATCGACTGGGTGCTGGGCTACGCCAAATCGAACAAAGACGAGCCGGATCTGCGCCGCACCGAATATAACGCCACCAGCCGCCAGGCCATTCTGTTTACCAGCGGCGTGAACCTGTTTTCGGGGTCAAGGCTGTACCAGAAACTAGACGAGACCATCTACAGCGGCAACCTGAACATCAAACAGAAAATTGGTGAGAAGCTGGAATTTGGCGCAGGTACGTATATCGAAAATAAAGACCGCCGGTTTGTGGCGCGGCTGTTCGGCTATTCGCTTTCAAACCTGAACCCCAATTACAACACGTTGCTGGCCAAGCCCATCGGCGAAATTTTTAACACCGCCAACGTGGAGCGGGGAGCTGGTTTTGGTTTCGAGGAAGACGGAGCCAGTATCTCCATCAGGCCGGGCGTGAAACCAAACTACTCTTACGACGCAACCAACCGGCTGGCGGCGGGGTACCTGTCGGCCAACTACAAGACCGAGAAACTCAACGTGCTGGTGGGTGCCCGCTTCGAGCACAACGTGCAATCTATTGTGGCGGGTCTGAACGGGGCACCCATCATTGAAAACGACGTGACCAACAAGCTGTTGCCTTCGGTAAACGTGAGCTACAACCTGACCGAGAAAGCCCTGATTCGGGCGGCGTATGGCCGTACCCTGAACCGCCCCGAATTCCGGGAGTGGGCACCGTTTGTGTATTACGATTTTGACCTCAACGCCCTTACCTACGGGTCGTTGTTTAACCCCACGGCGGGCAACGGGTCGCCGGGAGCGGTTCTGAAAGTGGCCGATATCGACAATTTCGACCTGCGGTACGAATATTACCCCTCCGATGGCGAGAACGTACACTTCGGCGTGTTCTACAAAAGATTCCAGAATCCCATCGAATCCAGCGTTGCCAATACTATTAACCTTGCCTTCACGTATATCAACGCGCCGAGTGCCTACGCGGCGGGCGTGGAACTGGACATCCGCAAGCGGCTCGATTTTCTGGGCGGCAGGTTCTTCAAAAACCTGACGGTACTCTTCAACGGATCGCTGATTCAGAGTCAGGTGGCCGTAGATGGCCGCGCGTCCTGGACTCCCAACCGGCAGTTGCAGGGCCAATCGCCGTATGTGGTAAACACGGGGTTGTATTACAACACCAAAGGCTGGCAGGTGTCGGCCCTCTACAACGTGTTTGGCCCCCGGATCATGTTTGTGGGCAGCGGCACCAATCCGCCCTACTCGGAGGTGGTGGAAATGCCCCGCCACACCATTGACCTGACCATCAGCCGCGACATCACCGAGCGGCTTTCGCTCACGGCGGGCGTGTCTGATTTGCTCAACCAGGCGGTGCTCTATTTGCAGGACGACCCCAACAAGAAAGACCTGAAATTCGACCGCGCCACCGACCCCCGTTTTCAGGACTACCGGCGCGGCAGCTACTACACGCTGGGGCTACGCTACC
>JAYUKZ010000028.1:0-5162 GCA_043763995.1 Fibrella sp.
GGTGTATTCCTGGTAATCGTTGCCGTTGAAGAGTTCAAAAACAAGGTAGCTGCGGTCTTCGCTGGTGTACATCCGCCCCGAATCAGCTAAGATTATCTCGCGGTTACCCGTTTCAACACCACTCGTGGGGTGCTTATAAATCACTAATCCCTTAAGCAGGTCGCCGGTTGTGCTTCCCTCGGCGGCTTTCACCTTACGATCCACTTTGATGCTGTAGCCCGGCAGGTCGTTGTAGAAAATGCCTTCTTTCAGGTTCAGCGTCGCTTTGGCCGTTTTTATGTCATACAGCAGACTATAGCCCTTAAGATTAGCCCAGGGCGAGACGCTGTTATTGAACCAGAAGGAGAATGCGCTAATAAAGATTGCCACAATCAGCAGCGGGCGCATGGCGCGGGTGAGCGAGATACCGGCGCTTTTGAGGGCTGTCAGCTCAAAAAACTCGCCGAGGTTACCGAACGTCATCAGCGACGACAGCAATACCGCCAGCGGGAGCGCGGTCGGGACGGTGAGCAAGGCGAAGTAGAAAAGAAGAAGGCCGAACGTAGCCAGATCGAGGTCCTTGGAAACGAACTCGTCGATGTAGAACATCAGCAGCCGCATCAGGAAAATGAAAATGACGACGCCAAGAGTGAGAAAGAACGGCCCCCAGAACGAGCCGAGCACCAACTTGTCAATTTTCTTCATGGGATGAACAATGCGGAACGGGCCTGCATGATAACGTAGCAGCGGTCATTATTCATCACGCATTTAACCATTTTTAACTACCGACGATCTCCTTCAGCTTGTCCATCAAACCGTCCCACAGGTCTTTGAGTTCGTCCTCATCGCTGGTTGAGGAGTAGTCGGTGATGCGCAGATATGTAGACTGGGTAAGTTCGGACTGGTCAACGCGAAACTCGACAAAGTTATTATCATGCCCGTTTTCAGCCGTATCCAGAAACTCGAACCGGACACCCTTATTCTGCCGCATCGACACCTGCCGGGCAATGTGGCTTTCGTTATCCCACTGAAAGTCGAATCGCTGTTCGGGCATGGTATTGACCTTACTGGCAAACCACTGCGACAGCCCGGACGCCGTGCTGATGTAGGGAAAGAGCATTTTGGGAGACGCCCGCAGTTCGTATTCAGTCACAAATTTTACTTTCTCCATAGCGATTCTGGTGGCGAAGGGGGTATTGGCAAAGGTAAACGAAAATTTTTGCGAATGTCAACGCACTTTTTTGCGCCCGGTCTGATTTTGCGTACTTTTGTGGGATCGTCCCGGCGGGGTAGCTCAGATGGTTAGAGCGTAGGATTCATAACCCTAAGGTCGGCAGTTCGATCCTGCTCCCCGCTACAACAAAAACCCCCAACAATCTGCCTGTCAGGTTGTTGGGGGTTTATTTTTTGAGCCAGTAAATGGTTGGTATTCCGTTAAACAAGACCGAGCAGCTCGAATTTCCGGCCCAGAATGGCTACATCGTTGGCGTTGAGCCACTGACGGAGCAGCGTGGCGTAAATGCGTCGGAAATCGATGGTATGGCGCAGATCACCGTCATCGAGGTTGGTTAGGTCGGGGGCCTGGTTGAACAGGTCTCCCGGCCCGCCTTGGCCCGGTTTCAGCCCGCCACCTACCAAAAACACACTGTTGGCCGTGCCGTGGTCGGTGCCCCGGCTGGCGTTTTCCTTCACCCGGCGACCAAACTCCGAGAACGTCATCAGCAGTACGTCGTTGTGGCGGTTGGTAGCCTTCATCTCGTCCATAAACGCTTTCACGGCTTCGGCATAGTGCCGCAACAACCGCTCCTGCTGCCCCGCCTGATTGATGTGCGTGTCGAAACCGGCAATGGAAATGTAATAGACGCTCGTGCCCACACCCGACTGAATCAGTTCGGCCACCGTCTTCAACCGGTTGCCCAGTTCCGTGGCCGGGTACGTGTGGTTTGTTGTGCCCACGGGGCGGGCCATCCGCGCCGATTTAGCATACACATACGCCGCCGACGAGACCGTTTCGGCCAGGGTTTTGTACAGGTACGTAGCGTTGCCCTCCGGCTGGGCGGGGTGAGCGTTGGCCAGGCCCTTCACCAGCCCATTTTGGGTTTGATTGAACAATTTTTGCGGGTTCAGCATGGCCAGGCCGTTCAGGCTGTTGCCTTTCAGGACCAGGCTCAGGGTGTCGTCTACCTCAATGGCCTTGTAGGGCTGGCGGGGGGCGGCACCGGCGCAGGCCGCATCCAGGTACCGGCCCACCCAACCCGTGGGCAGGTACTGGTCTGCCCCACTGGCCGTTTGCCAAATGTCCATCGACCGGAAATGCGACCGGTCGGGGTTGGGGTAGCCCACGTTGTTGATGACCGTCACCAAGCCATCGTCGTAGAGCGATTTCAACGAAGCCAGCGCGGGATTAAATCCAATTTCGTCGTTGATCTTCAGCACGTTAGGAGCCGGAATGGCCAGCGTGGGCCGTTCGCGGTAATAAATGTCATTTCGGTAAGGCACCACTGTGTTCAGGCCGTCGTTGCCGCCAGATAGTTGCACCATTACCAGCGTTTTGCCCGTTGATGGAACCACGCCCAACCCCAACTGATTGCGTTCGTAAGCCTTCAAAAAATTTGGGATCAGCATTGTCCCGGCGGTGGTCAGGACCGATTTGGCCAAAAAATTTCTGCGTTTCATGGGGGTTTTGGGGATTAGCACAGTTGGTATTCGGGCAGGGCCATCAGCGTGGCCGTCAGCGTGCGGATCTGTTCGCTGCGGGGCTTGCCGGGGTCTATTCGTTTCATCACTTCGGCCCGTTGGGCGGTACCCAGGGGTTGTTGCACCAAAAAAGCGGCCAGTTCGTCGGGGAGTTTTTCGGTCGGAACATCGGCAAAATTCGCTTCGAACGCCGCCCAGTCTACCGTGGCCCGGAGGGGGCCTTTGCCGGTTCGGGCCAGGGCTTCGGTGTTCACGTCGCCGTCGTCTTTGGGTTGAACCAGCACCGGCGCGGCTTTCAGTAGCACATCAGGCAGTTTCATGCGGAAGAGTAAACTCGAACTATCGATCCAGTTGCGGCCACCGGGCCACCCCGCCACGTTGGGCGGATAGAGCAGAATTTGCCCCAGCGTGCGCTGAATGAACAGCAGTGATTGTTGCTGTTCGACCCGCAAACCGAGGGTGCGCCCCATGCCCGCCACCAACTCCACCGGCGATTTGATATGGTTGCCCACGTTAGCGGGGTCGTAAAACCAATCGGCGGTCAGGATGGTCTCCAGCAGGTCGGCAATATCGTAGTGGTTGGCATAAAAACGGTTGGCGAGGGCCGTAATTCGGGTCTGCGCAGGTACGTTGCCCGTGTCGTCATTGACCAGAAACCGGTACAGTTTGGTGGTAATGAACCGGGCGGTCTCCTTTTTTTCGAGCAGAAGCCGAATCACGTCTTCGCCGGAAAAAGCCCCGGTTTGCCCGAGAATTGTTTTCAGCCCGTCGTCGTGCTGTTGTTGCCGAAACACAAACCCCCCGGCGTTGAACCCCCAGCCGGTAAACGCACGGGCCGCCTCCTTCACATCAGCCTCAGTGTAGCCCCCCAACCCCCGAAGGGGGAGTTGCCGCCTCTGAAACTCCCCCTTCGGGGGTTGGGGGGCTTCGTCGCCCAGGGTAAACAATTCCATCACCTCGCGGGCGAAGTTTTCGTTGGGGGCGTTCTTCCGGTTTTGCTGGTTGTTCAGAAACTGGAGCATGGCCGGTTCTTTGGAAACAGCCATGAGCAGGTCGCCGAAGTTGCCCAGCGCATGTTGCCGGATGGTGTTCAGGTACTGCTGAACGGCCACCGGGTTCAGCACCCGGCAGGCAAAATGGCCGTGCCAGAACAGGGCCATCTTCTCGCGTAGCGCATCTTCGCCGCTACTCATCCGGTTCAGCCACAACGTGTTCAGTTCCCGAATATGACCCGTGTTTTCGTTGATGCGGGCCTTGAGCGCGTCGCGGTCAATCATTCCCTGAATGAACATTTCTCTGATGGCTTTCACGTTCACCACCTGCGCCGAGTCAACCACGGTGAGGGGCGCAAACAACGTACCTGGCCGTATCAGCCCGCGCACTACCTGGTTTAGTGGCCGGGTATCTGGCTTGGGGCTGGGCGTGGGGCCGAAACCCGCCCGCCAGTGCAGGTGCTGAAGGTGTTGCTGGCTGATGGCGCGGCTCATAACGGGACGGTTTAAACAGGTAGTGTACCTTTGACCCGCCCGCGCACCAGGCGTTTAACCGGCAATTGTTTATTAAATTCGGGCACTCGTCAACACACAAGGCCAGCCATTGGCGCATCAGGCCATTGTTTGCCGGATGTCCAGCACCTCGGCTACCGAAACACCAAAATCTTCGGCAATTTCTTCGGGCGTAAGTTTGCCCCGTTTCAGGGCGCGGACGATGCCCCGGCGGGTGGCTTCGGCAGCTTCGGCGCGACCTTCATCGCGGGCAGTTTGCAATACGTCCCGTTCTATGACTTTGTTTTCAATCGCCTTTCGGTAGGCCAGTCGGTCGCCTTCGCTCAGGTCGTCAACTTCCAGCCGCTTCTGTACCAACCCCAGCCCTTTGGCCCGAAAACCAGGCTTGACCTCGCTGTTTTTCAGGTAGTAAATCCACTCGTCGAGCGTGTTTTTGGCCAGATTGTCAAAATTATTGACCTTAATCAGATAATACTCAGGATAAATCTCGAACACATCGCGTGCACCAAAAATCGTTTGCTGATTTGCCGACAAACCAAGCAAATCGCCCCGGTGCAGACCCCGAAATTCCGTGTAGCCGTGATAGACGTAATCGTCGCCCTGGCCCAGATTGAAGTAAACAATGTTGATGGAGTACACTTTTTTGATCTGACGATAGTCGTCGCCCAAAGCCAGATGTTCGGTAATAGCTTTAGCCGTACCGAACAGCATCCGGTAGAAGTAGTCAGTCTCACTATCGTTCTGTAACTCAATGATAATCAACTGATTTTTCGAATTCAGAGCCAGCAGATCAACCCGATTAAATTTTAATCCGGCTTCATCCTGATTGGATTCCGATTCGAGAATCTGCTCAATTTTGATGTCCTCCCGCAAGAGTTCAGACAGGAAGCCTTCCAGAATATCGAAGTTACTTTTCTGCCGCAGGAGTCGTTTCATGGCCCAGTCGAAGCGAATCAGGGTCTTTGCCATCGGGCGGGTGGG
>JAYUKZ010000029.1:0-5154 GCA_043763995.1 Fibrella sp.
GCAACGTACCTGACCCGGTGCCGATGAGCACAGGATACCAGGGCCGAATTGCGTTTTTTATGAAAATGGCCTAGATTCGGCCACCAACAACTGCCCTACCCGATGCAGAAACCGTTTTTTTGCACCCCCGCCCGTCTGCTTTTTTTCGGCTTTTTTGCCAGCGCACTGGCCTCCGGTTGCGCCTCCACCGGGCCGCTCATCCCAGCAGCCCGGTCAACGTCGCGCCGCCCGGCCACGGTAGCTACCCGCCGCCCGCCCACCCGTGTTGCCGTGAGCAAAAGCACCACCGTGACCCGCGCCAATGCGTCGCTGAAGACGGTTGCCAGCGGGGTATATGTGAGCCGGTATGCGCAGGAAGTTATCAGTCAGGCACGTACCTACACCGGCACCCCCTACCAGTCGGGCGGCAACAGCTACGAGGGTATCGACTGTTCAGGGTTGGTGTGTTCGGCGTTTTCGGCGGTGGGCCTGAAAATGCCCCGCATCTCGTGGCAACAGTCGGAGGTGGGGCACGAGGTGGACGTGACAGAGATTAAACCCGGCGATCTGATTTTTTTCGTGCCCGAATCAGGCAAGGAGGGCTATGTGTCGCACGTGGCCATTGTCACCGAGATTCGGGGCGGTCAGGATTTGCGGTTCATTCACGCCTCGTCTTCGCGGGGGGTGCGCGAAGACAACTTATACTCAACCTATTTCAAGGGGCGTTTTGTGAAAGCTCTGCGCCCGTTTTAGCGGTTGCACCATAGCATCCAGGTACGTTTGGGCGAAACACAAACGCCCCGAAAACAGGTTGTTTTCGGGGCGGTGAAAAGGGAGGTGGAGAATATCGGAGTCGAACCGATGACCTCTTGCATGCCATGCAAGCGCTCTAGCCAGCTGAGCTAATCCCCCATTGCAGGAGCAAAACTAGGTATTCAGGGCCACTTTGGCAAATAATTCGTTCGAAAAAAAGGGATCACGATGACCTCTACGACTCAATCATCTCAGCATCAGCGATGATATAATTCAGTTCGTAGATGTTATCGGCGTTCAGTTTCAGCGTTCCGCGAAAGGTGCGGCGTTCGTCGGTCTTGAATTTGCGGCCCGGCTTCTTAAATTTCAACGACACCACCGACTCCGGCCCGGCCCCGCCGCAGAAAAAACACGCCGAGTACGGAAACGCCGACAGCACATATACGTTCGATTCCAGATCTACGGGCAGTACGTAGCCAGTCAGTTCCACCGGCTTGCCGCTCATTTTCTGAATAACCGACCCAAACGTGGGGTAGAGCATGTAGACCGACTCTTCGGCGTACCACTTTTTTTTGAAGGTCACGTCGCGCAGCGTTTCCCAGGATAGTTTGACCGGATCGGCCAGTGGGGGGCGGGGAACGGGCGGGGCAAAACTAACCAGCCCAACACAACAAAACAGGATCAGAACGATGAAGCGCGGCATACTTAAGTAAGATTTAGGGAACAATATGGGGTAAATCTACAATTTTTATTAGTTTTACTGACTACAACGTATATAGGCCAATAGTCAGTGCGTTGTTTACGCTCAACGTAGTACTAAAGTTGTCAGCCACCAGCCAAAATCAGGAAAGTACGTTGCGGTTTACCCGCCTCTACACCGCCACATTGGTGGGGCTGGCTATTTTCCTGACAGTTGCCGAAATTATTACGCAGTGGCAAATTGATAAGTTCCAGAACGAACTGACCCTCATCCGGCACGCCGGGATTCAACGACACCAAAGTCAGCAACTGAGCAAACAAGCCATTTTGCTGGCCGCCACCACCGCCCCCCCCGCGTTTAAGGCCAGCCAAAAAAAGATTGGTACGCTGTTCCGATTACTGGCGAAATACCACCTTGATGGCCGCGAGGGCATCCTCACCGACTCTACCCGAATGCCGGGGCTGCCGCCTTTGCGGCTGGCCAATAGCCCCGCCGTTCAGGTACGTTACCAGGTGGTACGGCCCCACTTCGAGGCTCTTCAAACCAGCATTCAGCAGCTTACGGCCCTGGAGAACCCGGCCCAGATGAACACGCCCGCCGCACAGGCCGCTTTGGCTTTGCTATTGGCCAACGAAACGCCGTTTTTGGAAAAAATTGACCTGGTGGCCCGCCAATACGGCACCGAACTACGGGCCAAACTCTACCGGATTCAGCAAATCGAGTTGTGGCTTCACCTGTTCACGCTCTTGACGTTGGCCATCATAACCTGGTTTGTGTATCGGCCCGCCGCACGCCGCCTTCGCCACACCATTGGCCAGTTGGTAGCCGCCGAACAACGCACTACCGATGTAAACCGCAAACTGACCACAGCCAATAGTGCGCTGAAAAAAGCCCGGCAGCAACTATTCGATGCCACTAAGCTCCAGTTTCAACAGCAGATTACCGAACAAAAAACTCGCACGGCCTACCTCATGGCCGGGCAGGAAGAAGAACGCAAACGCCTTTCGCGCGAGCTGCACGATGGACTGGGGCAAATGTTGACGGCAATAAAACTACAGGTAGAGGGGTTGGAAGGAAAACTTACCGCCATTGATGTGACCAATGTTAACCTTAGCCCTCTAAAATTACTAATAACCCAAACCATTCAGGAAACCCGTTCTATCTCCAATAACCTCATGCCGAGTGCCCTGAGTGATTTTGGCCTTCTGGCCGGCCTGCGAACGCTGGTTAACACCCACCACCGGCCCGATGCTACCACGGGCAGGCTGACCGTGACGCTTCAGGCCGACGAGGAACTGGCCAAAGAAGACCGGCGGCTGGACAAGAACATTGAAATTACCCTTTACCGAGTCACGCAGGAAGCCATTACCAATGCCATTCGCCACGGAAAAGCTACCCAAATCAAGGTCAGTTTATTCGAGAGAAATCAGGCCATCTACCTGACCGTCATGGATAACGGCGTTGGTTTTAAAACCCGGCAACTGAGCACTGTTCCGCAGGGGCAGGGGGTTCACAACATCCACGAACGGATTAAACTACTCAACGGAGCGTTCAAACTAACGTCCTCGCCCGGAAAAGGCACCCAATTAACCGTCAGTATTCCATACAATCCACAACTAAACACTCAAAATTATGATCAACTTAATGTTGGTTGACGACCATGCCATTGTGCGCGACGGCGTTCGTCTGCTACTGGAACAAAAAGAAGGGCTGTCTATTCTGGACGAAGCCAACGATGGCGAAGAAGCCCTGGAAAAGATGAAGACGCACCAGAGCAACCACACGCTGCCCAACGTGGTATTGCTCGACATCTCGTTGCCCGGCATGTCGGGTATTCAGGTGGCGCAGCAAATTACCCGCCACCACAAGTCGGTGAAGGTGCTGATGCTCTCGATGCACAACAACGAAGATTATATCCTGAAAGCGGTTGAAGCCGGGGCGTTGGGGTATATTCTGAAAGATTCGTCAAGCGAGGAAATGATAAAAGCCATTCAGACGGTGGCCACCGGCGAGAAATATTTTAGTTCACCCGTTGCCACCATCATCCTAAACGGCTACATGCAGCAAATGCGCAGGGAATCCGGGCCTTCGGCAGAGGGTAAGGCCCGTCGGTCGAAGCTGTCGAAAAAGGAAAAAGAAATTCTGGGCCACCTCATCGAAGGGCTGAGCAGCCGACTCATTGCCGAAAAACTCCAGCTTAGTGTTCGCACGGTAGATAACCACCGGGCCAACATGATGCGGCGGCTCCAGGTACGTAACGCCGCCGAACTGGTCCGTATGGCCGTAGAGGAGAAACTGGTTTAGGCTGTTTGTTTTCACGGCGTAACCCCCAAACCCGGACACGGGACCGCCGTGAAAACAGCCAACACTTTCCCCATAATTTGCGAACTTTGGCCTTCGTTCGAAAACCATCTGTCGCCATGCGTCACGCCTACTTTTTGCTTACTGGACTCCTTATAGCCACAATTCCTCTGGCCCAAGCCCAATTAATGGGTGGCGGCATGGGCGGCGGGATGGGCGGTCGCCCCATGAGCGGCGGCATGGCCAACCAACAGATGTCGCCGCAGTTTAAGCCCCAACTGCCCAACATTGCCGGGGATATGGCCAACCGAGAGACCAAATGGCTGAAGGAAAACCTGGCCCTCGACAAAGAGCAGGGAAAGGCCGTGAAAAGCCTCAACAACGAATACGGCAAACTACAACAGGAAGCCATCCGGGAAGTTTTGGGTACGGGCGGAGGCCGCCCCACCGAGGCGCAAACCAACCAGATCAGAGATGCGATGATGATGTATAACGAAGAGAAAGAAGACAAACTTCGCCAGCTTATCACGCCGGAGCAGTGGAACACGTACCAGGCCAAAAAAGACGATATGCAGCGCGAAATTGGCGGCATTCGGCCCCCCGCCAAACGCCCCGCCACGCCCCCACCCGCCGACAGCACCAAAAAACCAACCCCCTGAGCCGGAACATTTCGGCACCTGCGTGGCGTTAGGCCCTCAAGAAAGACCGGTAATGTTTGCCGGTCTTTCTTGTTTTTAAAGTACCCTATTATTTCTATCGAATTTACACACTAAATAATCTCTCTTATGTCACTTCGCCTGGGCGACATTGCCCCCGATTTCACGGCCAATACCACCGAAGGGCCGATTCATTTCCACGAATGGCTGGGTACGTCGTGGGGCATGATTTTTTCGCACCCCGCCGATTTTACGCCCGTTTGCACCACTGAACTGGGCCGCACCGCCCAACTGTCGGACGAGTTTTTGCGCCGGGGCGTGAAGGTCATTGCCGTCAGCGTTGACCCCCTGGATCAACACCACGAATGGGTAAAGGACATCAACGAGGTGAACAACACAACCGTGAACTTCCCGCTCATTGCCGACGAAAACCGCGAAGTGGCCACGCTCTACGACATGATTCACCCCAACGCCAGCGAAAAAGCCACCGTTCGGTCGGTGTTTATTATTGGCCCTGACAAAAAAATCAAGCTCACGCTGACGTACCCAGCCAGCACGGGCCGTAATTTCTTCGAGATCCTGCGCGTGATCGACTCCCTTCAGCTTACGGCCAACTACGCCGTGGCCACCCCCGCCGACTGGGAAGCGGGCGACGATGTGATTGTTACGCCGGGCGTTCCCAACGACCAGCTGGCCGAAAAATTTCCGAAGGGCGTAACGTTCGTAAAACCCTACCTCCGCAAAACGCCACAGCCCAATCTGTAG
>JAYUKZ010000030.1:0-20004 GCA_043763995.1 Fibrella sp.
TACCCGGCACAGTATTTTGCCGAACCGGCCTGGAATCAGTTGGTGCTCAAATGTATTTTTACCGATAAACCCATCGACCGTATTGTGGGCCTGACCGACCGGGCGAACCAAACCCTGGCCAATAACCTCTCTGACTTTGCCCACGAACGCTGGGCGGCGGGCCGAACCGTACCCCCGGAGGTGTGGCAACTCATTCCCCGGTTTATGACCAAAACCCTGCTGGCCGACGTGAAAAAACTCCTTAAATCGACCCGTATGCCCGACCGCGAAGCTGCCCGTGCCGTGTGCCAACAAACAACGTACTTGCCCGCCCGCCAGTTGTTGGGCAAGCCTGATTCGCCCGCAAAACCACCTCTATGAACCCCTCGCACGCCGAAAACGAACAGATTCAACCCCCCACCAATCTGCCAGAAGTAGTTGATTATCAACAGTATATTCGGGGTATGCGCTTTTTCGATCCGCATATTCACATGACATCCCGCACCACGGATGACTACCAGGCGATGGCCGACGCGGGTATTGTGGCCGTTATTGAACCGGCGTTTTGGCTGGGGCAACCCCGCACCGGGCTGGCCACCTTTAAAGACTACTACAGCAGTTTGGTGGGCTGGGAACGGTTCCGGTCGTCGCAGTTTGGCATTAAACATTATTGTACCATCGGGCTGAATTCGCGGGAGGCCAACAACGAGGCCCTGGCCGAAGAGGTGATGGGCCTGTTACCGTTGTTTGCCTACAAAGAGGGCGTGGTGGGCATCGGCGAAATTGGGTTCGATGACCAAACGGCGGCGGAAGAAAAATACTACCGGGCGCAACTCGAACTGGCCAAAGAAGCGGGGTTGCCGGTGCAGATTCATACGCCCCACCGCAACAAAAAAGCCGGAACAGCCCGCAGCATGGCCATTGCCCTGGAACACGGCCTCGACCCCGGCATGGTCATCGTAGACCACAACAACGAGGAGACCGTGGCGGCGGTGCTGGAACAGGGGTTTTGGGCGGCGTTTACCATTTATCCGTTTACCAAAATGGGCAACGAACGCATGGTGGAGGTGGTGCGCCACTACGGCCCCACGCGCATTATGGTCAACTCTGCCGCCGACTGGGGTATCTCTGATCCGTTGGCCGTGCCCAAAACCGCCGCCCTGATGCACCTGCGCGGCATTCTTGCCGACCATATCCGGCAGGTAACGTACCAGAACGCTATTGATGCCTTTGCCCAAAGCGGGCAGCTTCACCCCGCCGATTTCGACCAAACGCCCACCATCGATCAGCAGCAGACTTTCAACGGCAACACCATTCTGCGCGGCGGTCAGCAACCCCGCCTCGATGCCGGGTCGATGCTCATTCGGTAGGGAGTAGCACCGTTTATCCATGAAAGCCTATTTGCAACTCATGCGGCCCGCCAACCTAGTCACGGCTCTGGCCGACGTGGTGGCGGGCGCGGCCCTGGCGCAGCTTTTCATGGCTCCGGCCATCGGCCCATTTTTGCCTTCCCGGCTGTGGCTGCTGGCCGTGGCTACGGTGGGGTTGTATGGCGGCGGCGTGGTGCTAAACGATGTGTTCGATGCAGAACTGGATGCCGTGGAACGCCCCGAACGCCCCATTCCGAGCGGGCGGGTGCCGGTGGCGCGGGCTTCGGTGCTGGGCGTGGGTTTGTTGCTGGCGGGCGTGGGCGCGGCAGTTGCCTATGGCCCCCAAAGCGGCTGGCTGGCGGTGTTGCTGGCGGGGTTGGCCGTTTTCTATGACCGTTTCGGGAAACATATGCACTGGTTTGGGCCGGTCAACATGGGCCTGTGCCGGGGGCTGAACCTGCTGCTGGGCCTGAGCGCGGCGGGCGGCGCGGCGGTGGCGGCGGGCTGGCCGGTGGGGTTGGTGCCGGTGGTCTACATTGCCGCTATCACGGCCGTGAGCCGGGGCGAAGTACACGGCGGTAGCCGGGCGGTGCTCTGGACGGCGGCGGTGTTGTTTCTGGCCGTAAGCCTGACCCAGCTAGGTACGTCGTTGGTAGCCAAAACGGCTTTGGAGACGATTCCTTTTTTGATCTTTCACGTGGTGTTGCTGGCCCGGCCGCTGTGGCGGGCCATCCGGGAGCCGGTTGGCCCCAACATTGGCCGCGCCGTGAAAGCGGGGGTGCTCTCGCTCATTGTCATGGATGCGGCCTGGGTGGCGGCGGCGGGCAACCAATGGCTGGCCCTGGCGGTGGTGGCCCTGCTACCGGCTTCGGTCTGGCTGGCGCGACAATTTGCCGTTACGTGATCTCTGTTCACCCCACCCGGACGCGGGACCGCCCTGCCCCCTCCCGGAATGCTGGACCACCGTCAGGGAGGGGAGTTGCTTCGGCATAGCTTCGCTAATCGGTATAGTCTTTTGGGTAGAGTCACCCCTACCTGATGGGGAGGGGCTGGGGGTGGGGTAAAAACATACCAAATCCTGGCTGTTCGTGGGTAAATTTGGCTCTTCGTTTGTGTGTCTGTGTTCATAATGAAACAACTTCACCAGTCTTTCAGCGTACCCTTTCGGTACACCGTTGCGTTTACTACCCATCTGTTCAGCCCGGCCAACCCGGTGCTACGCGATTTTTTAACCAGCACCTCCGCCACCGGCCCCCTCAAAAAAATGCTGTTTGTGGCCGATGATGGGCTGCTGGCGCACCACCCGGCCCTGCTCAGGGAGGTAGCTACGTACCTGGAAACGGTGCCCGGCGTGGTGCTGGCGGGGGCAGTGCTGGTGGTACCCGGTGGCGAGGCCGCCAAAAATGACCCCGCCCTGGTCGATAAAATTGTGCGGGCCGTGAGCGAGCGGGGCATCGACCGGCACTCGTTTGTGGTGGGCATCGGTGGCGGGGCTGTGCTCGATCTGGTGGGTTATGCCGCCGCCATTGCCCACCGGGGGGTGCGCCACATTCGTATCCCGACAACGGTGCTGGCCCAAAACGATTCGGGTGTAGGCGTGAAAAACGGCGTTAATTTCGGTGGAAAGAAAAACTTCGTGGGTACGTTCGCGCCGCCCGTGGCCGTCTTCAACGATGCCGCTTTCCTCAACACCCTCCAGCCCCGCGACTGGCGGGCGGGCATGGCCGAAGCCGTGAAAGTGGCCCTGATTAAAGACCTGGCCTTTTTTGAGTGGCTCGAAGCCAACGCCGAGGCGTTGGCCCACCGCGATACAGTAGCCATGAGTGAGCTCATTTTTCGGTGTGCCGACCTGCACATGCAGCATATTTCGGGGGCAGATCCGTTTGAAATGGGATCGGCCCGGCCGCTGGATTTTGGCCACTGGGCCGCCCACAAACTCGAACACCTGACCAATTTCAGCCTCCGCCACGGCGAAGCAGTAGCCATTGGCCTGGCCCTCGACGTGACCTACTCGCACCTGGCGGGCTGGATCACAGAGGCCGATGCCGACCGGGTGCTGGCGGTGCTGGGCAAACTCGGTTTCGACCTGTTTCATCCCGCCCTGGCCGAAGCCGATGGCGAAAACCTCCTGCGCGGGCTGGCCGAATTTCAGGAGCACCTGGGCGGCGAGCTAACCATTACGCTGTTGGCCGCGCTGGGCCGGGGCGTGGAAGTACACGAGATGAACCCGGCCCTGATTCGGTTGGCCGTGGCCCGGCTGGCGCATTTTTCCACCCAAAACACCCTTTTCCAATGACTCCAGCCACCGTTAGGGCCGAGATAATGACCATCGGCGACGAAATTCTGTTCGGCCAAATCATCGACACCAACACCCAGTGGATCAGTACCGAACTGACCAGTATTGGCGTGCGTACCATCCGAAAAACGTCCGTTGGCGACGATGCTGAGATCATTCTGGCGGCTCTAGGCGAGGCGCAGGCCCGTGCCGATGTGGTGATTATTACGGGCGGGCTGGGGCCTACCAACGACGATATTACCAAGAAAATCCTGTGCCGTTACTTTGGCGTAGGCCTGGTACGGAACCAAACCGCGCTGGACCTGGTCACGGATTTTTTCGAGAAACGGGGCCGCGCCATGACCGACCTCAACCGCCAACAGGCCGATTTGCCCCAAAACGCCGAGTATATCCAGAACGACTGGGGTACGGCCCCCGGCATGTGGTTCGACGAGGCCGGGACGGTCTTTATTTCGTTGCCTGGCGTACCCTTCGAGATGAAAAGCCTGATGACCCACCGAATGCTGCCGCGCCTGAAAACGCGGTTTGAGTTGCCCGTAATTCAGCACAAAATCATCCGCACCATCGGCATCGGCGAATCGTTTTTGGCCGAACGAATCGAAGCTTGGGAAGCCGCCCTGCCCCCCCATATCCGGCTGGCCTATTTGCCCGGTTTCGGCCAAACCAAACTGCGCCTCACCGCCACCGGTTCTGAAACAGATACCCTCACTGCCGAGCTGAACGAACAGGTACGTCTGGTGCTGCCCTTGATTGATAAGTTTGTGTATGGGTACGATGCCGAAGAAATTGAAGCGGTGGTGGTACGGCTGTTGGCCGAACAGGAACTGACCCTGGGCGTGGCCGAAAGCTGTACCGGCGGGCAGGTAGCGGCCACGCTGACGAAGCTGCCGGGCGTGTCGGCGGTGTTTGCCGGGGGGGTGGTGGCCTATAGTAACGAAGTTAAAATTATTGCGCTGGGCGTGAACCCCCAAACACTGGGTACGCACGGGGCCGTGAGCGAAGCCGTGGTGTGTGAGATGGCCGAAGGCGTGCGGATGATGCTGGGCACCGACGTGGGCCTGGCTACCAGCGGCGTGGCCGGCCCCGGTGGCGGCACTCCCGCAAAACCTGTGGGCACCATCTGGATGGCCGTAGCCACGCCCAACGGCACGGTGGCCAAGCTGCTGAAACTGGGCCAATACCGCGAGCAGAACATTACCCTCACCACCACGTTTGTATTGAACCTTCTTCGTCAACAATTAACCGAGTCAGGTACGTAGCGGCCCCTGCCGTTCTGCCCCCGACTAACCGAAACCCTATGCCGCTGATCGATATGGTGATGCCCCGAATGGGCGAGAGTATCATGGAATGCACGGTTATTACCTGGCTGAAACAGCCGGGCGACCGCTTCGAGGCCGACGAGTCTATCCTGGAAGTAGCCACCGATAAAGTAGACACCGAAGTGCCCGCGCCCTGTGCGGGGGTGCTGACCGAACAACTGGTGAAAACGGGCGAGGTGGTGCCCATTGGCCAGCCCATTGCCCGGATCGACACCGGTACTGCCGCCACTGTCGACCCTGTTCCGTTGTCTTCGCTCGAAGCCGTGGGCGTAGACGTGGCCGGGGCCAACGACGTGACCGAAGCGGAAACCGAAGCCCTGAACTCGGCCACGGAGATGGAGGCTAGCATTGGGGCCATGAGTACCAACCCTGCCCGGCTGCCGCCCCGCACCGAACCCGCGTTTGAGGGGCGTTTTTACTCGCCGCTGGTGCTGAATATCGCCCGGCAGGAGGGCATCTCCCGCGCCGAACTCGACACCATTCCCGGTAGCGGGGCCGAAAACCGGGTCACCAAAAAAGACATCATGGCCTACGTACCTGGCCGCAATCAGGCTACGCCAACGGCTACGCTACCCCCCGCGCCCGTACCCGTTGCGGCACCCGCGCCACCAACTCCCGCCCCGGCAATGCCCACGCTCACGGGGGGTAGCCTGAACGGGTCGGCAGATATTATTCAGATGGACCGGATGCGCAAACTCATTGCCCAGCGCATGGTCGAATCGGTGCAGACCTCCCCCCACGTGACCTCGTTTGTGGAGGCCGACCTGACCCCGGTGGTGTTGTGGCGAGCCGCCAACAAAACCGCTTTCGCCAAACAAACCGGCGAAAACCTGACCTACACGCCTATCCTGATCGATGCCATTGTGAAGGCTATCCGGGATTTTCCGATGATAAACGTGTCCGTCGATGGCGACCGGATTTTGGTCAAAAAAAGCATCAACATCGGCATGGCGGTGGCCCTGCCCACGGGGAACCTCATTGTGCCCGTCATTCACGATGCGGGGCAATATAACCTGGCGGGGCTGGCCAAACGGGTCAACGACCTCACGCGGCGGGCGCGCGAAAACAAACTCACCGCCGACGACCTGGCCGGGGGCACCTACACCGTCTCCAACATCGGCACGTTTGGCAACCTCATGGGCACCCCCATCATTGTGCAGCCGCAAGTGGCCATCATGGCGTTTGGGGCCATCGTGAAAAAACCCGCCGTGATCGAGACCCCGCAGGGCGATTGGCTGGGCATCCGGCAACTGATGTTCTTGAGCCACTCCTATGACCACCGCGTGGTAGACGGTGCCCTGGGCGGCCAATTTGTGCGCCGCGTGGCCGATTACCTGGAACAATGGAACGTACCGAATTTATGAAAAAACGAATCTGCATCGATCAGGACGACGTGCTGGCCAGTACCCACGCCAAACTAGTCGACCTGTATCTTGCCTCCGATGAGCCGCGCCACACCCGCGCCGTGCTGGAACAACACCCGTTCGAGGAACTACTCACCCAAACCGAACGCGACGAGATTCACCGCCAAATTCATCAGCCCGGTTTTTTTGCCGATCTGGATGTGATGCCCGGCGCACAGGAGGCCGTAATCCGGCTTCAGGAGCAGTATGACGTGTTTGTGGCCACGGCAGCGATGGAATTTCCGAACTCGTTTCGGGAAAAATACGACTGGCTGCTTGTGCATTTCCCCACCATTCATTGGCGTAACTTTATTTTCCTGGGCGACAAAAGCATCCTCGGTGCCGATTACCTCATCGACGATATGCCCTACAACCTGGAAACATTTTCGGGAAAAGGTTTGCTGTTCGATGGACTTCATAACCGCGCCGAAACCCGTTTCGAGCGGGTACGTACCTGGGAGGATGCACTTACACTACTGCTCTGATTTTCCCGTTTACTGTATTCCCACGGAAAGCGCAATAACGATTTTTTCATATGCCACAACTAAGCTGCTCCTTTTGCGGTCGCCGCAAAAACGAAGTCCAATTGCTCATGTCGGGCATTGATGCCCACATCTGCAACCATTGCATTGAGCAGGGGTTTGAGGTGGTGATGGAAGAAACCCGCCCCCAAAAAAACCAGGCAACCGAGCGGCCCAAGCTGAACCTGATTAAGCCCCTGGCTATGAAACAGTTTCTGGATCAGTACATTATTGGGCAGGACGAAGCCAAAAAGGTGCTCTCGGTGGCGGTCTACAACCACTACAAACGCCTGATGCAGCCCCCTAGCGACGACGAGGTCACGATTGAAAAATCGAATATTCTGATGGTGGGCGAAACCGGCACCGGCAAGACGTACCTGGCCCGCACCATTGCCAAAATGCTCGACGTGCCCTTCTGCATCGCCGATGCCACGGTCATTACCGAGGCCGGGTACGTGGGCGAAGACGTGGAAACGGTGCTCACGCGCCTGTTGCAAGCCGCCGATTATAAGATTGACCAGGCCGAAATGGGCATTGTCTACATTGACGAAATCGATAAAATTGCCCGCAAGTCCGATAACCCCTCCATCACGCGGGATGTCAGCGGCGAGGGGGTGCAACAGGGGTTGCTTAAGTTGCTGGAAGGGTCGGCGGTAAACGTGCCGCCGCAGGGGGGGCGCAAACACCCCGACCAGCGCATGATTTCGATTAATACCGAAAATATTCTGTTCATCTGCGGCGGGGCTTTCGACGGCATTGAGCGGCACATTGCCAAACGGGTTACGGCCCGGCCCATTGGGTTCAGCGACGAACGCCGCCTCCACGCCGCCACCGACCGCAGCCACCTCATGCGCTACGTCTCGCCGCAAGACCTCAAATCGTTTGGCCTCATCCCCGAATTGCTGGGCCGGTTGCCGGTGCTGACTCACCTGGATGCCCTGGACCGCGAAACCCTCTACCGAATTCTGACCGAACCCAAAAATGCCCTCACCAAACAATACGACAAGCTCTTTGCCATGGACGAGGTCACGGTGCGCTGGGACGATTCGGCCCTTAACTACATTGTGGATCAGGCCCTTGCGTTCAGTTTGGGGGCGCGTGGGCTGCGTTCCATCTGCGAGTCCATCATCACCGATGCCATGTTTGAGTTGCCCTCTCAGCCGGGCAAAAAAGAACTGGTCATAACCCACGAATACGCCTCGGAGAAGTTCAGCCGCACTGCTGCCCACGAGTTGCGCCGGGTAGCGTAGGGGGGTGGTTGGGCCGTTGTGTCGGTGTTTCTAACAATGTTGGGGTGGTCTTGTTGGGTTACTGTTAACTCATTTTTTTCACCCCAATAACACAACATCATGCGCACATTGACCAAAAACACCATCTACACACTGGCACTTGCCGCCACTTTGGGGGCTTGTAGCCGCCCTGTAGCTACGTTCCAGCCCTCGAAAGCCGAGCGGTTCTACACTGCACAAACTACCCCCGCCGCTCTGGTAAACAACGTACCTGTGGCTCCTGAGCAACCCCTGACGGTAGCACCAGTGGTTGCTGTTGCCACGCCAATGGAGGAGGTACTGGCCAAAACCGAAGCCTACGCCACCACCAAAGCCGCTCCCGCCGAAGCCCGCCAATTGAACCGCCGGATGGCCAAAATCAGGCAGGTGCTGGCCACCACGCCTGCCGTTACCGCCCCGCAGGAGGTGGTGAAAAAACCTACGCTCGTGCAACGGATGATGCAGAAAAGCCTGGACAAGAAAATTCAGAAACACCTGGCCCCCAACCAGCCTCAACGGTCAAACACGCTCACGGCGGGTCTAGTTGTTGCGTTGGTTGGTCTGTTGCTGTTGCTGTTACTGAGCGGCACCGGTGCCACCCTGGGCCTCATTGCCCTGGTGATAGGCATTGTCCTGATTATTCTGGGGCTGTTGTAAGGTAAGTGCCTCCACATACGTACCTGGAACCAAAAAGGGGGATGACCATATGGCCATCCCCCTTTTTTTATGCTTCGTTTTTTACAAAGAAATATTACCCTACCGACCCTTCCAGGCTGATTTCCAGCAGTTTCTGGGCTTCCACGGCAAACTCCATAGGCAGTTGGTTCAACACTTCTTTGGCGTAACCGTTGATGATGAGGGCCACGGCCTGTTCGGTAGGAATACCACGCTGATTGCAGTAGAAAAGCTGGTCTTCCCCAATCTTCGAGGTAGTGGCCTCGTGCTCAACCGTAGCCGATTGGTTTTTGACTTCGATGTACGGAAACGTGTGCGCTCCGCACTTATCACCGAGCAGGAGCGAGTCGCACTGCGAGAAATTTCGGGCATTGTCAGCGCGTTTCATCACCTCCACCAGCCCCCGGTACGAGTTTTGGCTTTTGCCCGCCGAAATACCTTTCGAGACAATACGGCTCTTGGTGTTTTTGCCGATGTGTACCATTTTGGTGCCCGTGTCGGCCTGTTGCATGTTGTTGGTCACGGCCACCGAATAGAACTCGCCGATGGAATTGTCGCCCTTCAAAATAACCGAAGGGTATTTCCAGGTGATCGAGGAGCCGGTTTCAACCTGCGTCCAGGAAATTTTGGCGTTCGCGTCGCAAATGCCGCGCTTGGTTACGAAGTTATACACCCCGCCCAGCCCGTTTTTGTCGCCGGGGTACCAGTTTTGCACCGTTGAATATTTGATCTCGGCGCGGTCGTGGGCAATCAATTCCACGCAAGCGGCGTGTAGCTGATTCTCGTCGCGCATGGGGGCGGTGCAACCTTCCAGGTAGCTCACATACGAGCCTTCGTCGGCCACAATCAGCGTCCGTTCAAATTGCCCCGTCCCCGCCGCGTTGATGCGGAAATAGGTCGACAGTTCCATGGGGCAACGCACGCCTTTGGGAATGTAGCAGAACGAGCCATCGGAGAAAACGGCGGCGTTGAGGGCGGCAAAATAGTTGTCTTTAGGCGGAATAACCGTGCCCAGGTACTTCTTGATTAGTTCGGGGTGGTCATGAACGGCTTCGGAAATAGAGGAGAAAATAATCCCTTTCTCGGCCAGTTCTTTCTTGAATGTGGTAGCTACCGAAACCGAGTCCATCACGGCATCGACCGCCACGCGGGGCCGTTCAATGGGGTTGCCATTGGCATCGAGCCGCTCTTCCACCACGCCCGAAATTCGTTTTTGTTCGCTCAACGAGATACCCAGCCGCTCGAAGGTGCGGCGCAGTTCGGGATCAATTTCGTCCAGCGAGCCAACGGTTTTCTGCTGTTTCGGGGCCGAGTAATAGATAATGTCCTGGTAATCTATTTTGGGGTATTTGACATTGGGCCAATGGGGTTCTTCCATGCCCTGCCAGATCTTAAACGCGTTCAGCCGCCAGGCCAGCAACCACTCCGGCTCGTTTTTCTTGGCAGAAATAAAGCGTATGGTGCTCTCGTCCAGTCCTTTAGGAGCTTCATCGGCCTCAATCAGGGTTTCAAACCCGTACTTATATTCGGCGTTGGTGATGCTCTCTAAGAGTTCAACTTCTTTGCTCATGAGTGGGTGGCGGTTGCCGGTGAAGAAGGATTTACAACGAGAATTTTCGCTGCGAATTGTTGACGATCCTGTTCAATTCTAACAGATTCGGCGGGGGGTCTGTTCCCGTAGAGACGCAATACTTGCGTCTGGGTAGTGCCATGTGTAGAGACGCAATACTTGCCGGTCCGACGTTTCGGTCTCAGCCGAGCGCGAAGCCATACGCCGAATTTCTTGCTACCCCACTGCTTCGCGCTCGGTGGAGACGCGATGTATCGCCGGTCCGCCGGTGCGGTCTCTACGTGAGTCGCCAAATCTGGCAACCGGCTTCTTCGAAAACCAACATGCCGTTGCCCGCAGGTACGTTGGTCGTGCCGGTGGTGGCGGTGAATAGGTACGTATTTCCTACCTGCCAGGCCAGTGCGGTGCCGGTGGTAGCAGTAGGGTCGGGGCGCAGGTGCCAGGTGACGGGTTGACCAGTCAGGGCGGGCCAGATGGTTTCGGCGAAGGCGCGGATGCGGGCGATGGCCTCGAATTGGGCGGCGTTTTGGCCCCACACAAACGGGCCGTGGGTCACTTTGTCGGTCTCGGCCTCGTTGCTGACGCGGAACACGTAGAGCTTGGTATACTCCTCGTTGGCCCCGCGCTGTTCGTGTTCGTTGCGCACCTCGAACCCCAGGCCCACGTAGCTGGGCAGCGTGGGCAAAAACAGGCTCACGAAATAGCGGAACAGGTTGCCGGTTCGGTAAAATTCATCGAACCGGGGGTCGTCTTTGTCGGCGGTCATCACCGTGAAATTGGGGGCAAAGCGGCGTGTTTCGGCCAGGTCCAGGTACGTGGCCAACTGGCGGTTAAACGTACCAGACCCCACCACCATCGATTGCAGGTCGCCCAAAGTGCTGTCGGCCTCAATGGCTTCCAGGTGGGCCGCTTCATCGCCGTAGGCCATTGTGTCGGGCGGGGCGAGGAAGGTTTCGGCAAAAAACGCGAAATACGGCACGCCTTTGGCCTGAAGGTGCTGTTTAATGGTGTGCAGCGGGTCGTAGAACGGCGGAATCAGGGCCGGAACACCGTCGGGGCGGGGCTGTACGTGGGCCATATCGCCGCGCATGAAATCGAAGCCAAACTGTTGTTGGCAGTCCAGCACGTGCTGGCTGAGGTAGTCCCAGGCGGGTTGGTTAGGTCGGTCGAAATCGAGTTGCCAGTTGCGGTTATCGTCTTTACTGTGGTAAAATTTATACCGCGCCAACGGCCCGAACACCCGCGAGAATTGTTGCGGCTGGTTGAAACTGTACTGATACCAGACCTGCCCGAATTCGTCGGTGATGAAATCGTCGGGCACAATGTGCAGACCCCGGTAGGGCGGGGCCATGGTCATGGGCAACGTCTCGAAGCCCTGCGCCGTGAGGTGTTTAATCAGGGCCAGCCGCCGCGCCAGCCGCCCGTCATAATCGCCGGGGCGGCCAAACAGAATCAGGTGCCGTTGGGCATCGGTCAGGAGCGGAATTTGGGTCGAAAAAAAGACGCTTTTTGAATACGTGATGGGGCTTTCGTCGGCGGTGCCATGTTGGTGCAAAAACTGCCAGATCACCTCTTCCACGTGCCGGTACACGTTTTCGCTGTGGTCAACGAGCCGGTGCCCGTCGCGGTGAACCCATTCGAACAGGACGGGGTGAATGAGGGCCATTTCCGAAAACCGGTCGGTGTGCGGAATCACGTCCATGCCCACGGTGCGGCCCAGGGCGTGCAGCAGGTTGACCACCACCCGAAGTTGCTTCTCGGCAGTATCGAGCGCAGGAATAAACCGGGCCAGTTCGACGCTGTAAAATTCGGGGTTTATCTGCCAACTGACCATGCCGTAGAGGCTGCCCACCACGCCCGGCTCCCAGATGGGCAGCAGGTGAATGCTGTCGTGGCAGGCGGGCAGGGTCAGCACATAGTTGACCACGTTCCAGAACGAGCCGATGGTACGCACGTTTACGCCCACCATCTTGCTCTGTTTCAGCCACTGCCCGTCGGGTTGCGCCGCCACCGGCGAAGGAACGCGCTGCTGCGGGTCGAGGGCTTGCCGGATGACTTCGGTGCCGAGCCGTTTTTGCAGAATATCCAGCGTTTGGTAGACCGAAAACTGCACCGCCGCCTGGGGCAATAGGCCCGGTACGTAGCTGGTTTTGCCGGTCTGGTAGTCGGCCAGGTACGTGGGGTAGTGGCGTTGCCAGTCGGCGGTGAGGGTTTGGATCGTGGTTGGCATGGGGCAAAAATAAGCCGGAGCTTGTCAATCTACCACACTTGCCCTCAGGATGACCTGGTCAGACCGCGATCCATATGATTCTACTGCATAAGCCGCCCGCGCCCGTTCAAATGCTTCGGCCATCAGTTTAGTGTAGTGGATTGCTCCGGGGTGGTTCAGGTGCGCTCGGTCGAACGTGAAGGCGGGGCTAAAGAGCGTGTCGAAGCGATGGTTGGTAGGTAAGGTAAGCCGGTTGGCGGCGGGTAGTTGATTGAAAACGGCGGGTAGCCAGCGGGCCTCATCGGGGGTGAGCCGGTTAGGTAAATAAAAAAGCAGGTGGATGCCGCGTGTGTTGGCCAGGGTCAGCAGGTGATTCACATCGGCCTGGTAGTATGCTTCGGGTGGGTCGGTATCCCGTCGGTTGTAAGCTGCCTTTGTGAGTTGGTGGCTCTTTTTTAAGGCGGGCAATGTAGCGGCCAGCAGTGTACTGTGTAGTCGTTTGTCGCGGAGATAACCTGTCCTGGAGGGTACAAAATCGTAGCCGACACCGTTAAAAATTAAGTTTGGGTTCTGGCGCCGCACCGGAATGGGCACCAGCCTGTCGAGGAGTACTCTGCGGGGCGAGAGCAGGGCCATCAGGTACGTGTTCAGCCAGTGGGCCGACTGGGGCAGTCGGCCCACTAACCGGTCGGCCCGATAAAGATAGCGTAGCTCGGCTACCAAACTTTCAAACGGTATAGACTCTATGAACGCTTCTGCGGGCATAGATAACTCAACGAAGAGGTAGTTGAGCGAGCGGGCGGGCCGTTGTAAAAGCGTTTCGGCCAGCATAAAGGTATGGGGCACACAAAAGCCGCCGATGCAGTAGTTGGAACGTAGCAATTGCCTGCATACGGGCCAGTTGTGATCCCAAACAAAAATGGGTGCCGTAGCCAAACGCCAGGTGTTTATTTTTCTGTCGGCTAATGTCGAAAATGTCGGCCTGGTCAAACTGTTTTTCATCGCGGTTAGCTGCCCCCTGGCAGAGGTACAGCTCCTGCCCCGCCCGGATTTGCCGCCCCGCCAGCACGACATTCTCCGTAGCGACGCGGGCTGTCAGTTGCACCGGACTCTCAAAGCGCAGTATCTCATCGACGGCGGTTTTGAGCAGGCCAGGGTCGCGCCTGAGCTGGTCACGCTGTTCAGGGTATTGGGCCAGCAGGTAGCACCCATTCCCGATCAGGTTGCGGGTTGTTTCGCCCCCGGCCACAAACAGGTTGTTGATCAGCGATAGTAGCTCGAGGTGATCCACGGTGATCTGACTTTGCTGAGCCTGTTGCACCAACCGCCCAATCAGGGTGGGTCGGGGGTGTGCTTTGTGGTCGGCCACCGTCTGCTCAATCAGTGCCATAATCTGTTGGGCCGAGGCGTTGATTTCCAACAGTTGCGGACGGGTGAGCATGGGTTCGAAAATGCTGGCCAGTTGCTCACCCCAATATTGCAGGTTGGTGGCCTGGTTTTCCGGGAAACCCAGCAAGCGGGTCATAATCAGGGCGGGCACCCGTTTGGCCAGGTGCAGGTTCAGGTCAGGCTGTGGTGTTGCCTCCAGTGTGCGCTTCGTGTCGGCCAGTACACCCGATACGCACCCGGTAAAATCGAGAGTCGGCCAGACCTGCATGATCAATTCCCTCAGGTACGTGTGAGTGGGGCGGGTGGTATAAAACAGCCATCGGTGGGTGGCGTTGTAGATAGACTCAAATGAATGAGTAACCCCATTATTGTTCAGGGTTTTAAGTCGAAAATAATCGGGCATGTTCAGTACTTCAAACCGTTTGTCGGTGAAAACAGCACAAACCTCGGCGTAGCCGGTTATTACCCAGTTGCCGGCGTTGGTCTGATGTACCGGGTCGAGTTCTCTCAGCCGACTATACATGGGATAGGGATCTACGCGATTGACCTCGGTAAACGGTTGCCAACTGGCCGACTGGTTAGTCACTAGTTTCGACCCCGCAGCAATTTTTGATGCACTAGTCATGGCTGTAGACCCGGTAGATACTCGTCCGTGAGCCAGTTTGCCAGCGCGGCAATCGACGGAAATTCCCAGAAGACTGATGGGTCAATTGGTTTCTGAAGCCAATCTTCCAGGTCTACGGCCAGGGTCACCATGATGACTGAGTCTAGCCGATGCGAAGCAAACGACACCTCGCTATCAATCTGATCAGGCGTTGTCTGTAGTTCGGCTGCAATACGTGTTTTTAGAAAGGTGTGGATGTGTGCTGTTGTGGCGAGTTCGGTGTTCATACTTGATTAGTTGGAAAAATCGGCTGTTGGCTTCAGGTCGTTAATTGCGGGGTTAGTACTCGCCGGTACTGTGGGTTGCCAGCGAAACGCTTCGGGTAGTTGGTTTGTCAAAAATGCCTGTCAGCAGGCTGTTCGTTGTATTTTTCCGCTGGTCGTTTTCAAAACACCACCGGGGCGCAGCAACACAATAGCCGCCGGCGATATCCCATGCTGCTGGCTGATGGCACTTAAAATTGCTTCAGTTATGGCTTCGTAGCAGATAGGTTCCCTGGCTACCCGCCTCACCTCATGCAGGATAACTACTGCCTCGCCGGGGCTGGTTTCCACACTGAACACTGCCCCGGCGTTGGGTTGCAGGGCATCATGGCTTTGCTGGGTGGTCAGCTCCAGATCAGTAGGGTAGTGGTTGGTGCCCCGAATGATGATCAAATCTTTTATTCTTCCTGTGAGGCAACAGTCTCCGTCTTCGGTCAGAAAACCCAGATCGCCCGTCCGCAAGAAGGGGCCTTCGCCTGTAGTGGTGTAGGCTTCAAAAGTTGATCGGGTTAGGGCGGGGCGGTTCCAGTAGCCCACCGCTATGCTCGGCCCGGCCAGCCAGATCTCGCCAATTTGCCGGGCTGTGCAGCACTGTTGCGTGTCAGGATCAACGATGCGCAGGATGGCAGTTGGGTCCGGTTTTCCGCAGGCCACTACCCTCCGGTCAGTTTCTGCCGACTGGTTCTGGCCGTGCGTTGGGGTTGTGGGTAAGGGCAAAGACCGGGGGCCGTGACCGGGTGGATACAGTCCCGCCGCCAAGGTCGACTCGGCCAGGCCGTAGACGGGTAAAAACGTATTCAGTTGAAAACCGTATGGGCTGAATGTTTTGTTGAATGCCTGAATCGTAGCTGCCCGAACAGGTTCAGCCGCCGAATAAAGCAGTTTCAGGTTGCTGAACGCTAATTCGGCGCGTTCGGTCTCGGTTGTCCGGCTCACGCAGAGGTCATACATGAAATTAGGCCCTCCCCCGTGCGAGTGCTCGTACCGGCACAGTGCCCGCAGCCAGCGGATGGGCTTTTGCACCACGTGGAATGGGTTAAGCAGTACGGCGCGGCAACCCGCGAACACGGGGCAGAGAATGCCGTCAATCAGTCCCAGATCGTGGAAGGCAGGTGCCCAACACACCGACGTGCTTTGCTCAGTATACTGGAACGTATTCCGAATGAATGTTAGGTTGGCAATTATGTTTCGGTGTAGCACCATCACGCCTTTCGGGTTGCCCGTTGAGCCGGAAGTATACTGCAAAAAAGCCAGGTGTTCGGGGTTGGGCAGTACCAGCGTTGATGGAGGGGTTTCCGCAAGCGAGTCAGTCAACAACCAATTAAGTCGACCAACCCAACTGTCTGGCGGGTACTGCCTGCGCAATGCGGCCAATGTCTGGGTTGTTGTTAAGGCTGTTTGAATACCTGCATCGGCCACGATATGACTCACTTTGTCGGGGCCACGTAGTTTGCCGGGAACCGCCACTGGCACGGCAACTGCTCCGGCGTAGAGACAGCCAAAGAAAGCCCCCACAAAAGACAGGCCCTGTGGGTATAACAAAAGCACCCGATCGCCGCGCTCTGATGTGGTGGCAACCAAGGCTGCAACAGCGAGTGCGTGTTGGTGCAGGGCTGCATACGTGAGGTTCTCTTCGAATAAATCACCGTCGGGAAGAAACGTAAAAGCTATCCGCTGCGGTGTGGTTGAGGCCCGTTGTTGGAGTATAGCGGGGATCGTAATCGGGGTGCGAAGTTTGCTCATTCGGCAAAATACCAGAAAACGAGTTCCTATTTGTTCATTATTAAGCTACACGGGTAAGTTCTGATGGAAAGGCGAATCTCCCCAGAAAAAAAGACTTTCCTATCATATGGATGAACTAAACAAAGAGTTATCGGTTAGAGTCCTTTGTAACTGTAGAGAATGCTGGAACTGCTCGTGGTAGTTTGATCTGTATATCAAGTAGATAGTCTAGGTTAAGGTCAGGCAAAAAGGTTTGTAACGCTGTGGGGCAAATCCGGGTTTAGGTACTATGCAGGATGTGATAATTGTTGGCGGCGGGCTGGCCGGGCTGGTCAGTGCGCTGGAGTTGCGCCGGGCGGGCTTTGCCGTCACGCTCATTGAGCGCAAAACGTACCCGTTTCATAAGGTATGCGGCGAATATGTGTCGAATGAAGTGCGCCCCTACGTGGAATCGCTCGGCGTTGACCTCGACGCGCTCGGTGCCGCCCGGATCACGGAGTTCTGGCTCTCGGCCCCGTCGGGCCGGTTGCTACGCTCGCCGCTCGACCTGGGCGGGTTTGGCATCAGCCGCTACGTGCTCGATGAGCAACTGTATCAGCTTGGTTTGGCCGCCGGGGTCACGTTCCGGCTGGGGCAAACGGTGGATGATGTGCAGTTTGCCGACGACCGGTTTCGGGTCGAGTTGGCCACCGGCGAGGCACTTTCGGCGCGGCTGGTGCTGGGTACGTTCGGCAAGCGTACCAAACTCGATAAAACGTTAGGCCGGGGTTTCATGGAACGGCATGGTTCGGCATCCCGATCGCCGTATGTGGGCGTGAAATACCACGTCAGCGGCCTTGATTTCCCGACCGATGTGATTGCCCTGCACAACTTCCCGGATGGCTACTGCGGCATGTCGGCCATTGAAAACGATGCCTATTGTTTCTGCTACCTCACCACCCGCGCCAACGTGCGGCAACACGGGTCAATTCCGGCGATGGAACGGGCCGTGATGGCACAAAACCCCCATTTGCGGGCTGTTTTCAACACAGCTACGTTCCTTTTCGACCGGCCAGAAGTGATCAACGAAGTCTCTTTTGTACCCAAACGGGCCGTGGAAAACCACCTCCTGATGGCGGGCGATGCGGCGGGTCTGATTACGCCCCTCTGCGGCAACGGCATGGCGATGGCCATTCATGGGGCCAGGCTGGCCAGCCAGTTGAGCAGCCGTTTTTTGCGCCACCAACTCACCCGCCCCAACCTGGAACAGACCTACCAGCGCGAGTGGACGCGGTTGTTTGGGCGGCGGTTGTGGGTGGGCCGCACGGTGCAGAACCTGTTTGGCCAACGCTGGGTGAGCGAAGCCGCCGTGGCCCTGTTTGGCACCGCGAAACCCGCCCTGCGCACCGTGATGAGACAAACCCATGGCGAGGTCATTGCGGTTTA
This sequence comes from Fibrella sp., assembly GCA_043763995.1. GTDB lineage: Bacteria > Bacteroidota > Bacteroidia > Cytophagales > Spirosomataceae > Fibrella. Next base: position 18,074 of record JAYUKZ010000030.1, read on the forward strand.
AACGGGCAAAACGGTGGTGTTTTTTACTTCGGCCATGACGAAAAAACTGCTGATGTGCACAATGCCCGCAATGACCGACAGCCGTTCGCGGTAAAAGCGGTTGTAGGCATCCATGTCGGGCATGATGACCTGGATCAGGTAATCGAACGTACCTGATACCAAGTGGCAGGTAAGCACGTCGGGTAGTTCGAGCACGGCCCGGTCGAAGTCGGCGAAGGTGTCGGCGGTCTGTTTGTCGAGGGTAATCTGGCAAAAGACCGTTAGGGGGTTGCCTAGCTTTTGTTTGTCCAGAATGGTAACGTACCGGGCAATAATGCCCTCGCGTTCCAGGCGTTTGATGCGCTCGTGGACGGGCGTTTTCGAGAGGCTGATCTGCTGCCCGATCTCTTGAATCGTGAGGCGGGCATCGGCCTGAAGCAGCCGCAGAATAGCCCGGTCGGTCTTGTCTATTTCCATCTGAAAAATGGGTGCCGGAAAAATGCATACGTACCAGGCAAATCTACGGCACAGGGTAGTTTAAATTCCTGCTTGAGTTGACTTTATCAGGTCAAATTCCTGTTTTTTAGCCAATGACTAGACTATGTGAATGGCTATTTTAGCTTTGTGACTACAAATTGTTTCATCCGTAAAGCTTCGTGTATCATGGTTATTGGCGTTCCCAGCGAGATTAAAAACAACGAAAACCGTGTGGCTCTCACGCCGGCGGGCGTAGCCGAACTGAAAAAGCACGGCCACACGGTGTATGTACAGGTCAACGCCGGGTTCGGCAGCGGCTTCCCCGACGAAGAATATATTGCCGCCGGAGCCACCATGTTGGTGACGATTGAGGAGGTCTACGCCATTGCCGAGATGATTATCAAGGTGAAGGAACCCATTGCGTCGGAGTATTCGCTCATCAAAGAAAATCAGTTGCTCTTTACCTATTTCCACTTTGCCTCGTCGGAGCCGCTGACCCACGCCATGATTGAGCGCGGCGCGGTTTGTTTGGCCTACGAAACCGTCGAAAAAACCGACCGTAGCCTGCCGTTGCTCGTGCCCATGAGCGAAGTGGCGGGCCGGATGGCCATTCAGGAGGGAGCCAAATATTTGGAAAAACCCCAGAAAGGACGCGGTATTTTGCTGGGCGGCGTGCCTGGCGTGAAACCCGCCAAAGTGCTGGTGCTGGGCGGCGGCATTGTGGGTGCCCAATCGGCCCGGATGGCCGCCGGGCTGGGTGCCCACGTGACGCTGATGGACGTGAGCCTGCCCCGCCTGCGCTACCTCGCCGATGTGATGCCCGCCAACGTGGACACCATGATGTCGAACGAATACAACATCCGGGAAGAGATCAAACACGCCGACCTCATTGTGGGTGCGGTGCTGATTCCGGGTGCGAAAGCCCCCCACCTCATCACCCGCGATATGCTGAAGCTGATGCGCCCCGGCACGGTGCTGGTCGATGTGGCCGTGGATCAGGGCGGGTGCATTGAAACTTGCCGCCCCACCACCCACGAAGACCCCACGTTTATCATTGACGATGTGGTGCATTACTGCGTGGCCAACATGCCCGGCGCGGTGCCCTACACCAGCACTGTGGCCCTCACCAACGCCACGCTGCCCTACGCCCTGCAACTGGCCAACAAAGGCTGGCAACAAGCCTGCCGCGACAACGCCGAACTGAAAGCGGGCCTCAACGTAGTAGACGGCAAAGTAGTCTACAAAGGCGTGGCCGATGCTTGGAACCTGCCCTTGGTAAGCGTGGAGGATGTTTTGGAAGAAGAAGTGTTGAGTTAAGGGGATTGGGTATTGGCCCGTTGGGTTCGGCGAACAGGTATCGGCGGCGTTGCGCACGGCCCAGGGCGGAGGCAAGCCCGGACGCGGGACCGCCCGCCCCTACACAGGAACCATTCAAACCCGTTGCCATCTTGTGTGACGGTGACTGTGTAGGGGCG
>JAYUKZ010000031.1:0-19990 GCA_043763995.1 Fibrella sp.
CCTTTGTAGCCAAAAATGGTGTATTGCGTGCCTGTGATGGCGCATTTCATGAGGTAGCTCAGAAAACCGTGTAGCTGCGCCCCCGAATGGTTTGGCCCCGTTAGGCAACCGCCCCGGAAGACGGCCGTTTTCATGCCGAAATACCGGCCATACTCCTGCACCAGCACGTCGGCGGCTACTTTCGAGGCACCAAAAAGCGAGTGTTTGGTGTGGTCGATGCTCATGTATTCATCGATACCGTCTTTGAAATACGGGTGGTTTTCGTCGATTTCCCAGCGCGTTTCGGTCTCAATCAGCGGCAGATAATTCGGGTTATCGCCGTATACTTTGTTGGTCGAGGTGAAGATAAAAACGGCTTCGGGCGCGTGTAGCCGGGTCATTTCCAGCATATTCAGCGTACCGTTGGCGTTGACCGTGAAATCGGTGAAGGGTTCGCGGGCGGCCCAGTCGTGGCTGGGTTGGGCAGCAGCGTGGATGATGAGTTTTATATCCGCCCCAAACTCCTTGAAGATCGGTTCGAGCTGCGACACCTCCCGGATATCGGCCGGACGGTGGGTGTAGTTGGCAAAGCCCTCCTGAAGCCGGTTGCGGTTCCATTCCGTGGAGCCATCGGCCCCAAAAAAGTACTGCCGCATGTTATTATCGATGCCCACAACGAGATCGAATTTCTCTGAAAAGAAGGCAACCGATTCGCTGCCAATGAGTCCTGCCGAACCAGTAACTAACGCAATATTCATAGCTAAAACAATCTTTGTAACCGTGTGTATTATCCGAATAATCCTATTGATGGTCGGTAAATAGCGGGGCAAAGTAACGCAAAAAAGTTATACTGACCGTTACCGCTCCCTAACAAACAAAGAGGCGGTACCTGGGGTACCGCCTCTTTTCAATCCAATGGTTCGTAAACGATTAGGCTCCTTCGCCAATGGTGCCTGCCCCAAAAAGTTTCTCCCGGATCTTCTGGGTACGTAGTTCTAGTTCGGGGCGGGGTTTGTATTTGTATTTCGATTGCACGGCGGCAGAATCGGGGCCGGTGCCATACACTTCTACGTCACCCGCTTTGTAGCCCGCCCGGAAATCGTTCCGCCGAACATCTTCCTGCCGGATAGTATTGTACTTCTGATAGTCGCAGGAGGCAAGTGAAAGACCGGCCAACCCAATGATAATAATGTGAGCGAAGCGTTTCATAGCGGCTTAATTGTGTTGCTGAACGTGGGGCAAAGGTACGCACAAAGGCTTTAAACACCGGGAGTTGCCGGTTGTTTTTTAGCCGTTCAATCGCTTCCCGCAAAAAAGCTACCAGAATGCTAACCCGTCTTTTCGACACCTGACAACTTGCTCAACACCCGCCAGATTCTGGCCAGGTAGCCCTTTTCGGTGAAAACAGCGTCAGGTACGTTGCAACACTGCTACCGAAAGCCGCCGCCAAAGCCACCGTTGTCGAAGAAAGAGCGGCGGCGGCTCAGTTTCAACTCCTGAAGAATAGCTGATTTGGCCCGTAAGTCGAAGGAGTAGTTACCGGCGCGGCTGGCACTGCCGGCATAGGGAGTCCAGTTGAAGGCCATTTCCCAGCAGTGCAGGTCGCGGTTGATGCCCACGGTGGTGAGCGAGGGTGCCCGGAACTGGAAATCGTAGCCGGTCTGGTACGTGAATTTCCACTTGGGCGTGAGGCTGAAATCGCCGGTGAGTTGCAAGGTCTGGATCACGGCACTTTGCTGGGGCGTGAGGCGCGTGAAACCAAACGAATAACTCACGTTCACCGTCCAGGGAATGTTAAAATCGACGTAGAGATCGGGGTTTTGGTTGATGGCCCTCAGCGTAGCATCCGACGCACTGGGCGACCGTTTGGGCGTGTTGGCCCCCTTAGGCGCAAACCGGGTGCTCACAAACGCCTGGAGGCTGGTGAGGCGGGCCAGCCCCTGCCCGGCAAAAATCGAATAACGGTTCACCCGTGGAAACGTGGCCGTGACCTCGTCGGGAATGAGTTGGGCCACGTTGGGCACCAGCCCCCCCGGCAGGCTCTGGAAAAAACCCGTGTAGGGGTTATAAAACGTGTTGTAGAACGGGCGGTAAGCGTAGGGATCGACCGACGACGAAATATTGAAATTGATCTTCTTGAAAATCTGCGTGTTCGCGCTGATGTTTATGGGCGATAGCTTGTATTCAGGAGCCAGCAAATTGTAGCTGCCGCTGATGCTGAGGTTGTCCAGCAGCGGAATCTTGGTGAACTCGGCACCGGAGGTGTCGTCCCGCGAGCGTACTTTCATTTCCAACTGGTTCACGATGCCGAACGAAATGATGGCGTTTTGGCCGGGGGGGCTGCTGCCGTAGGTGCCGCCCAGCCCCCGGTAGCGCGAGAGTGTTCGGCGGAATTCGGGTAGGTTGCCCAGAGCCGTTCCCGGCGGGCCGGTGAGGGTGGTGAAAAAACCGAACGCTGCCCCCGAAAAATCGGGTGTGTAGCTGATGGATACCGATGGGGCCAGGGTGTGGCGGATGGCTTCGAGGCGTTTCCAGCGAAAAAAATACGTGCCGTACACCCGCGTGTTGAGGCTGGCGTTGGTGGCAAAGGAATAGGTGGGGAAAAAGCCCCGCGCCGTGTCAATCCGAACGGCATTCTCGCCAGGTACGTAGGTGTAGGTCAGTTGGCGGCTGTAAATGTCGCCTTGGAGCGAAAAACCGGGCGTGAAGTTGATGTAGCGGGCAATTTTGAAGTTGGGCAACGCCACCGGGATGCTGTAGCGCATGGTGATGTTGCGGTTTTCCCAGATTCGGCCCAGGTTGCCCAGGTTGAACGGAATCAGGTTGGGGTCGGCCACGCTTTGCCCCAGCCGAATCAGGTTGGCCCGCTCAATGCTGTCGCGCACCACCTGCTCGCGGTTGCTCAGCACCACGCCCACCGGGGGCAGCACGGCAAAACCCAGCCCGCTGGTGTCCAGTTGTCGCCGAATGGTGTTGTTGATCTGCGCCTGGGCATCGAACTGGAAACCAACGCGGAAACTTTCGTACCACTTGCCCGTGCCGCCTTTCAGCGCAAAGGGAGCCAACTGATTCACCGATAGGTTAAAATCGAAGCCCACATCGGTCTTGCCGTTCTCGCGCACGCCCGACTGCCGGTTCACCTGCCCAAATTGCTGATTCACCCGCAAATTAGACCCTGCCCGAACGTACTTGCCAAACGTGCGGCTGTACTGCACCGACGACCCGGCCACGTTGGAGGTCACGGCGGCGGCATTGAACGAATTGAACTGGTTATAACTGTTGCTGGTCACGTTGACATTGGCCGAAAACGAACTGCGCCGCCCAATGTTCTGTGGCGCATGAGACCAGGTGATGGCGAAGTCGGTGCGGGGCTGGTTGAGCGTGTCGATCAATTCGCCCGATACGTTGCGGTTGTAGTTGAGCCGGAAATTGCCCGCATACCGGTAGCGTTTGTTGTACGCCCCCGACGTACCCAGCCCCCAACTGCCGCGTGAGTAAATTTGGCCCGTAAACTGAAGGCCCAGGTTTTCGCTCACGGCCCAGTAGTAGCCCCCGTCGCGGAGGTAAAACCCCCGTCCGTTGGGTTCCTCGCCATATTGGGGCATCAGAATACCTGATACGCCGATGTCTTTTTTCTTCGGAAACGGAAAAAAACCAAACGGCAACCCAATGGGCAACGGAATCTGGTTAATGACCAAATTGAACGGCCCCGACACCACCTGCTTATTGTGCACCACCTTCAGGCGGGGCGCGTTGATGTGGAAGTGCGGCGTGGCCAGGTTGCAGGTGGTGTAGATCGACCCCCGGATGTAGAGGTTGTCTTCGGCATCTTTTTTTACGATTTTGCCCCGAATATTGCCCTCGCCCTGCTGCGTGATGATGCCCTGCACCAGGGCTTTTTTGGTCTTGAAATTATACCGGATTTCTTTGGTGTTATACGATTCAGATCGGTCTTTGAACACGGGTTGGCCCACCGTTTTTTTGGCCGTCGAATCGTAACGGCCTTTGGCAAACACCTCGTTGGTGCCTTGGTTGAGTTTAATATAGTCGGCCTTGAGGGAAATGTCGCCGTAGACTACTTCGGCCTCGCCCCAGAGTTCTACCACCTGCCCGTTTACCTGGCTGGAATCTTTGGAAGAGTACCGCACGGTGGTGGCAAACTGATCTTCGGCTTTTTTAGCCGTGTCGGCGGCTGCTTTCAGACGGGTGGTGTCGGCCCGGCTAATGCCTGTGGCCTGCACGGCCCTGGTACGTTGTTGCGGCACCGTTGCAGTGGCGTTGGTGGGGGCGGCGGACACCGGAGGCAATGAACTGGCCGGGCGACTCTGCGCGTGCAGAACCCCGGTGAAGAGCCAGAGCATCCACAGCAAGCGCGTATAATTTAGTACCCGCAAAATAATAAGTATGTTTTTGGGTTCTATCAAAAATTACATTTGTTGTCGTAAACCGCCCTGGAGTGGCCTACAAAGTTACCCACGATCAACCCGCTGCTACTGCTTTGAACCGCAATTTGCTGTTAAAAATTATTAAACCACCTGCTTCTCCAGCCTCGCTTGGCCTGGGCAAAAGCGGCTTGCTTCTCCTGCTGTTGGCCCCGCTACTGGCCCTTTCGCTGGCCCCCGCTCCGGTGATGTTTCAGGACACCACCGGGCAGCAACCCCGCCCGGCGGGCAAGGCCAACCAGATCAGAACGGTGGTGCTCGACGCGGGCCACGGCGGCAAAGACCCCGGTACCCACGGGCGGTATGCTAAAGAAAAGAGCACCAACCTGAAACTGGTGCTGGCCTTGGGCGCGAAAATAAAAGCCGAAATGCCCGGCGTGAAGGTCATCTACACCCGCACCTCCGACCGGTTTATTGAACTGGCCGAACGGTCGGCCATTGCCAACCGCAACCGTGCCGATTTGTTTATCTCCATTCATTGCAACGCTAACCCCACCTCCAAAGCCGTGCATGGCACCGAAACCTATACCATGGGCCTCCACAAAACCGAGGGCAACCTGGATGTGGCCAAGCGCGAAAACGCCGTCATCCTCAGTGAAACCAATTACCAGGAAACCTACAAGGGTTTCAACCCCCGTTCGCCGTTGGCCTATATTATGCTGGCCAATTACCAACACGCCTTCATGGGCAGCAGCATTAGCTTTGCCGAAAAAGTGGAGCGCAATTTCCGGCGGCAGGCCGACCGCAATAGCCGGGGTGTGAAACAGGCGGGTTTTCTGGTACTCTGGCGCACCACCATGCCCAGCGTGCTGATTGAGGCAGGCTACCTCACCAACGCCACCGAAGAAGACTTTTTGGCTTCGGAAGAGGGTCAGGAGCGTATTGCCGAGGCCATTTTCAAGGCTTTCGAGCAATATAAACGCGATATGGAAGGCGTGAATTGACACCCCCGCCCCGAAACTTGCCCCCGGCTTTACCAGTTATACCCTTCGGCGCATCAGGTACGTATCTGGTGCGTACACCCTTACACTACTCATGAAACTCTCCCAGGAAGCGAAAGTAGGCCTGTTGGCACTAGTTGCGCTCACCATGTTGTTCTTCGGATTTAACTACCTGAAAGGAACCAACATCTTCAGAAAAAACAAACAATTCACCGTCACCTATCCCAACGTCGACGGCCTCACCACCTCCAACCCCGTGTTGCTCAACGGCCTGACCGTGGGGCGGGTGGCGCGCATAGACCTGCTGCCCAGCAAAGGCAACCAACTCGTCGTCACGCTCGACCTCAACAAAGACGTGGTGGTTCGGCGGGGGTCATTGGCCCGGCTGGCCGACGGGGCATTATTGGGGGGGAAGATCATCCGCCTTGAAATAAACCCCGTCGGCGCGGTCATGGACGAAGGCGAACTGGTAGCCGCCACCGAGCAGGGAATTTCGGCTCTGATTAAAGAAAAAACCCTCCCCGTGCTCAATAATGTCGATTCGCTCACGCACCGCCTCAACATCGTGGTGGCCTCTTTCGACCAAACCGCTGGTATCCTGAACCAAACCCTGCGGGGCGCGGGCCTGGCCACAGGTACGTTGAATGTTGCCTTGCAAGAGAACCGGGCGGGCCTTAAACTGGCCCTGGCCAACGTGAATCAACTCTCGAATTCGTTGGCCAAAACAACGCAGGAACTAAGCCCCATTCTGGCTAAAACCAGCACCTTCGCCGATTCGCTGAACGCTCTCCAACTCCGGCAAACGCTCAGCAGTGCTAACAAATCCATCGATAACCTGCAAAAATTGCTGGGCAACATTGAAAAAGGACAGGGGTCGCTGGGCAAACTCACCACCGACGATTCGCTTTATATTAACGTCAGCCGCACGGCGGGCGGACTGGAAAAGCTGCTGACCGATTTCCGGCAGAATCCCAAAAAGTACATCAACGTCTCGTTTTCGGTGTTCGGCAAGAAAGACAAACCCGTGGTGGCCAAGCCGGGGTCGGTCACGCTCACCACCGTCACCACTACCAAAATCGATTCGTTGAAGAAATGATTTGGGATTGTGGATGTCGGATTTGGCTTCGCCGAGGCGGTCAATCCCAAATCCGACATCCACAATCCTAAATCATTTTCAACTAACTGTTTGGCTAAAAGCCGAAAAAGTCTACCTTTGCAGTCCCAATTGCAGCGGGGTAGTAAGAAAACATAGAAATGGGTGAAGGTCCGCAAGGAAACCGCACCTGATTTAGTTAGCGGCAAGCGCGTTCCGTCAGGTACGTTGTTTTGCCCTGAACAGGTCAGGTGTCTTCACGCCTGACCTGTTTTGTTTTACCCCCATCTTGCAGGGGCACCACATTACCCGTACTTTTGCGGTCCGTTTCGGCGGGGTCCGGCCTACCGGTGGCGCGGCATTCCGCGAGAGTTTAATCAATCATTCACCTGCTTTTTAACGAACAGATATGTCTGGATTAATTGGTAAAAAGATCGGGATGACCAGTGTGTACAATGCGGACGGGCAGGCTCTGGCATGTACAGTAATTGAAACTGGTCCCTGTGTGGTAACGCAAGTCCGAACCACGGACAAGGACGGCTACGAAGCCGTTCAATTGGGTTACGGCGAAAAGAAAGAGAAGAACACCAACAAGCCCATGTTGGGCCACTTCAAAGCGGCCAGCACCACGCCCAAGCGCAAGCTGGTGGAGTTCAAAGAATTCAAGCAGACGTTCAGCCTGGGCGATACCCTGCTGATTGGCGACGTATTTGGCGAAGGCGACTTTGTTGACATCGTTGGCACGGCCAAAGGGCGCGGTTTCCAGGGTGTGGTAAAACGCCACGGCTTTGCCGGTGTGGGTGGCCAAACCCACGGGCAGCACAACCGGGGTCGTCACCCTGGGTCTATTGGTGCCTGTTCGTTCCCTTCGCGGGTGTTCAAGGGGCTTCGCATGGCGGGCCGGATGGGTGGCAACCGGGTAACGGTGCAAAACCTGAAAGTGCTGCGTGTAATGCCCGACCAAAACCTGCTGGTTGTCAGCGGCTCGGTGCCAGGTGCCAAGAACTCATTCGTCATTATCGAAAAGTAAGCCGTCATGGAAGTTATCGTATATAACAGCAAAGGCGAAGACACCGGCAAGAAAGCCGAACTGTCGGACGCTATCTTCGGCATCGAACCGAACACCCACGCGATTTATCTGGACGTGAAGCAGCACCTGGCCAACAAACGGCAGGGAACGCACAAAACCAAAGAACGCGCCGAAAACGCCCACTCGACCCGCAAGCTGAAGAAGCAAAAAGGTACTGGTGGCGCACGGGCCGGTAGTGCTAAGTCGCCGGTATTCATTGGTGGTGGTACCATTTTCGGTCCCCGCCCCCGCGATTATTCGTTCAAACTGAACAAGAAAGTGAAAGCCCTGGCCCGCCGCTCGGCGTTGGCCGCTAAAGCGCAGGGCAGCAACGTATCCATTCTGGAAAGTTTCACCTTCGATGCCCCCCGTACCAAAGACTACATAGCTTTTTTGAACGCCATGCAGCTTACGGGCAAGAAGACGCTGCTGATTCTGCCCGACGTTGACATCAACGTAGTGAAATCGAGCCGGAACATTCAGAAGAGCCGCGTTACCACGGCCTCGCAGGTGAATACCTACGACCTGATGAATGCCGATCAGTTGCTGATCAGCACCGACGCACTGGACAAACTACACACCATCTTAGCGAACTAGCCCATGGACGTGCTCAAGAAACCAATCGTTACCGAAAAGATGGCCACGCTCAACAAGTTGGGTAAGTATGCCTTTTCGGTAGACATTAAAGCCAATAAAATCGAGATTGCCAAAGCTGTAGAGAAGATGTATGGTGTAAACGTGACGAGCGTAAACACGATGCGGAAGCTAGGCAAGTCGCGCTCGAAAACCATTAACGGACGGGTTGTTACGGGTCGTACCCCCCTCGTTAAGAAAGCTATCGTGACCGTTGCCAGTGGCGAGGTGATCGATATTTACGGAGATTTATAGCCTGACCCCATAGGCTGACAAACCGAACCAATCACATGGGCGTAAGAAAACTAAGACCAATCACTCCCGGCACACGTTTCCGGGTGGCTCCAGATTTCAAGGAGATAACCACCAGCAAACCTGAAAAAAGCCTGTTGGAGCCTCTGAAAAAATCAGGTGGCCGCAACGACACAGGCCGCCGGACGATGCGCTACATTGGCGGAGGCCATAAGCGTATGTATCGGATTATCGACTTCAAACGCGATAAATTCGATATGCCTGCTACCGTTGTTTCGGTAGAATATGACCCCAACCGCTCGGCCCGCATCTCGCTGGTGCAGTACGAAGACGGCGAAAAACGGTACATCATTGCCCCCCAGGGTATTGAAGTTGGCCAGACCATCCAGTCTGGTGAGGGCGTAACGCCCGACGTGGGGAATGCCCTGCCGTTGGCCAAGATGCCCATTGGTACCATTGTCCACAACATTGAACTGCAACCCGGCAAGGGTGCCTCGATGGCCCGCTCGGCAGGTACGTATGCGCAGTTGGTAGCCCGCGAAGAGCGGTACGCTGTACTACGTTTGCCTTCTGGCGAAACCCGCCGTGTGCTGAATGTGTGCCTGGCTACGGTTGGTACCGTATCGAACGCCGACCACATGAACGTCACGATGGGCAAAGCCGGTCGGATGCGTTGGTTAGGCCGTCGGCCACGGGTACGTGGTGTGGCCATGAACCCCGTCGATCACCCAATGGGTGGTGGTGAGGGCCGGGCATCGGGTGGTCACCCCCGGTCGCGCAATGGTCAGTTTGCCAAAGGTCAGAAGACCCGAAGCAAGAAGAACCCCTCAAATAAGTTGATCATCAGCCGTCGTAAAAAGTAAGCAGTAAATGGCACGTTCCCTTAAGAAAGGTCCCTACATCGACTATCGCCTGGACAAGAAGGTGGAGGTTTTGAATGATTCGGGCAAAAAATCGGTGGTCAAGACCTGGTCTCGCCGGTCCATGATCTCTCCTGATTTTGTAGGTCACACCTTTGCTGTGCACAACGGCAACAAGTTCATTCCGGTCTATGTAACGGAGAACATGGTGGGCCACAAACTGGGCGAATTTTCACCCACCCGCAATTTCCGTGGTCACACGGCCAAGAAAGACAAAGGCAAACGGTAAAACTAGTGAAGAGTTACTAGTCAAGGGTTAAGAGTTACCCAGTAGAAAGTCAACTCTTAACTCTACACTCTTAACGCTTAACTCCCAAAACATGGAAGCAATAGCTAAGCTAAAAAACGTACCCACTTCGCCGCGCAAGATGCGGTTGATCGTTGACCTGATTCGTGGTCAGCGGGTGAGCCGGGCATTGGGTATCCTGCGGTTTCAGCCCCAAGCCGCCGCCGTTACCCTGCAAAAAGTCCTTCTTTCGGCAGTGGCCAACTGGCAGGTTAAATATGAAGGTGAGCGTATTGAAGACGCTGACTTGTATATCAAAACGATTTTTGTAGACGGCGGTACCATGTTGAAGCGATTGCGCCCGGCCCCCCAAGGGCGTGGCCATCGGATTCGTAAGCGGTCGAACCACATCACGTTGATTATTGACAGCGCAGTACCCGCCCTGCCAACCCTTGAGACTGCACCCGAAACATCTGAAAACGCGTAACTCGAATGGGACAGAAAATTAATCCAGTAGGTTTCCGGCTCGGCATCGTCAAAGGATGGGATTCGAGTTGGTACGGCGGCAAGGAGTTTTCGGACAAACTTGTTGAGGACCACAAAATCCGTAAATATATTTCGGCACGTATTCCCAAAGGAGCCATTGCCCGCGTGGTGATTGAGCGTACTCTGAAGCGGATCACCCTTACCATCCACACTGCCCGTCCGGGTATTGTGATTGGTAAAGGCGGCGGCGAGGTAGACAAGATCAAGGAGGAACTGAAGAAGATCACGGGCAAAGATGTCCAGATCAACATCTTCGAGATTAAGCGTCCTGAAATTGATGCCAAACTGGTTGGCGAGGCCATTGCCCAGCAACTGGAAGCTCGGATTTCGTTCCGCCGGGCCATGAAGCAGGCCATCAACTCGGCTATTCGGGTAGGTGCGCAAGGCATAAAAGTGAAAGTATCGGGCCGGTTGGGTGGCGCAGAAATTGCCCGTTCAGAGCAGTACAAAGAAGGCCGCGTACCCCTGCACACACTGCGGGCCGATATTGACTACGCTTTGTCTGAAGCCCAGACGGTGTACGGCAAAATCGGCATCAAAGTATGGGTGTTCAAAGGCGAACTGTACGGCAAGCGTGACCTCTCGCCAGCAGCCCTGATGACTCAGGCTTCAGCCGGAGATCGGGCTGGTGGCAGCAGCAACGACCGGGGCGACCGTCGCGGTCGTGACCGGGGCGACGAGCGCGGTGGCGACCGGGGTGGCCGTGGCCGAAACGACCGTGGTGGCAATGCCGCTGGCGGTGGCGGCGACCGAGGCGGTGCTAACCGGGGCGGTGCGCCGGGGGCCGGTAATCGTGGCGGCGGCGGTGGTGCCGGTCGGCCAGGTGGTGGTGGCGGCGGTGGCCGTCGGTAGAGAATCAGCAACGAAGCACGGCAACGTACCTGTACGGTTCCACGCTTTCTTAACATACGACAACGGCCATGTTACAGCCAAGAAGAACTAAATTCCGGAAAATGCACAAAGGCCGGATCCGGGGCCTTGCCACTCGCGGGCACGAGATTGCCTTCGGTACATTCGGCATAAAATCACTCGAACCGGGTCGGATTACGGCTCGCCAAATCGAGGCCGCTCGTATCTCGGTGACGCGGGCCATGAAACGGGAAGGGCAAGTCTGGATTCGTATTTTCCCCGACAAACCCATCACCAAAAAACCCGCCGAAGTACGGATGGGTAAGGGTAAAGGAGCACCAGAATATTGGGTAGCGGTGGTAAAACCCGGTACCATTATGTTCGAAGCCAACGGCGTTCCGCTTGCCGCCGCGCAGGAGGCCCTGCGGTTGGCCGCTCAGAAACTGCCCGTTCGGACCAAATTTGTTGTTCGTCGGGATTATATTGAGGAGCAAGTCTAATCTATAGCCGCAGATAACGCCATGAAACAAGCAGAAATTAGTACCCTGTCGGCCCAGCAGCTTCTTGAGCAGATCAGTGCCGAAAAGCAACAGTTGCAGAAACTCACCTTTGCCCACACGGTGTCTCCTATTGAGAACCCGATGCGCATCCGGGAGAGCCGCAAACTGATTGCCCGGTTATATACCGAGTTGACCCAGAAGCAAACTCAGGCCAAACCCGTTAGCCAAGCATAGCCATGGAAGCCACACAAGACAACCAACAACAGCCAGCTGCCACGGCCGCAACCGTGGAGCGGAGTGCCCGCAAGGAGCGCATTGGCACCGTGACGAGCAACAAGATGATGAAGACCATCACCGTGGCCGTTGACCGGAAAGAAAAGCATACTAAGTATGGTAAATTTATGACCAGCACGTCTAAGTTCGCGGCACATGACGAGAACAATGAGTGCGGTATCGGCGACACGGTTCGGATCATGGAGACCCGCCCGTTGAGCAAGAACAAGCGTTGGCGGTTAGTAGAGATCATCGAGAAAGCGAAGTAAGTAGCCATGTTACAGCAAGAATCAAGATTAGGCGTAGCCGACAATAGCGGTGCCAAAGAAGTGCTCGTCATTCGGGTACTGGGCGGTACGGGCAAGCGGTATGCGTCGCTGGGCGACAAGATCGTGGTAACGGTGAAAGCCGCCATCCCGTCGAGCAACATTAAGAAAGGCACGGTGTCGAAAGCTGTGGTGGTACGTACCAGGAAAGAAGTTCGCCGGAAAGACGGGTCGTACATTCGGTTTGAAGACAACGCTGCGGTGTTGTTGAACAACAATGACGAGCCACGCGGCACACGCATTTTTGGGCCGGTTGCCCGCGAACTGCGTGAAAAGCAGTTCATGAAAATTGTTTCGTTAGCCCCGGAGGTTATCTAAATCAAGGCATCAGAATGGAAAAGAAGAAAGTAGTTGTCCCGCACAAGTTCCACATCAAAACCGGCGATACCGTGCTGGTTCTCTCTGGAAACAGCAAGGGTCTGCGGGGCGTGGTGAAGGAAGTAATTCGGGAAAAAGACCGGGCCAAAGTGGAAGGTGTAGCCATGCTGACCAAACACATTAAGCCCACGGCGCAAAACCCACAAGGTGAGTTGCGGAAGGAAGAAGGCACGGTACACATCAGTAACCTGATGCTTGTTGACCCCGCCACTGGCGAGCCAACCCGCACGGGCCGCCGCCTGAACGAGAAAGGAAAGTTGCAGCGGTTCTCGAAAAAGACCAACAACCTCCTCTGATCGGGATTGTGTCAAGCACATTAAACAGATAAAGACATGGCAAACTCGCCACGATTAAAAGATAAGTACACCAACGAGGTAGCACAGCAGCTCAAGCAGAAATTTGAGTACAAATCTGTGATGCAGGTGCCTCGACTAACCAAAATTGTTATCAACAAAGGTATTGGTGCCGCTGTTGCTGACAAAAAGTTGGTTGATGTGGGTGTGGATGAGCTGACGACCATCACGGGTCAGAAAGCCGTACCAACGATTTCAAAGAAAGCCGTATCGAATTTCAAACTGCGCGAGAACATGCCCATCGGGGCAAAAGTTACCCTACGCGGCGACAAGATGTACGAATTTCTGGATCGCCTGACGGCGGTAGCCCTACCACGGGTACGTGATTTTAAAGGTATCAGCGACAAAGGCTTCGACGGTCGGGGTAATTATACCTTCGGCGTGAAAGAGCAGATCATATTTCCAGAAATCAGCATCGATAAGGTGTCGCGCATTTCAGGTATGGACATCACGCTTGTTACTTCGGCGGCTACCGATGCCGAAAGCATTGAGTTATTGCGGGCGTTAGGAATGCCTTTCGCCAGCAACAAAAAATAAGTAAAACCAATCATGGCTAAAGAATCACTCAAAGCAAGAGAGCGCAAACGGCAGGACATGGTGGCTAAATACGCCACCAAGCGGGCCGCGTTGAAAGCCGCCGGCGACTACGTTGGCTTGGATAAGCTGCCCCGTAATGCTTCCCCTGTTCGGTTGCACAACCGGTGTAAATTAACGGGCCGTCCACGCGGCTACATGCGCAAATTTGGGATTTCGCGCGTTACCTTCCGTGAGATGGCCAGTGCCGGTAAGATACCGGGTATCACGAAGGCTAGCTGGTAAGGTTTTATTTCTCAAACAGTTTCCGTACTTTTGCAAGCCTTTTCAGAAAACAGGCAAGCAAGTAACTCCTTGCAGAAATGAATACAGATCCGATAGCAGACTTTTTGACCCGTGTCAGAAACGCCATCCGTGCCAAGCACCGGGTAGTGGAAATCCCTGCATCCAACATTAAAAAAGAAATCACGAAGGTGCTTTTTGAGAAAGGCTTTATCCAGAACTACAAATTCGATGAAACCGGGCCGCAGGGCACCATCAAGATCGCCCTCAAGTACAACCCCACCTCCAAGCAGTCGGCCATTGTTGACTTGCAACGGGTTAGCCGTCCGGGTTTGCGTCAATACTCGGGAGCCACCACGCTTCCCCGGATTCTGAACGGACTGGGTGTAGCCATTGTCTCTACTTCTAAAGGAGTAATGACCGATAAGGAAGCCCGGACACTCAACGTTGGTGGCGAGGTGTTGTGTTACGTTTATTAACCGAGAAAGAACACTATGTCACGCGTAGGGAATAAAATTATTGAGTTGCCTGCCGCCGTTTCGGTCTCGGTTGATGCCGAGAACGTGGTAACGGTGAAAGGCCCAAAGGGTAGTCTGTCACAAGCCATTGACCGGGACATTACGGTGTCGTTGGAAGATAACACGGTGAAAGTTACCCGCCCCACCGAGCAGAAACGCCACAAAGCCATGCACGGTCTGTACCGCGCATTGGTCAACAACATGGTGGTCGGCGTAAGCACGGGCTACAAAATCAACCTGGAAATTATTGGTGTGGGGTACAAAGCCTCGGTAGCTAATAACATCCTGGAGCTGAACTTGGGCTATTCACACAACATTTTTCTGGCTATTCCCCCCGAAATTACGGCAGTAGCTGTGACCGAGAAAGGGCAAAACCCGAAGGTGATTTTGGAAGGGTCAGACAAGCAACTTATTGGCGACGTGGCGGCCAAAATCCGTTCACTCCGTAAGGTGGAGCCATACAAAGGGAAAGGTATTCGTTTTGCCGGTGAAGTTGTTCGTCGGAAAGCGGGTAAGTCTGCCAGCAAAAAGTAATCAGTGCCCATTTGGTCGGTATCAAATATCATGGCAGCAACGAAACAAGAAAGACGGCAACGGATCAAATTTGGTATCCGTTCCAAAGTATCCGGTACGCCCAATCGGCCCCGTTTATCTGTATTTCGCTCTAACAAAGCGATTTACGCTCAAATCATCGACGACGAAGCCGGCAGGACTCTCGTGTCTGCTTCTTCAATGGAATTGGCTACTGAAGTGAGCGGCTTCACCGTTGAGACGGCCAAGAAAGTTGGCGCACGGTTGGCAGAAAAAGCCGTTGCCCAAAATGTACAGTCGGTGGTGTTCGACCGCAACGGCTATTTGTATCATGGCAAGGTGAAAGCCCTGGCTGACGGTGCCCGTGAGGGTGGCCTCAACTTCTAATCGAATGACATCAAACGTAAAACCGTCAAAAGTAAACGAGGCGGACCTGAAAGAACGGGTAGTGTCCATCAATCGGGTGGCCAAAGTAGTGAAAGGTGGTCGCCGGTTCAGTTTTGCCGCCATTGTGGTGGTGGGCGATGGTAATGGTATTGTTGGTTACGGGTTGGGTAAAGCCAATGAAGTGACCGATGCCATCACGAAAGGTGTGGAAGATGCGAAGAAAAACCTATTTCAGGTGCCTTTGCTGAAGCGCACAGTGCCCCACGAAATGGAAGGTCGGTTTGGTGGTGGGTTTGTGCTTGTGAAGCCAGCCGCACCGGGAACGGGTATCATTGCGGGCGGTGCCATGCGGGCCGTGCTCGAAAGTGCCGGTATCCATGACGTTCTGGCCAAGTCGAAAGGCTCTTCGAACCCGCACAACGTGGTGAAAGCTACTATTGATGCGCTGATTAAAATGCGCTTACCGCATCAGGTTGCCTTTCAGCGTCAGGTGTCCTTGAAAAAAGTGTTCAACGGTTAACAGACGACAAACATGGCACGGGTACGTATCACACAGGTGCGCAGCACCATTAAACGTCCTAGAACCCAAAAACTGGCTATCCAGTCGTTGGGTTTGGGAAAAATTAACCGGAGCATCGAGTTGGATTACAACCCCTCGATTGCTGGTGTCATCCGCAAGGTAGAACACCTGGTTAAAATTGAGCATCTGGCAGAAGCCACCACTGTTTAAATTAAAACTGACAATGAATCTCAGTCACATTAAGCCGGCAAAAGGGTCAGTACAGCAGCGCAAGCGAGTCGGTCGCGGTCAGGGTTCCGGAATGGGTGGAACATCGACCCGTGGCCACAAAGGGGCGCAATCTCGTTCTGGCTACAGCCGCAAACTCAACTTTGAAGGTGGTCAGATGCCCCTTCAGCGTCGGTTGCCAAAGTTTGGATTTACCAACCCTACCCGTATCGAGTACAAGCCTATCAATCTGGACACGATTCAGGAATTGGCCACTACGACCGGTATCACCATTATTGATTTCGATTTTTTGCGGGAGCATGGTTTGGCTGCTAAAAAAGACCTGATCAAGGTCCTTAGCCGGGGTGAAATCACGTCTGTGCTTACGGTTTCGGCACACGGTTTCTCGGCTACGGCCAAAGAGGCTATCGAGAAGGCGGGTGGCACGGTTAGCATCATCGAGCGCATTGCACGGAAAGAGTCTGTGATTTAACCACCGGAAGACGCAAAGGACTCTTATGAACCGTTTCTTAGAGACAATCAAGAATATCTTTTCAATTGAGGAATTGAGGACTCGTATCCTCAATACTTTGTTGTTCATAACGGTTTTTCGATTGGGTACGCACATTGTGTTGCCCGGTGTTGACCCGGCCCGGCTCAACCTCCGTCCGCAGGGGCTTTTGGGTTTGTTGGATACCTTCCTGGGTGGAGCTTTCAGCAAGGCATCTATCTTCGCGTTGGGTATCATGCCCTACATCTCGGCATCCATTGCCATTCAGCTCCTTACGCTTGCGTTGCCTTACTTCCAGAAAATGCAGAAGGAAGGCGAATCGGGTCGTAAAAAGCTGAATCAGATCACGCGGGTACTGACAATTTTTGTAACGACCATCCAGGCCGTTACCTACATACGTACCACGATTCCGGCAGAAGCCCTGTTTATTGACCGGACGTTGTTTACTGTGGCCTCGGTGTTCATTCTTACTGCCGGCACCATCTTCTGCATGTGGCTGGGTGAACGCATCACCGATAAAGGGATTGGCAATGGTATTTCCATGATTATTATGATTGGTATCGTATCCCGTCTGCCGGGTGCCATCTATGGGGAAGCCCTGTCGCGGGGCACGTCGCAAATCTTCGTTTTCTTCATCGAAATGGTAGGGTTATACTTTGTTATCATGGGAGCGGTATTGCTCACGCAAGCCGTTCGGCGGATACCGATTCAGTACGCCAAACAGGTAGTTGGGAACAAGGTAGTAGGCGGTCAGCGGCAATATCTGCCCTTAAAGTTGAATGCCGCTGGGGTGATGCCCATCATTTTCGCCCAGGCGTTGATGTTTATTCCGGGTTTTGCCTTCGGGCTTGGTGCTGAAAAGAGCGAGACAATGGCCACACTGTATAATTTATTTCAGGACTATACGTCGTGGCCCTACAACCTGGTATTTGCCTCGTTCATCATCATTTTTACTTTCTTCTACACGGCCATTTCGGTGAACCCGGTGCAGATTTCCGATGATATGAAGCGGAGCGGTGGGTTCATTCCGGGTGTAAAGCCAGGCTTGGCCACGTCCGATTACATCGGTACGGTACTTGACCATATTACGTTGCCGGGGGCTGTTATGCTGGCTGTTGTGGCTATTTTGCCTTCTTTAGCCAGCCAATTGGGTATGACATCGGGCTTTGCTTCGTTCTTTGGCGGCACGTCTCTACTCATCATGGTTGGGGTGGTGCTGGATACGTTGCAGCAAATTGAGAGTTACCTGTTGATGCGCCGGTACGAGGGCCTTATGAAATCTGGCCGGGTAACTGGCCGCACGGAAGGGGTGCCCGCCTGATAGTTGCGCCTATGATTACGTTACGGAGTGATGAGCAGATTGAGATCATCCGGGCCAATGGCCTGGTATTGGGACGTACCCACGCGGAAGTAGCCAAGCTGATCCGTCCGGGGGTGACAACCCAGGAACTTGACGCTGTGGCTCAGATGTTTATAAAAGATAACGGCGGGTATCCATCGTTTCTGGATTTCAATAACGGTACGGCAACCCGGTTTCCTGGCGCGTTGTGCATCTCGGTCAATGATGTGGTGGTACATGGGTTTCCGAGCCACTACGAACTGCGGGAAGGAGACATTATTTCGGTTGACTGTGGCGTATTGCGCGATGGCTTTCATGCCGACAGCGCGTACACGTACCCGGTGGGTGATGTGTCGTTAGGTGTTCGTAAGCTGTTGATGCGCACCAAAGAATCGCTGTATGCGGGGGTTGCCAAAGCAGTAGATGGCAATCGGGTGGGCGATATAGGGTATGCCGTCCAGTCGTATGCCGAGCATTATGGGTACACGGTCGTACGCGAGTTGGTGGGGCACGGCGTGGGGCAAACCTTACATGAGGAACCACAAGTGCCCAACTACGGCAAGCGGGGACAGGGTATTAAGTTGAGAGCGGGGATGGTTTTGGCCATCGAACCGATGATTAATTTTGGTAAGAAAGGCGTGGTGCAGGAGCGGGATGGCTGGACAATTCGGACATCAGACCGTAAACCATCGGCTCACTTCGAGCACACCGTTGTGGTTCGGAAGGGGAAGGCGGACGTACTGACTACGTTTGAGTTTATTGAGGCCGTAACGGCTGGAACGAATATGGAAATCGAGTTGAATGCCGCAGTAACGGTTTAGCGTCAGATATGGCAAAACAGAATTCGATTGAGCAGGATGGCGTGATACTCGAAGCCTTGTCGAACGCAATGTTTCGGGTGGAGTTGGCCAACAAGCACGAGGTTATTGCACACATTTCGGGCAAGATGCGGATGAACTACATCAAGATTCTGCCCGGAGACCGTGTCAAGTTGGAAATGTCGCCCTACGATTTGAGTAAGGCCAGAATTGTGTATCGGTACAAGTAAACAGGCGAGACCATGAAGGTTAAAGCATCCATTAAAAAGCGCAGCGTAGACTGCATCGTAATCCGGCGGAAAGGGAAGCTGTACGTGATTAACAAGAAGAATCCCCGTTACAAACAAAGACAAGGTTAGGCACATATGGCACGTATTGCAGGTGTTGACATCCCCGATAAGAAGCGTGGCGCTATTTCGCTGACGTACATCTACGGTATCGGACGGAGCGCAG
This sequence comes from Fibrella sp., assembly GCA_043763995.1. Taxonomy (GTDB): domain Bacteria; phylum Bacteroidota; class Bacteroidia; order Cytophagales; family Spirosomataceae; genus Fibrella. The sequence continues at coordinate 18,881 of JAYUKZ010000031.1, forward strand.
CGAAAACGATTTTGGCAAAAGCCGGGATCGACGAAAACAAGAAGGTTAGCGAGTGGAATGACGAAGAGTCAGGAGCCGTGCGTAATGCTATCAGCGAGGAGTTTAAAGTGGAGGGCGCACTGAAATCGGAAGTGCAACTGAGCATTAAACGCCTGATGGATATTGGTTGCTACCGGGGGCTGCGCCACCGGAAAGGGTTGCCAGTTCGGGGTCAGAAAACCAAGAACAACTCACGTACCCGCAAAGGGAAACGCAAGACGGTTGCCAACAAAAAGAAAGCAACGAAATAAATTGGTTTGCAGCAGTTTGCTGCAAGGGCTCCAGTTTTTTGGTTTGACTGCGTCAGGTACGTATCAACCAGCTTAATGAAAGCCCGAAAACTGAAAACGTGTAACATGGCACAAGCAAAACGTAAAGACAAAGCTAAGAAGCGGATTGTGGTGGTTGAGTCGGTGGGGCAGGTTCACATCCGGGCCACCTTCAACAACATCATCATTTCCATCACCAACATGAATGGTCAGGTAATTTCCTGGGCATCGGCGGGTAAGATGGGTTTCCGTGGTTCAAAGAAAAACACGCCCTATGCTGCCCAAACGGCGGCTCAGAACTGTGCTGCCGTGGCCCATGAACTGGGTATGCGCAAAGCAGAAGTGTTTGTAAAAGGCCCCGGTGCCGGTCGCGAATCGGCCATCAGGACGGTACAGAACAGCGGTATTGAAGTAACGACGATTCGGGACATTACGCCGCTGCCGCACAACGGTTGCCGCCCGCCCAAGCGTCGACGCGTATAGTAGAATACCTTAGTGAGTTGATTGCAAGTAGTTGACGTAGTAGCTATTACCTCTTCAATTAGTTGCCGCAGCAATGAATAGGATCGAGTGACATTGGGTTGTGTTCGGCCAACTTTTTCACATTATTCATTTCTTATAATGGCACGTTATATTGGCCCCAAAGGCAAAATTGCCCGTAAGTTTGGCGAACCGATTCTTGGCCCCGTCAAAGCCTTACAAAAGAAAAACTACGCCCCCGGTATGCACGGGCGTGGCCGCAAGCGCAAGACTTCCGAATATGCGGAGCAGCTTCAGGCCAAACAAAAAGTGAAATACATTT
>JAYUKZ010000032.1:0-19881 GCA_043763995.1 Fibrella sp.
CAAATCCTGACCGTGCCCGATATTCTGTCCTGGACAAACGCCCGGATGCCCCTCTTCGTGACGGCCACCTGCGAATTTGGCCGCTACGACGACCCCAACGTGGTGTCGGGGGCCGAACTGGCGCAGCTTGACCGGCAGGGCGGGGCCATTGGCTTGCTCACCACCACCCGGCCCGTGTTTGCCAACACCAATTATTTGCTGAACGAAGCCTTTTACAAAGCCATTTTTCAGGCCGTGGAAGGCAAGCTGCCGCGCCTAGGCGACGTGATGCGCGAGACCAAAAACAACAGCCTGAGCGGGGTGCTGAACCGGAATTTCACCCTCCTGGGCGACCCCGCCATGCGCCTGGCCTATCCCCGCCAAACCGTGGCGTTCACCCGCCTCAACGACCGCCCCCTGCTGCCCGCCCGCACGGATACCCTCCGGGCCGCACAGCGCGTAACCTTTCAGGGCGAGGTGCGGCCCCAAAGTAGCACCGCCACCGACGCGGCGTTTTCGGGTACGGTGCGGGTGCTGGTCTACGACAAACCCACGCCCTTGCGCACCAAAGGCACCGAAAGTACCCCCTTTGCTTACAAAGCTTACCAGAGCCTGCTGTTTTCGGGGCAGGCAGCGGTGCAGCAGGGTCGTTTTTCGGTTAGTTTCACGGTACCTGCCGGGGTGAACCCGGCCTTTGGGTTTGGGCGCGTGTATGCCTACGCCGTGCGGGCCGACAGCCTAGCCGATGCCGCCGGGGGCTACCAAAACCTGGTCATGGGCGGCTCAGGTACGTTGCCGCCCGATTCGCGCCCGCCCAGCCTCACCCTCAGCCTGGCCAACAACGCCCCCACCCCCACCGACCCCACCGTGACCGTGCGGCTACGGGTAGCCGACGACACGGGCATCAACCTCACCCAAACCACCCTCAACCTCGGCCCCACCCTGCAATTGAACAACGACCCACCCACCCCCCTGGCCGAGTATTTTTTGGGCGAGGCCGACGGGCGGCAGGGTGAATTTGTGTACCCCCTGCGCAACCTCGCCCCCGGCCAATACACCCTGCGAGCGCGGGTATCTGACCTTAACAATAATCTGGCCGAGACCACGTTGGGATTTACGGTGAATAATCAGGCCGGGTTGGGCATCAGCCGGTTAGTGGGCGCACCAAACCCCGTCCGGGCTGAAAGCAACTGGCTGCTGACCCACAACCAACCGGGCCAACCCCTGGCGTGGACCTGGCGGCTCATCGACATGACGGGGCGCGTGGTGCTGGAGCAACAAGATAGCTGTCAGGATTGCGCCGCTACGGTGGTGGCGGGCGGCCTCAACAAAAGCATCAACCCCTTTCCGGCGGGCCTTTATACCTTACACCTGCAACTGACCAACCCCGAAACCAGCCAACAAACCATGGCTACCACCCGGCTACTTTTTGCCGATTGACCGAAACGTTTTTTTTTCTACCCACAGAAACCTTGTATTTTTGACCGTCCCGGTAACGCAACTCAGAGTAGACCTGCTTCCGAAGACCATTAAAACCGATTTATGAATCGAATGTACTCCAGCCTGTTGCTCGCCACAGGCTTCCTTCTAGCTACCCTCACGGCAGTGGCCCAAACCCAACCGGGATCCTTAACGTTTTTGGACGGAAAAGTACTCCGCGTACCCAATTCGGCGGTGCCGTTCCTGAATTTCACGCCCGATGCCCGCTCCGGTGCCCTGGGCGACGCAGGGGTGGCTCTGGACAACCCCGATGCCAACGCCATTTTCTGGAACCCCTCCAAACTGATCTACGCCAAACAAAATTCGGGCGTGGCCCTGTCCTACACGCCCTGGCTCCGCGACCTGATTGGGGATATGTATTACGGGTATTTTTCGGGCTATAAAAAGCTGGGGAAAGACCAGGTTATCGGCGTGTCGCTGCTGTATTTCGACCTGGGCACCATCGATTTTACCACCGCGCAGGGCGTATCGGCGGGGTCGTTCAACTCGCGGGAGTACGCCCTCACGGCGAGTTACTCGCGGCGGCTGGCCAAAAATTTCTCCATGGGGGTCAACCTCAAATACCTCAACTCGAACCTGGGTGGCGGCGCGTCGTTTTCAACAGGGCAAACCCCGCTGGAGGCCGGTTCTACCGCCGCCGTTGACCTCAGTGCCTACTACAACAACTCAGCGCGGGATGCCGTCACGGGCAAAGGCATTAGTTGGGCCTACGGCCTGATGATCTCCAACCTGGGCGGGCGCATCAGCTACGGCAGTGCCGAACGGTATTTTATCCCGACCAATTTCCGGCTGGGTGGGTCGTTCAGCTACCACGCCGACAATATCAACAAGTTCAACGTGGTGCTCGACCTCAACAAGCAGATGGTGCCCACGCCCCCCGTCACCCAAATTGTGGGCGGCAAACCCGTCATTGTAGCCGGGCAAGACCCCAACCGGCCCTACCTGAGCGCGGTGTTTGGTTCCTTTGCCGATGCGCCCGGTGGTTTTTCGGAAGAACTGAAAGAAATTACGGTCTCGTTTGGGGCCGAATACTGGTATCAGGAGCAGTTTTCGGCCCGCGTGGGCTACTTCGGCGAATCTATCGAAAAAGGCGGTCGGCAATACGCCACGGCGGGAATCGGGGCGCGGCTTTCGTCGCTCGGTGTCGATTTTTCGTACCTGCTGCCTATCCGGTCGGGTAGCCCGTTGGCCAACACCTTTCGGGTGTCGTTGCTATTCAACATCAACAAAAGTCAGCGCGTAGCCGAAGATTCAGATGCGGTAGACGCAGAGAATTAGGCCCTAAATCAGACCAATACAGACCGGCAACCCATTGCGGTGGGTTGCCGGTCTTTTTTTTACCCTTCATGCACACACTCGACCGTACCCTTCCCCCCGCGTTTCAGCCCGTTCCCGATGTTCAGTTGCCCCCCGTTGAGACCCACGCCCTTACCAACGGAATGCCGCTGTATGTGGTGGCCTTTGACCAACAACCCGTGCTGCGGGTAGAGGTAAACCTGGAAGCCGGGGCCTGGTACGAAACCCGGCCCGCCACCTCGTTTTTTGCCTGGAAACTGTTGGCCGAAGGCACCACCACCCGCACCTCGGCCCAACTCAGCGACGCTTTCGACAGCTACGGGGCCTTTCTGGAACTGAATAGCAGTTTCGACCGGGGCAGTCTGGTGGTGTATTGCCAGCCTAAACACCTGGCCAACGTGCTGCCACTCATGGCCGACCTGCTCACCAACGCCACCCACCCCGAAAAAGAATTCGACGACCTGCAAACCATTACCCTCCAGAACCTGAAGGTCAGCTACGAAAAAAACAGCCACGTGGCCGGGGTGCGCTTTCGGCAAAAACTCTACGGCAACCACCCCTATGGCCGCAGCCAACACCCCGACACCGTGGGTACGTTGCCCCGCGCCGAGGCCGTGGCTTTCTACGACCAACATATTCGGCAGCAGCCGTTTCGGGTCATGCTGGCCGGGCAAGTTACCTCTGCCCACCGGGTGCTGGTAAACGATTTCTTGGGTAAACTACCCGTTGTACCCCGCCAAAACGGCCACCCAACCCCCGCGCCAACGGCGCAAACCGACCTCGGCCCTGAACACATTGACAAGCCCGACAGCCTGCAATCGTCGATCCGAATGGGGCGGATGCTGGTAAAACGCGACCACCCCGACTTTTATAAACTGCTGGTGCTCAACGAAGTACTGGGCGGTTACTTCGGCTCGCGGCTGATGAAAAACATCCGCGAAGAAAAAGGCTACACCTACGGCATCTCGTCTACCATCGGGGCGTTTCGCCATGCGGGCCATTTCCTGATTGGCACCGACGTGAAACGGGAATTTACAGAGCAGACCATCGGCGAAATCTGGAAAGAAATTGCCCGCCTGCGCAACGAACCCGTACCCGCCGACGAACTGACGGTGGTGCAGAACTACATGGCGGGCGAATTTGTGGGGTCGCTCAACACACCGTTCGAGATTGCCGACCGCTACAAACTCATTCTTTATGACGGACTACCGGCTGATTTTCTGAACCGCTATATCAGCCGAATCCGGGGCGTGAGCAGTGCGGATATTCAGGACATGGCCCGCACATACCTGGCTCCCGGCAGTTTGCTGGAGGTGGTGGTGGGGGGCCGGTAGCCGGGTCATTTTCTCAATTTGTTCTACATTTGGGTCTAAATCCCGGCCTGGTACGTACCTGGCCCACTTTTTTGCCGATCTCAACTTTGCCCATGACCGTATACCTTGCCGCCGCCGCCCTGTTGGCCTATCTTTTGGGGTCTATTCCGACGGCTGTTTGGTACGGACGCGCCTTCTTCGGTATCGACATTCGGGAGCACGGCAGCGGCAATGCCGGGGCCACCAACACGTTTCGGGTGTTGGGCAAACGGGCGGGCACCGTGGTGATGCTGGTGGATGTGCTGAAAGGCTACGCGGCCACCTCGCTGGTTTATTTTGTCGATTTTCTGGCTACGTTTTCGCCCGAAGAAGTGCTGGGTTGCCAGCTTGGGCTGGGGTTTCTGGCCGTGTTGGGGCACCTCTACCCGGTGTTGGCGCAGTTTAGGGGCGGCAAGGGCGTGGCTACGCTGCTGGGCATGGCCCTGGCCATCCGGCCCGACGTGGCCGCCATTTGCATCGGCATTTGGCTGTTGGTGGTCATTGCCTCGCAGTATGTATCGTTGGGGTCGTTGCTGGCCGCGCTGGCGTTTCCGGTGCTGCTGCTGCTGCGGGTGTCGGGCCAACCCGAAAGCCCGCTGCTCATTGGCTTCGGCTTCCTGATTTTTCTGGTGGTGGTGCTGACCCACAAAAAGAACATCAGCCGCATTTGGCAGGGCTGCGAAAACCGGACGGTACTGCTTAAACCACGAAAAAAATAATGCCTTTCGACCCATATGGCGAGGGCAAAGCATGAGCCTTTGCGCTGTTTATAGGCTAATTTTTTGACCCAACAAACCGAATCCAGTAAAAAGCAAGACGAGCGGCCTTGTTTTTGTGTTATACTTTTGCACAGCAAAACCTACCAACAATGGCAAGACCAATTAAAGAAACCCCTGTTTTGAAAGGTCAGGATGCTGTTCGATTTCTGACTAAAATCAACAGCACTGATAGACCAAAAGCCACTCAACAGGAAAAAGACCAAATTCGCCGCGACTACGAAGCCCTGAAAAGCATAGCGACCTTCTAAATGTTTGGCGACGGAATTCGATTTATCCGCCTGGTTGACGAGCACACTATTAAGCCCTTCGACTGCGGAGATGATGATTTGAATGAGTTTTTAGCAGTTGATGCTAAACTGTACCTGAAGGAGTTGCTGGCGGTAACGTACCTGATCGAAAACGATACTGATACCATTGCTTTCTTTCCACTGTCCAATGATCGTATTGCTATCGACAACATGGATAGCAACGCGCAGTGGAATAAGCTCAGGAAGCGATTTCCCCAACAAAAGCGGCTACGAAGCTATCCTGCTGTTAAGATTGGCCGAATTGGGGTTAGTAACCGCCATTCAACCTTTGGATATGGAAGCAAAATCATGAACTACATCAAGTTCTGGTTTACGGACGTGAACAAAACGGGCTGTCGTTTCATCACGGTCGATTCTTACCAATCTGCCATTGGCTTTTATCAGAAAAACGGGTTCGATTTTTTGTCGAAAGAAGATACAGGCCAACTTACCCGTTTGATGTTTTTCGATTTGATGACCCTCTAAACGGCGTTCGCCTTGTCGGACTCCCAAAAACCTTTCCCATGCTCACTACAACGTACCTGAACGAACATAAACAGCGGTTTCTGGACGAACTGCTGGACCTGATTCGGATTCCCTCGGTGTCGGCAGATTCTGCTTTCCGGGCCGATGTGCGCCGGGCGGCAGAATTTGTGCGCGACCGGCTGGCGGCGGCGGGCCTGGCCGATGCCGAGATTATTGAGACACCGGGGCACCCCATTGTGTTTGCCCAAAAACTGGTTGACCCCGCCAAGCCCACCGTGCTGGTTTATGGCCACTACGACGTGCAGCCCGCCGACCCCTATGACCTCTGGCACACCCCGCCCTTTGAGCCGACGATTCGAAACGAGCGCATCTACGCCCGTGGAGCCTGCGACGATAAGGGGCAGTTTTATATGCACATCAAAGCCCTGGAAGCCATGTTGGCCACCGGTACGTTGCCCTGCAACGTGAAAGTGATGATTGAGGGCGAGGAAGAAGTTGGCTCTGACCATCTGGGCGATTTTGTGGTGGCCAACCGCGATAAACTCGCCGCCGACGTGATTCTGATCTCTGACACGAGCATCATCAGCAACGACGTGCCCTCCATCGAGTCGGGGTTGCGGGGGCTGTCGTACATGGAAGTGGAAGTAACCGGCCCCAACCGCGACCTGCATTCGGGCGTGTATGGGGGCGGGGTGGCCAACCCGGCCAACGTGCTCTGCCACCTCATTGCCAGCCTGACCGATGCCGACGGGCGCATTACCATTCCCGGTTTTTACGACGAAGTAATAGACCTGACCCCCGCCGAACGCGCCGAACTGGCCAAAGCTCCTTTCGATTTGGACGAATACAAACGCGACCTGGGCATTGCCGACGTGGCGGGCGAAACGGGCTACAGCACCAATGAGCGCACCTCCATCCGGCCCACGCTGGATGTGAACGGCATTTGGGGCGGCTACACCGGCGAGGGGGCCAAAACGGTGTTGCCCTCCAGGGCTTCGGCTAAAATCAGTATGCGGCTGGTACCCAACCAAACGCCCGATGCCATTACGGCGTTGTTCAAAGCCCACCTGGAGGCCATTGCGCCGCCCTCGGTCACGATCCGGGTAACGCCCCACCACGGCGGTTTTCCCTACGTAACCCCCACCAATTCGGTTGAGTTTGAGGCCGCAAGCCGGGCGTTTGAGGAAGCCTGGGGCAAAAAACCCATCCCCACGCGGGGCGGCGGCAGCATTCCCATTGTGGCGTTGTTCGAGAAAGAACTGGGTATCAAGAGTATCCTGATGGGCTTTGGCCTCGACACCGACGCACTCCATTCGCCCAACGAAAGCTATGGCCTGTTCAATTTCTATAAGGGAATCGAAACCATTCCGTACTTCTACAAGCACTACACCGCTCTGAAAGCCTGACCGCGCCGCGCTGCCAACCACCCCAAAGCCTCCCCCACCCGGAGGCTTTTTTTGTGCCAAACAGGCCCTGATACTCACCTATGGTAAAGCCTTCATTAAATTTAACGGCTATGCCAATAGTTGCTGATTTATTTGCGTATAATTCGGCTCAGTAACAAGGAGTTAAGAACCAACGAGATGAAAGGCATACGTACCTGGCAGGCCCTGCTCCTGTTGGCGTTGCTGGGCAGTACCGCCACCCTGGCCGACCCCCTGCTACCGCCGGTGCGGTTACGCATGGATCACATTGGCGTAGCCGACGGGTTGCCGCAGGGGTCGGTGTATTTTATGCTGAAAGATGCCGGGGGGTTCATGTGGTTCGGTACGCAGGATGGCCTCTGCTGCTACGATGGGCACCGGTTTCAGACCTACCGCCCCAACGCTACCCAACCGGGCCGTATTCGCGGGGTGAACATTTTCGGGATCGTGGAAGACCCGTTGGGGTTCATTTGGGTGGGCACCGAAGAGGGCCTGAACCGCTACGACCGCCAAACCAACACGTTCACCTGTTTCTACGCCGAAAAAACCCACCCCGGCCAGCTGCCCCTCCCCTGCCGAACGCTGCCTTTTGCTGCCGACACCGCCCAACTGCTCTACCTCAGCGACCGCGAAGGGCTGGTGAGCGTGAACTACCGGACGCTGAGAAAACACGTACTTGACCCCACCCTCACCCCCCGCCCCGGCTACGACCTGCAAAGTTCAACGGTGAAAACCCCGGCGGGCGATGTCTGGCTCCACGGCACGGTGGGTCTCACGCGCTACAATCTGGCCCAGAAGAAAGCTTACCATTATTACAGCAACCACCCCGAAAACCTGATTGGGTCGCCCAAAGCCGTTTTTTGTTTCCAGCTAGACCCCCACCAACCCGTGGTCTGGATTGGCACCGCCAACGGCCTCATCGGGCTGAACTACCAAACCGGCCACGCGGGCACCTACGCCACCGTGGGTACCAAACCCCTTAGCCCCGTGTATAGCCTTGCCGCCGACGACGTGGGGCGGCTTTGGGTAGGCACCCAACAACAAGGTATTTTTTATTTCGACACCCGAAGCCGGTTTTTTGGCCTCATGGCTAAATCAGGAACCCCGGCGGTGGCTCTGGAACGGTTCGAGATTAACAAACTTTTTGTAGACAAACAGGGCATTATCTGGGCCAACGCCGACCCCAACGGCCTGGTGAAACTGGTGCCCAACACCTTTGTGATGGGTGGTTTTACCCGAAACCTGCAAGCCGCCAAACTCCCCGCCAGCCAGCAATTAACCAGTTTCATTATCCGGGGATTTGCCGAATTTGCCGTTACTCCCGCCGACAGAGCCAGGCCGCTGCCCCCGCTTTGGGTGGGCACCGAAGACGGCATTAACGTGCTGGACCAGATCACAGGGCAAGTATTGCGCCATTACCTGGTAGCGGCCTCGCGGGGACAGTCACCCACCCACACGTCCATTAAACGGCTCTACACCGACCCCTACGGGCGGCTATGGGTGGGTACCATGCGCGGGGCATACCTGTTTCATCCGCGTGACCAAACCTTCGAGTTACTACCCTTCAGACAGGGGGCCGGGGCTACTGCCGAAGACGGAGAAAACTTCGCCCGCGATTTTGCCGTTCGCAGTGCCGATACCCTGCTGGCCGCCACCGAACGCGGCATATTTGAGTTGAGCCTGGCCCGCCGCCGCTGGCAACAACGGCCCGAACTGGCCAACCAGAACCTGTTTTGTCTTTGGCTCGATGCCGCCACGCGCCAACTTTGGGTAGGTACGTACCTGAACGGATTTGTGTGCTACCAACTGCCGCCGCCCGGTTCGGGGCGGGCCTGGCGGCGAATGGGCCGGGGGCTGAGTGGCTCTACGGTGCTGCAAATCCACCCCGACCCGGTTCGCCACACGGTTTGGCTGGCCACCGACCGGGGGCTGGTGGCCCTGAACCGCCGCACCGGCCAACTAACGCCCTACACCGAGCAAAACGGCCTGGCCAACGCCTTCATCTACGGCGTGTTGCCCGACCACCAGAACAACCTCTGGATGAGCACCAACCGGGGCATCACACGGTTAGACCCCGGCAACGGAAAAATCAAAAATTTCGGGCTGGAAGATGGCCTGCAAGGGCTGGAATTTAACGGCAATGCCCTGCTGCGAACCCGAAACGGAACGTTGCTTTTTGGCGGCGTGAACGGGTTCAACAGTTGTTTGCCGAACCAATACCAACCCTTGCGCACCAACCCCCCGGTCTATCTCTACAACCTGCTCATCAATGAAATACCCTACGGCAACGATGCCGCTTTGGCCCGGCCAACGCTGGCTCTGAACGACGACCAACGCACGTTTTCGCTCGAATTTGCCGCCGTTGATTTTCTGAGCAATGGCCAAAACCAGTACGCCTACAAACTCAGCAACTACGACGCAGACTGGGTACAGGCGGGCAAAAAAAACTACGTCAGGTACGTTAATGTGCCACCGGGCGAGTACACTTTGGAAGTAAAAGCTGCCAATAAAGACGGCCACTGGAGCAACCGAATCCGGCGGTTGGCTATCACCATCCGCCCGCCGCTGTGGCAAACCGTACCGTTTATGTTGCTGGTTTCGGGGTTGTTGGGCGGGCTGATGTGGCTGTGGGTACGGCACCGGGAAGCCCTCATTCGGCAACAGCAAACCGAGCAACTCCGGCTGTCGTTCGAGGTGCAGGAGCAGGTAAAAAAAGATATTGCCCGCGACCTGCACGACGAAATTGGTACCCGGCTGGCCACCCTGAAACTCTACACCACCCAATTAGCCCGGTTTGCGGGCGATTCTGAACGCCCCCGCACGCTGCGCAGTGCCATCAACAGCCTCATCAATGATACCATCAGCGACGTGCGCGACCTGCTCCGCGAACTGAACCCCCGCACCCTGAGCCAATACGGGTTCGGCCCTGCCCTGGAAGAACTTTTAGACCGAATTAACGCTACAGGAGCCATTGAGGCCCACTGCACCCTCGACCTTTCGCTGGGTCGGTTGCCCCTAGACACGGAAACCATGCTCTACCGCATTGTGCAGGAACTACTTAATAATACCCTCAAACACGCCAACGCCACCCAGATAGACATCACCTGCCGCTACCGCGAAGACCGCATTCACCTCACCTACGCCGACAACGGGCAGGGGTTCAGCTATGAGCGGGTGCGGCAGGGGCTGGGCATCGGCAACATCGAGTCGCGGGTGGCGTTGTTGCAGGGGAGCATCCAGTGGCAAACCGGAGCCGACGCAGGTACGTCGGTGGTGCTGGTGGTGCCGCTGCCCAACGTCGATGGGCAACCGCGCATTAGTCCGTGGCGGGTGAAACTCCCTTCGGCCTAAATCTTGGCACACCAAAGAGTGTATGGCTTTTTACTCAAAAAACTTTTTTTTAGCGGTGTTATTTATCAGTTTGTAGTGACTTTGCCTGGTTAGTTACGTCTGAGTTACAAAATATACGTAACTGAATAAAATTCCCATGCAGAAGATAAGACGTAACCGCGCCAAAACCACGCAACGAATCCTGGATGCCTTTGAAGAAATTCTGGCCGAACGCGGCTTGCAGGCCGTGGGCGTAAACCGGGTAGCCGAGCGAGCGGGGGTCAGCAAAGTGCTGATTTACCGCTACTTCGGTGGGTTGGACGGCTTGGTTTCGCATTACCTTAAAATGGGTCGGTTATACCCCTTGTTCTCGCCACCCATGCTCGATCAGCTCCGGCCCGGCAACCAGGAAGACCTCAGCCGGGTATGGCACCGGCAGGTTATTCAGCTTTTCAGGCAGTTCAGAAGCAACAAAGCCAGCCGGGAATTGCTCAAAGCCAACATCATCCCCAACGACCCCATTGCCATTGTAGCCAGTCAGGTGCAGGACGAAGAAATTACGCGCCTGATTCATCAACTTGCCTTTGTGGAAGGTGTTGACCACGAAGCCCTTTCGGCGGTGTTGGTGGGGGCCATGTCGTACCTGACACTTTTGGCCGACAACAACCGCACCATGGCCGGTATCAACCTGCGCAGCGAAGCGGGCTGGAAGCGCATCGAATATGCCGTGAAACTGATCTACACGTCCCTGAGCCGCACCGCCGTACAGTCAGACACCGTTACCTTTAGCCGCACCGAGGGCATCCTGGATGCCCAGTGGAAGTAAAGCCCCCTTCGGGGCTTAGGGGGCCGTCTTATTTCACCACTACTGTTCTTCGTTCCGGGCCGATGCCTTTGATGGTCAGAGACTTCCATTTCTTGGGCAGGCGGTTGGGCAGTTGGCCAATGCCGGCATCAGTGATGTCGAGGCCCCCGAAACCGCTCATCACGGCCTGAAGCATTCCCCCGGCACCGGTGGCAAAATAGGGGTTGGTCCCCCCGGCGGTTTCGGCCAACACGCCAAACGGCGGCACTTCGTTGGGTTTGTAGCTCCGCACAAACCACTCGTACCCTTTCTCGGCATCGCCCAGGCGCGTGTACAGCGTCGAGAGTACCGACCAGCCCATGGCCGGGCCATCGGGCGAGTAGCGGGGGGCGTAATAGGCCAAATCCTTACGTACCTGGGCGGGGTCGGTCACGATCTTGAGCGGAAACGCCAGCAAATTCACGTCGGCCTGTTTAATGGTGATACCGTCATACGTCCGGTTTTCTTTCGTTGTCCCGTCGGGGAAAGTCAGAATCGGGATTTGCGCCGCCACTTGGTTCCAGCGGGGGTTCGCCGCGAGGCCCAATTCCTGCGCGGCTTGTGTGGCGTAGGTCAGGGCGGTTTTAGCCATGCCGTTCGTAAAAGCGTTATCGTCGATGTTTTCCTGCCATTCGTTGGCCCCAATCACATTGTTGATGTGGGCTTTGCCATCGGTACCCATTTCCACGCGGCTCACCCAAAAATCGGCCACTTCACGCAGCATCGGGTAGCCCCGCGTGCGGAGCCATTCTTTATCTTTTGTGACCTGATAATAGGCCCAAAACGACCAGCCCACACAACCCGTGATGTGGTGCTGAAACGGGCCGGTCAAGGCCCAGACCGGAGTGGCTTCCTGCCCGTCGGCATCCGATTCCCAGGGGAACATCACGCCCGCATAGCCGTGGCTGAAGGCATTTTGCCGGGCCATCGCCATGCGTTCAAAGCGGTATTCGAGCAGCGATTTAGCCAGTTCGGGCTTCAGCATCAGCAGCGGGGGGTACATCCACATTTCGGTATCCCAAAATACGTGGCCGTTGTAGCCCAGCCCCGAAAGGCCCATCGGCGACAGGCTATAGGCCGTGCCCTCGCGGGCAAACGAGTAGAGGTGGTACAACGCCTGCCGCACGGCCCGCTGCGCATCGGCATCACCGTCAATAATAATGTCCGACTGCCAGAGTTTGGCCCACTCGGCGCGGTGGCGGGCCAACAGCCGTTGGGTACGTTCCAGGGCGGCAAAAATGGTGAGGCGTTCGGCTTCGTTGTGGGGGTCGGCGGTGTGGGCCGTTGACGACACCGAACCAACCACGCTGAACCGGTACGTTTCGCCCGCCCGCAGCCGCTTCTTGAACTTGGCCAGGTGCATATTATAATCCCAGTCTTCGTGAATCACGTCTGGCTCCTGCCCGTGGGGTTCTTCGAAAATAAAGCTGGTCGAAGCCGCCACCGTATGCTTGCCAGACGGGCTTTTGGCCACCGACGTGAGCAGCCGGATAGTAACGTGCGAGCGGTCAATTTCGGAATAAAAGTTCTTGACTTCCTTCAGGTTCTCCGGCGATTCGAGCACCGACATCGGGCTGATTTCGCAATCCTTCCGGGCCGTGATTTCCACTTGCGTCAGGGCCGAAAACGGCAGGTGCCGCAGGGCCATCACGGTCTGTTTCACCGTCACTTTGTCCTGATACTCGAACGTGGTGGTGAGGGCGGCCTGTTGCATATCCAGCGTTTGGCGGTAGTTGGCAATGGTTTTCGGCCCAATGCGCTGCCCGTCTACGTCGAGGTTCATGTTGGCAAAATTGAATACCTTCAGGATGTTCGACACCCGCCCCCGCCCGTAGGTGTCGAAGGCTCCGTTGAGCACCACGTCTTTCACCTTCAACGGCTCTGCCGACGATACCAGGCCAATCATGCCGTTGGCCACGGTGATGCCGTAATAGTTGGTCGGGTTAATGTTTTGGCCAACAAGCTGCCACTCATTGGTTTGGGCGTGGGTGGGAACAAATAGCCCGCCCAACAGGCAACCAGTCAGGGCCAGGCCAACGCGAAGTTTATGGATCATGGTACTTTTTTGGGTAAAAATAAGGCCAAATCCAGCAGATAACCCGGTTCGCACGCTCAAATTTCGGGCAAACGCTTACGGCACCCGCAGGTCAACCACGGCTTCGTCGTCTTCGCCGCCAGAAGCGGGAAACCCGTTGCCGGGCGTACTGTCGGGGTCGGCGGGCGTGGCGACACGTACCTGAGCATACGTTTTTTTGAGGCCACCCGACGTGACCCGCGCCCGGAAACTGATGGTGGCCAACGCGCCCGAAGCCAATGATAGTGTGGTGCCGGTGATGCCCCCACCGCCCGGCCCCATGGTATCGCTGTCGAAAAACACGAGACCGGCAGGCAGGTAGGCGGTGGTGTTGACATTACTCGCCGCCGCCCCGCCCACGTTGCTGACAACCAGCGTATAACGTACCAGATCATTGATTTTCGGCGTTCGGTTGCTGACCGTGAGTTGCAACGACAGGTCGGCCTTTCCGGCAACGGGCACCGGCTGATTGCCCCGCACCACCGGCAGGGGCACCTGATTGGGGTTGGGCGATGTGTATAGGGTCGTCCCATCACCCACCCGCAAATCGAGCATTGCGGTGTCGTCCTGCCCGTCGGCGGTGCCGGTGTTGGGCTGGCTATCGGGGTCGGTGGTGCCGGATAGACTAATTTCGGTAGCCAGCCGAAATACCCCCGCCGCCACGGCCTGCACCCGGAACACCTGCGTGGCCTGTTGCCCCGGTTCCAGCCCCGCCAACGTACCTGACACTACCCCGCTGACTACACCCACGCCAGTGCCGGGTGCGCTGGCCACCAGATTGGGCGGCAACCGGCACTGCCAGGCCAGCGACGTAGCCCGGCCCGGCCCGGCGTTGGTCAGCACCACGGAAACAGAGGTCAGGTCGCTAAGGGCCAGCGTGCGTTTGGCGGCCATGCTGTTGAGGCGAACATCGGCAGGGGGCACCACGGCAAACACGGGCGTGGGCGCACCCGCCGCCACCGGGCTTGTGGCCACCACCCGCACCCGGTAGGCCCCGGCCCCCAGCGCGGCGGGCCACTGCACCCGCACCGGCGAGGCCGCACCCTGGCCCAAACTGGCCTGAAAACGGCCCTGCGCATCCAGCACCTGCACCTCCCAACGGTTGGCGGCACTAAACGCACCTGACGAAAAAAAAGAAACCAGCACACTGTCGCCCGGCGACACCGCGCCACCGATAAACGTACTGACCAGGCCCGTTTGGGCAAAAACACGCGGCAGCAGGGGCGTTGCCGTCTGAAAAAAACTATCCGGCAGGCTGTTGTTCCAGGTGCGGGCCAGCCGCGAGAGGCCCATCGTGGCCGGAATAGTTTGCGGGTTGAGGAAATAGGCCGGATGCACAGCGGGCCGCTGCCCGTTGGCAAAATGCACGTCTACCTGCCCGCCGTTGCGGTTCTGAATCGAATCTGTCAGTGGCCCTTGAAACACGTTTAGCCCCGGCGTTTGGATCACGGTTTGTTGCTGGTTCAACACCGCCGCGCTGGTGGTTTGCCCATCGAACGACACCCGCGACACCACCCACGGTATAACCCGGTTATCGAAATCCTGGCGGGTTTTCCGAATCAGCGAATCCAGCCGGGCGGCATATATTGGAATGGTTGAGGGCCGGATCGATTCTGACTCGCCCTGATGCCAAAGCACCGCCCGGAAACCGCCCGTGGCCCCGTAGTAGCCCATCAGGTTGCGCAAATTGGTGTAGGGCTGAAGGTTTGGCCAGTTCACGGCGCAGAAATAGAGGTTACAGGCCGGTACGCCTTTTGCGGTGTTGCTCCAATTGTCGACTGTGGCGGCATCCCAACCGGCGTTGTAGAAAAGCACCGGTACGTTCAGCCGCCGCACCAGGTAGTCGCCTAGTTCGCCCCAGGCCCAGGAACTGCCGCCCATCGGGAAAACACGTTTACCCGCCGTAAGGGGCACATACGCGGCGAAGGGCATGGGGTCGCCGGAGGAGAACAGGGCCGGAAAGTTGGGCGGAAAATAATGGTTGATCGTGTCGATGGTACTGACCCGGTCCGAAACCGCCCCCAGGTCGTTGTCGTTGTTGGCTACTCCCCTAGCGTTGGACTGCCCTGCCAATAGGAACACTTCGCCAATGCCCACGGGCTGCACCGTGGCCTGCCCTACCGGGATTCCTGCCCGCAACACCCTCACTGTCAGCATATACCAGCCGCCCATGCCCACCACCGCACCCAGCAATAGGCCGTCAGGTACGTTGGTTTGCAGCGGTTGCCAGGCCGTGGCCACCCCTTGCCCGGCTGCTACCGGCGTAAGTTGCGCTTCGGCCTGATCTGTGCCCAGAAGACTGGGGAAACGAGCCGCGACATACAAACGCCCCTGATTGTCGAGGCCCCGCTGCGTAACGAAACGGGCTGTTGGGAACTGGACGGTTAACTGCCCAACCGCCAGCAACGGTAGCAGAGACAAGACAAGGACACGAAAGAAAAGCATAGTAGTCAGGCTGGTAGAGATGTCAGAATGCCGCGCCGCTTAACGGCGAGCAATTGCACCGGTCTTGACGTTTTGTGCCCAAACAGGCACAAAACGCACGCCAACCTGCTGGTATCCATCATTTTTAGGCTAAAAAATAATATGTGTCCATTGTCTGCTACAAACCGTCTCCCTGAATAATACAACGGGCCGTAAAACACGGTATAACCGTATTTGTTCGGACACGCTTCTGACAATCAAGCTGTAAACGGATAGGTTTGCGAAAGTCAACCACTCTTTTTATCCTATTGATTACTAGGAAAATTACAATTGCAGATATTTTTGGGCACAAAGTATATTTATTTGTGGATAGAAAAAACGTAGCTTTGTAAGCGTGTTCAGTGTGTTTTACCGGAAGATTATTTCCCAAAAGGCCACAATTGTAAAATTTTTACTTCTTTTACGTTCAAAACCTAACTTTCAATTCAACCCCAACAGTACACAGTTCAATGAAGACACAATCTGCAACCCCCGCACCCGCCAAGGCCGCCGCACCGAAAAAATCGTCCGGTGGATTGAACCCGGTATTGGTTATTCCGATCCTGTTCATCATTTCGCAGTTGGTTTACCGCTTCGTTTTTGGTGACGGCTCCCACTTTCAGGACGGCGACAACACCAAACTGCCCCTCCCCGGTGACTATTTCGGCACGGTGCACGCCGGTGGTTTTATCGTACCCATCCTGTTTACCTGCTTTTTGTGCGTGTTCATCTTCTCCATTGAACGTTTCATTACCATTGGCCGCGCCAACGGAACGGGGTCTATCGATGAGTTTGTCCGCAAGGTGAAAGCCCTTTTGGATCGCAACGAAGTAGCCGCCGCCATTGCCGAGTGCGACAAGCAGAAAGGCTCGATTGGCAACGTGGTGAAAACAGCCTTGCTGAAATACCAACAACTGTCGGGCGACACGCAGATGAACAAAGAGCAGAAACTGGTGGCCTTACAGAAAGAAGTGGAAGAAGCCACCACCCTGGAACTGCCCATGCTGGAGAAAAACCTGACTATCATTGCCACCCTGGCTTCGGTATCCACCCTGATTGCCCTGCTCGGCACGGTATTGGGTATGATTCGCGCCTTTGCCGCCATGGGTGCCACGGGCCAACCCGACACCGGTGCCCTGTCTACGGGTATCTCCGAGGCCCTGGTAAATACGGCTATTGGTATCGGTACGGCGGCTATTGCCACGATCATGTACTCGTACTTCACGAGTCGCATCGATACGCTGACCTACAACATTGACGAAATCGGCCTGAGCATCCAGCAGAACTTTGCTGCGCACAACTAAGCCGCATTCCGACACGTTAATCCACACGGGTAGCCCGCTCGAAACCGGGCGGGCTTACCCCTTAACGGACCAAATCAATGCCAAAAGTTAAAGTTAAACGGGCCAGTTCGTCGGTCGATATGACGGCCATGTGTGACGTGGCGTTCCTGCTGCTCACCTTCTTCATTCTCACGGCCCAATTTCGGGCGCAGGATGCCGCCGCCATCGAAACACCGTCGTCTATTTCGGGGATCAAAGTGCCCGACAAAGACATTATGACCATTGCCCTGGATAAGGAAGGAAAGGTATACTTCGGCATCGACGGGCAACCCACGCGCATTGCCATGCTCGACAACGTGGCGGCGGCAAAAGGGATTTCCTTCACCGATGCTGAGAAGATCGAGTTCTCTAAGATGAGCAATTTTGGGGTGCCCATTGCCCAACTGAAGAGTTTCCTGAACCTGCCCAACGAGCAGCGCATGAAGGTGAAACAGCCCGGCATTCCGATTGATACCACCGGAGCCGCGCCGACCAACGAACTGAAAGATTGGGTTTACAACAGCCGCAAGGCCAACAACAACCTGCGCATTGCCCTAAAAGGCGATAACCTGGCCAAGTTCCCCAATTTCAAGAACGTGCTTGCCACGCTTCAGGCCCAGAACATCAACAAGTTCAACCTGATTACTGGCACCGAAGCCCCGCCGCAAGGCTGGAAAGCAGACTAATTTAGCCACAACCCCCCAACGGGTGACCACGCAGTGCGGGCAACGGGCACCAGGTTTTTTATTTCTGTGTGGAATATACGTACCTGACGCATCCAATAGCCGAACACGCAAATCAGTCACCCTTTAAACAGTTAACACGATGTCAGAAATTAACACCGGTGGTGGTGGTGGTAAACATGATGGTGGTAAAGTACGGTCCAAGAAAGCCTCGACCCGCGTTGACATGACGCCCATGGTTGACCTTGGTTTCCTGCTCATTACCTTCTTCATCCTGGCCACCACCCTCAGCAAACCCTCGTCGATGACGCTGAACGTGCCGGACAAAACAAAAACGGAAGAAACGGAGCCACTCAAGGCCTCCAACGTGATGACCATCTTCCTGGACAAAGACAACAAGGCGCACTATATTTTTGGGAAAGCCGCCAGCGAAGACCCCGAAATTAAAACCGTCTCCATGGGCTACGACCTGCGCAAAGCCATCCAGGAAAGTGCCGCCAAAGTGCCCGCCGATAAGTTTGTGGTGGTGATTAAGCCCACCAAAGAATCGACCTACAAAACGTTGGTGGATGCCATGGACGAAATGGCCATCACCAAAACTAAACGTTACGCGCTGGTAGACGAACTGACCGCCGACGAAAAAGTATTGTTGAAGGATAAACTGAAAATGCAGATCTAACCATGGCAGAAACTCCAAACCAGGCAACGCTCGATGATATCGTGTTTGCCAACCGGAACAAGGCCTACGGTGCCTACGCGCTGCGCAAAGGGTATCCCTCGGTCATTACGCGGGCACTCATCATTGGCTCGGCCATCACGGGCCTTGCCCTCATTGGCCCCACGCTGATTAGCATTCTGACCCCAGCCCAGGAAAAACAGGCGATGGTAGAAGTGGATTTGATGAAGTTGGCCCCGCCGCCCATCGACCCCAACGAGCCGCCGCCGCCACCCCCACCACCGGTTGAACTGCCGAAGGTGAACACGGTGAAATTTTTGCCGCCCGAAGTGAAACCCGACGAGGAGGTGCCCGAAGAAACGCCCCCCCCCGCCGTGGAAGAGCTGAAAGAGGCCGTTGCCGCTGAAAAAACGCAGGAAGGAGATCCCAACGCCGAGGAAGTAATTGCCGCGCCGGAAGAATCTGCCGGGCCAACCAAAGCCGAAGTGGTGGTGGAAGCCCCCGCCCCTAAAGACGATGAAATCTTTACGGTGGTAGAGCAAAACCCCGAATTTCAGGGCGGAACCGCCGCCATGTACGCCTGGCTGAGCAAGAACATCAAGTACCCGGCTGCCGCCCAACGGGCCAACATTTCGGGCAAGGTGTATGTGAGCTTCACCGTCAATACCGATGGCACCATCACGGATGCGCAGGTGCTGAAGGGCCTCGGCTTTGGCACCGACGAAGAAGCCACGCGGGTGGTGCGGGCCATGCCCCGCTGGAAACCCGGCAAACAATCGGGCCGGGCGGTGCGGGTGAAATACAACCTGCCCATCAGCTTCCAGTTGGAGTAACGATGCGCGAGACAAACCGCCTGGCCGAACAGCTTCGCTTGTTCATCTCGGTGTTGGCATCAGTCGCATACTTGGGAGGAGGCATCGCACTGATCGCCTCCTCCCGGTTTTTTGGGGCTATCGATACCAGCAGCGCGTTGGGACGGGCCGTGGGTTTTCTGGTACAGGACGGCCCTTTCCGCTACGCATTGGCCATTTTGCTCATTGTCTACGGCCTCTTCCGGGGTTACCGGGCGTTCCAGCAGTTTACCAACCCCTAAGCAACGTACCTGAGCGGCGTTGCGCCTTTCCCCACCCTCAACCGTTATGCCGGTATCTGCATTCCCCCGCCTATATCCTGTTCTTTTTGGTTTAGTGGCCCTGTTTTTGCCGGGTTGCCGGGAGGAAAAAAAACTGAGCAGCCCCTCGCAGGGGTCACTCATCATTGCCGCCGACGAATCGTACCAACCCCTGACGGAGGAAATCACCAACACGTACCAGTTGCTGTATCCGCGCACAAAATTTACGTTGCTCTTTAAACCTGAGCGGGAGGCAATTCGTCTAATGCTGGAAG
>JAYUKZ010000033.1:0-19841 GCA_043763995.1 Fibrella sp.
ATGGCCAGGTGCAGCCCCGCCAGGTCGTGCGGGTCTGTGATTTGGGCCAGGTCAACGTCGGTCAGGTGCGCCAACTGAGGCAGGGTAGTGGCCACACCAGTGGCCGTGGCAAAATGCTGGCTCAGGTACGTGCCGATGGCGGCAAAATCGGCCACGGGCACCGCCACGCCCCCCACCGACTGGAGCACGGCGGCAAACTGCGCGGCCAAATCGGGGTAGGTCATGGGGTAGACAAACGCACCGGGCAGGGGCATTGGCGCGGGCTGGTTGGCCCGGATATCGGCCAGGATTTGGTCGCGGGCGGTGGTAGTCATGGGGTGGGCGGGTTGAGGTACCACTCCCGGAAACTTTGGGGCGGCGGGGCGGGCATTTCGCGTTGCAGGTACCAGGGGTTGAGGCCATTTTGGAGCACCACCGGCGTGAAACGCAACACCCCGCGCCCCACTTTGCCCGCCAGCCGGTAGAGGCGCGGCGAGGCCAGCACCCCCGCCATAGTCTGCATGGCCAGCGTTTTGGCCGGGGGGCCGTGGCCTTCCTGCATCAGCACCTGCCGCCACTTGTACAACTGCTCGTGAATATCAATCTTCACCGGACAAACGTTGCTGCACGACCCGCAAAGCGTACTGGCAAAGGGCAGGTCGGCGTTTTGGCGCATGTCCAGGTTGGGGGCCAAAATGGAGCCAATTGGCCCCGAAATGGCCGAATGGTAGCTGTGGCCCCCGCTTCGGCGGTAGACCGGGCAGGTGTTGAGGCAAGCCGCGCACCGGATACACTTGAGCGAATTACGAAAATCGGGCCTCCCCAACTGACGGCTCCGGCCATTATCGACCAAAATCAGGTGCAGTTGTTGGCCGGGCCGGGGGCGGTGAAAATGGCTGGAGTAGGTGGTGATGGGTTGCCCCGTGGCCGAGCGGGCCAACAGCCGCAAAAAAACGCCCAGGTGTTCGGCGCGGGGAATAATTTTTTCGAACCCCATGCTGGCAATGTGTACGTCGGCCAGATGAACACCCATGTCGGCGTTGCCTTCGTTGGTGCAAACCACAAACCCGCCCGTTTCGGCCAGGGCAAAGTTGACCCCCGTGAGGGCTGCGCGGCAGGTCAGAAACGTTTGGCGCAGGTGCTGGCGGGCGGCTTCGGTCAGGTATTGGGGGTCGGTGGCCCCGGCTTCGGTGCCCAGGTGCTCATGGAAGGTGTCGCCCACGTCGGCCCGTTTCAGGTGAATGGCGGGCAGCACAATGTGGCTGGGTGCTTCGCCGCGAAGCTGCACAATGCGCTCGCCCAGGTCAGAATCGATCACCTCCACGCCCCGCTCGGCCAGGTACGTGTTCAGGTGGCACTCTTCGGTCAGCATCGATTTTGACTTCACCAACTGACGTACCTGGTTGTTGGTCAGGATTTTGTGAACGATGGCGTTGTGCTCGGCGGCATCGGTAGCCCAGTGGATAGTGATGCCGTTGCGGGTGGCGTTGGCCTCAAATTCCAGCAGCAGTTCGTGCATATGCGAGAGCACGTAGTTTTTAATCTGCGAGGCGGCTTCGCGGAGGGCCTCCCAGGCGGGCACGGCCTGGGCGGCGCGGTCGCGTTTGGTGCGCACCATCCAGAGCGTCTCGTCGTGCCAGTCAACGCGGGCTTCGTCGCGGTTAAACACGTCGGCGGCTTCGGCGTGGGTTTGGCTAGTCATGGCGTTGGCGTTTTTGTGGTAACGAACGGGGCCGTGGCTTCAGCATCGTTCAGCAATAATTCCGAAATATGTTTCACCGCCACGTGGCTTCCCTGCCGCCGCAAAATACCCTCCAGGTGCATCAGACACGACACGTCCACGCCGGTAATTACGTCTACGCGCTGACGCAGGTGGTCGGCCACGCGGTCTTTCCCCATTTTTACCGAAACCGCTTCTTCGGCCACGCAGAACGTACCGCCAAACCCGCAACATTCGTCGGCGCGGTCGAGCGTGACCAGTTCCAGCCCGGCCACCAGCCCAAGCAAAGCGGCGGGTTTGGACGCTGTTTGGGTGCCCATCAGTTCCGAGAGGGGCGCGAGGTGCAGGCCGCGCTGCCCGTGGCAACTCTGGTGCAGCCCCACCCGCACCGGCCCGCCACGTACCTGACCGGAGCCGGGCAACGCCTGTACCCGCAGCACGTCGGTCAGGAATTCGGTCAGTTCAAACACCCGCCCCCGGATGCCCGCCGCCAGGGCTTCCTGTGCCGGGTTTTGGCCCCGCAGGTGCTGTTTAATATGCCAGGTACAACTGCCCGACGGCGAGACAATGTACTCATAATCAGCGAAATTCTGGACGAAATTACTGTCGCAACCGCCCGTCAGGTGGGCATACCCGGCGTTGGCCATGGGTTGCCCGCAGCACGTTTGCCCCAGTGGGAAACCCACCGTGCAGCCCAGCTTTTGGAGTAACGCCAGCGTGGCCTGCGCCACTTGCGGGTAAAACTGGTCTACGTAACACGGAACAAACAAACCTACGTTCATGGAAGCACCGGGAGTGAAACGGCCACAAGGTAAGGAACGCGGGTGAGCACTAGCCGGGTGCCGGGTCTTTCGGCCAAAAAAAAGCCCGCCCCGATCTCCGGGGCGGGCTTTCCGTCAAGAAATGCGATTGTCTACAGTTGCGGAATCCGTAGCACCTGACCGGGGTAGATCAGGTCGGGGCTTTTCAGCATGGGCTTATTGGCCTCAAAAATGACTCCGTACTTCATGGGGTCGCCGTAGACTTTCTTGGAGATAGCCCCAAGCGTATCGCCTTCTTCCACGGTGTGAAAACTGGCTTCCGGCTCCGGGCTGTCTACCACCAACTGGTTGTCCACGGCCATCACGCCTTCCACATTACCCACCGCAAGGGCAATTTTTTCGGCATCGGCTTGTTTGTCCACCTGCCCTTCAATGGTCACGGTGTCGCCTTTGGTTTTGATGGTCAATGTCTGGTACGGCAAACCCAGTTGCTTCACGTGGTTCAGCAACGCGCTGGCTTTCAGCGGCTCAGGGTCGCCCGCAGGCTGGTTTGCAGCCGGTACTTCATCGCTTTTGCCGAAGACTTTTTCGCCGACACCTTTGAAAAAACTCAATAAACCCATGTGTGAAAAGAATGATTATGTGTGAAAGATGATTTTGTTAAGGGGTGCAAGCAACGGCTTTTTTATAAACAAACCAATAGGCATGGCACGATTCCGAGTAAACGGCTCGCCCGCTTCTGCGCGGTTCAGGTACGTTGTTTACGCTACAAACTGGAAAAATCGAAGGTGTCCAGGAAAGCCGTGGTGAACTGCCCCGACTGGAAACCGGGGTCGTCCATGAGTTTAATGTGGAACGGAATGGTGGTCTTAATGCCCTCAATGACGAACTCCTGCAAGGCCCGTTTCATGCGCGTGAGCACCTCCGCCCGCGACTGCCCCGACACAATCAGCTTGGCAATCATGGAATCGTAGTTGGGCGGAATCACGTAGCCGCTGTACACGTGGCTGTCAATGCGGATGCCGTGCCCGCCGGGAAAATGCAGGTTGGTGATTTTCCCCGGCGAGGGCCGAAAATTGTTGGCGGGATCTTCGGCGTTGATCCGGCATTCGAGGGCGAACAGCTTGGGCGTGTAGTTTTTGCCCGAAATGGGCACACCCGCCGCCACTTTAATCTGCTCCTTAATGAGGTCAAAATCAGTGACTTCCTCCGTAATGGGGTGCTCCACCTGAATACGGGTGTTCATCTCCATGAAGTAAAATTCGCCGTGTTTGTCCACCAGAAATTCCACCGTACCCGCGCCCTCATAATTAATAGACTGAGCACCTTTTATCGCCGCCGCGCCCATGCGTTCGCGCAGGTCGTCGGTCATAATGGGCGAAGGCGTTTCTTCAAGTAATTTCTGGTGCCGCCGCTGAATGGAGCAATCCCGCTCGGAGAGATGGCAAACGGTGCCGTACTGATCGCCCACGATCTGAATTTCGATGTGGCGGGGTTCCTCCACAAATTTTTCCAGGTACAGGCCGTCGTTGCCAAACGCGGCACCGGCTTCGGTGCGGGCATCGTGCCAGGCTTTCTCAAACTCGTTTGCCGCCCGGATAATGCGCATCCCGCGTCCGCCGCCGCCCGCCGTGGCCTTCACAATAACGGGGTAGCCCATGCCCAAGGCCAATTCCTGCCCCTGCTCAATGGAATCGAGCAGCCCCTCCGAGCCGGGAATGACCGGTACGCCCGCCGCCCGCATACTGGCTTTGGCGGTGGCTTTGTCGCCCATGCGGTTGATCTGGTCGGCGGTGGCCCCGATGAATTTGATGCCGTAATCGGCGCAGATTTGCGAAAATTCGGCGTTTTCCGACAAAAACCCGTAGCCCGGATGAATGGCATCGGCCCCGGTCACTTCGGCAGCCGAAATAATGCTCGGAATGTTCAGGTACGACTGCCGACTGGCGGGCGGGCCGATGCACACGGCCTCATCGGCAAAGCGCACGTGAAGGCTGTCACGGTCGGCGGTGGAATACACGGCCACCGTTCGGATACCCATCTCGCGGCAGGTACGTATGATTCGGAGGGCAATCTCGCCCCGGTTGGCGATTAGGATTTTCTTGAACATCATAGTTTTTTGTAGAGACGCATCCTTGCGTCTTAGCCGCGAAAGCAATCTGCCGAGTAAATGTATTCAGCGTATTGCTCTCGCGGCTGAGACGCAAGGATGCGTCTCTACAAGAGTCAAAATGGTTCGACGATAAACAACGGTTGGTCGTACTCAACGGGCGTGGCATTTTCGACCAGCACCCTCACAATACGGCCCGAAATCTCGGATTCAATTTCGTTGAAGAGTTTCATGGCCTCGATGATACAGACCGGTTTGCCGGGCTTTATCTCATCACCCACTTCAACCAACATCGGCGATTCGGGGTTGGCCGACCGGTAGAACGTGCCAATCATGGGCGACTTGATGGTGAGCTGGTTGGTGGGTGCCGCCACGGGGGCCGGGACCGCCGCCGGGGCCGGGGCGGGCGCGGCGGGCGGAGCCAACGCCGGTGCTGCCACGGGTGCGGCGACCAGCGAGGCCGGGGCAGTTGCCGGTGCCACCGTAGCCGAGCGTTTCACATTGAGCTTAAGCTCACTGGTCTCGATTTTCACCTCATCGAGGCCCGATTTCGAGATAAAATCAATTAATTGCTGAATATCCTGAGTGTTCATGGGCAAGGAGTTAGGGGTTTTTTACTTCACACGTTCCTGGTACTCGCGTGTGCGGGTGTCTACCCGGATTTTATCGCCCTGGTTAATGAAGAGCGGCACGTTTATTTTGGCACCCGACTCGACCTCTACCCGTTTTTTGGCTCCACTCGACGTGTCTCCTTTCAGACCCGGCTCGGCGTAGGTCACTTCCAGTTCTACCGAAACGGGCAGTTCGCAGGTGAGGGGGGTGTCGTTTTCGGCGTTCATCAAAATCTCCACCTCCTGCCCTTCGCGCATCAGATCGGCCTGATCCATGATTTTCTCGTCGATGTTGATCTGGTCGAATGTTTCCTGATCCATGAAGTTAAAGCCGGATTCGTCCTTGTAGAGAAACTGAAATTTGCGCCGTTCTACCCGCACCGGAATAATAGACGTACCTGCGTTGAAGGTATTGTCGATGACGCGCCCGGTGGTGAGGCTTTTGAGTTTGGTACGCACAAAAGCGGCCCCTTTTCCGGGCTTAACGTGCTGAAATTCAACGATCTGAAACAAATCGTAGTTGTGGTTTATCACCAGTCCGTTGCGTATATCTGCGGTGGTTGCCATAAAAAATTGTTTAGTGTGTGTGTGTTAGTCCCGGCGTAACCCCCAACCCCCTGAAGGGGGCTTTTGCTTACGCAAGCGTACTTCTATCGGAGTAAAAGCCTCCTTCAGGGGGTTGGGGGCTACGCCGAATACGGTTCTTCAATACGACCATTTTACATAAATAGCCCCCCAGGTAAACCCGCCGCCGAAAGCCGCCAGCACCAGGTTGTCGCCTTTAGAAAGCCGCGATTCATAATCGAATAAACAGAGCGGGATGGTGGCGGCAGTGGTGTTGCCGTATTTGTTGATGTTGAGCATGACCTTATCTGCCCCAATGCCCATGCGGTTGGCCGTGGCATCGATGATCCGTTTGTTGGCCTGATGGGGTACCAGCCACGCCACGTCCGGCCCGGCCAGGTGGTTGCGCTGCATGATTTCGGCAGAGACATCGGCCATGTTTTTAACCGCAAACCGGAACACCGACGGGCCATCCTGGTAGACGTAGTGCCAGCGTTTTTCCACCGTTTCGTGGGTGGGCGGGTGGCGGCTTCCCCCCGCTTTTTGGTACAGATGGTACTGCCCCACCCCGTCTGAGCGCAAAATGGAGTCGATGATGCCGTAGCCTTCTTCGGCGGGTTCGAGCAGCACGGCCCCCGCGCCATCGCCAAACAAGACACAGGTGGTACGGTCGGTGTAGTCCGTGATGGCCGACATTTTATCGGCCCCGACCACAATTACTTTTTTGTATTTCCCTGACTCAATAAACTGGGTACCCACCGTGAGGGCATACACAAACCCGGAGCAGGCCGCCTGGATATCGAAACTACCGATCTGGCTGATTCCCACCATGTTGCAGATGAGATTGGCCGTGGCCGGAAACACATAGTCGGGCGTGACGGTGGCGCAGATAAGCAGGTCTACGTCCTGGGGGTTAGTGTTGGTTTTTGTCAGCAACCCCCGCACGGCCTCGGCCCCCATGTGCGAGCTACCCATGCCTTCGCCTTTCAGGATGTGCCTTTCGCTGATGCCGGTGCGCGAGGTAATCCACTCGTCGTTGGTGTCCACCATGCGTTCCAGTTCGGCATTGGTCAGAATGTAGTCAGGTACGTAGCCATAGACACCGGTAATTGCTGCTTTCCTCATAGAATAGGGTACGGTGGCACTATTGAAGAGCCTCCGCTATTTTAACGTGTGCGTTGGCTTCCACCTGCCGAATGGCCAGCGCAATCATATTTTTTATGGCCGTGGACGACGACATACCGTGGGCGATGATGACATTTCCGTTTACGCCCAAAATGGGGCTACCACCCACGGTCTCATAGTTGGTGCGGGCAATAAACGGGTCTTCTATCCCGCGCTTCCGGGCTACTTCGTAAAACGATTCGCCCAGTTTGAACAGCGCATTGCCCGTGAAGCCGTCGGTCACAAGTACATCGGCCCGGTTCATAAACAGGTCTTTACCTTCCATGTTTCCGGTGAAATGGAGCCGCCGGGCATCTTTCAGCAGTTGGTGCGCCGCCTGTGCCACCAACGACCCTTTCTGGTCTTCTTCGCCAATGTTCATCAGGGCCACCCTGGGCGCGGCAATGCCGAACATATACCGGGCATAAATAGACCCCAGCTCGCCAAACTGGGCCAGCATATCGGGTTTGCAGTCGGCGTTGGCCCCAATGTCGAGCATGAGGGCCACGCGCCCATCGAGTTGCGGCACAAAGCCGGCAATGCACGGGCGGATTACGCCTTCGATGGCTTTGATGCTGAACAGAGCACCCACGTGCATGGCTCCGGTGTTGCCCGCGCTGCAAAAAGCATCTACCTGCTTCTCTTTCAACAACCTGAACCCCACGCTGATACTGGAATTGGGTTTCTGCGAAAGAGCTTTTGTGGGGTGGTCGGCCATGCCGATGGCATCGGGCGCGTGAACCACTTCTAGGGCAGGGTGAGCTGCCATACCCAACGCCTCCAGCTTGTCTGTCAGCAGTTCCTGCGGGCCAAGCAGCACTACCGTAACCGAGGCAGGCAGCCCCGCCCGGATAGCCGCCACCACGCCGTTGATACTGGCATCCGGTGCAAAATCGCCCCCTAAGGCATCAACGGCAATCTTCATTTTGGCGGTCAGCTTGTTGGGCAGAGTGGGTTCAGGCTGGTAAATTTAGTGGGTGGGGGGTAATAAAAAAGTATTTCGCCCACACCTAAAACCCGGTGTGGGCGAAATACTTTCAGGATAAACTACCTTACCGCCCTGCTAGTCAGTCTGATACCCGCAACCGGGGCCGTGCGTTCAGGTACGTTATGTGGGCGTATTAAACCGTGGGTCGGTAGCCTTCCACAATCATTTTGCCCCGGTAGAAGAGGTTTCCCTCGAAGACGTGGGCGTGGTGCCGCTCGTGAACTTCGCCCGTGGTGGCATCGGTGGCCAGGGTTACGGCTTCAACTTTGTAGTGGGTGCGGCGTTTGTCGCGGCGGGTGGTCGAGTGGCGGCGTTTGGGGTGTGCCATAGGTCAGTTTTTTTAGCTGTTAGTTATTGCTCAGTTTCCGCAGGGCCTCCCAACGCGGGTCCATAGCGGGGGCTTCGGTCGGTACGCCATCGGCATCGAGGGGCGTTTCGGACGAATAAATCAATTTGCCTTCCGAAAGATCGTCGGGCTGCTCCTGCTCCCCAAACCGGGGGTGCAGGCTTTTCATCGGCATCGACAGCACGATGTAGTCAAAAATATAACGGGCCACATTGATAGTGGCTGTATTCCGCTCAATCAACTCAATTTCGTCGGTCAGCTCTTCGTTGCGGTCGGCAAACTTCATGAACAACGTTTGGCGCGTGTCCACCGCTTCGTCATACACATCCAAACTCCGGTCGCAGGTACGTTGCACCGTGCCCCGGATGGCAAAACCGAGCCGGAGCATGGTTTCGGTTTTGTCGAGCGTCAGGTTCGTCTGGGTTTGGCCATGCGTAATGATCTGTTGCTCAAGGACTTGAAAATACTCATCGGTCTGCGTGTAGGCAAACTCGTAGCGTTTCGTTTCCAGACCAATAATATTAATATCGTATTGCCGCAGGGTGTTCACCGGTATTGTTTGCTTACAAGGCCGCAAAGATACAACATTGGGGCCAAAAACGGTAGCAGAATCTTGACCGAAACGCTCCGCCACGGGTTGCCCTACGCGGGGCGAGCGTTCCTGCGCTGCTTGATGTACCCAATCAGGATGGGCAACAGCGACAGGCCCACGATACCGAACACCACCAGTTCAAAGTTCTGCTGCACAATGGCAAGGTTTCCGAAGAAGTAGCCAATGAGGGTGATGCTCACCACCCACAGAACCGCCCCAATAATGCAATTTTTGATGTAGGTGCCGTAGTCCATGCTGCCCGCCCCGGCCACAAACGGCGCAATGGTGCGCACAATGGGAATGAACCGGGCCAAAATGACGGTGCGACCACCATGTTTGGCGTAAAATTTTTCGGTTTCGGTAATGTATTCGCGCTTGAAAAACAGGATTCGCTCCCGCGCCTTGATTTGGTTTCCCAACTTGCGGCCCACAAAATAGTTGACGTTGTCGCCCAGGAGCGCGGCCACAATCAGGAGCGGAATAATGATGGCCACGCTCAGGTTGTTGGTGTCGCGGGCGGCCAGGGCACCGGCGGCAAACAGCAGCGAATCGCCGGGCAACAGCGGCATCACGATCAGGCCGGTTTCGGTGAAAACAATCAGGAACAGAATGGCATACAGCAGCACCCCGTATTGGTTGGCCCACAGGTCCAGAAACTTGTCGAGGTGGAGCAGAAAGTCCAGGAGCGATTTGATGATGTCCATAAGTCAGACCAGGTACGTTGTTGAGTTAAAAATGGTTTAAACACAGAGACGCAGAAAGCACAGAGAAAAAATAGTTATAGAAGGTTTACAGTCATGAGCTAAGTAGTCGAGCATAATTAGTTTACTTTTTCTCGGTATAACCCCCAACCCCCCTGAAGGGGGCTTAGGTTGAGAATAGTCAAGCTTTAGCCCCCTTCAGGGGGGTTGGGGGTTACGCTAAATACGATAAGCTAATTCTGACTGAGTACTTAAGCAAAAACTCTTTTTCCTCTGTGTTTAAATAATTTTAGGTAGCTACTTATCCAGGAAGAAGCTGAACGTATCGCCCCGCAAACCCAGCCGGATGGTTTCGAGCGGGATCACCTCGGCGGGGGCAATGTTGCCCACGTTGACGTTGGCCCCCAGCAGTTTCACAAACCAGACCTGCTGTTCTTTTTGGGGGGCTTCCCAGATAATTTTTTCGGCGGGCACCTGGGTCAGAATCTCCTCTACCAGCCCCTGCCGCACCTCGCCGCTGGCCCGAAACAGCCCTACCGTGCCGCCCTCGCGGGCTTCGCCAATCACTTTCCACGCCCCGGCCTCCAGTTCGGCGTTCATAAGCTTAATCCATTTGTAGGGCGGAATAATCTTGGCCTCGTCTTTCGACCCCACCTCCGAAAGCACCGTGACTTGCTGGGCCAACGTGCGGATGTAGGCGCACTTGTCGTCGGCCTCCATCTCCAACGATCCGTCTGATACTTCGGCGTATTTCAGGTCGTATTTATCCAGCAACCGGCGGTAATCTTCGAACTGATTTCGGACTACAAACGCCTCAAAGAGCGTACCGCCGAAGTAGACCGGCACCCCCGCTGCCCGGTAGGCATCCAGCTTTTGTTGCAAAATGGGCGTAACAAACGAGGTGGCCCAGCCCAGCTTTACAATGTCGATATACTCGGCAGACATCGAAAGCATATCCTCCACTTCGCGGAGGCTCAGGCCCTTGTCCATGACCATCGTGTAGCCGTGTTGGCGGGGTTTGGTGGTGCGGTCAGGCAGTTGCGTAAGGGTATAATTCATGCGGAGAGGGGGTCTGAAACAGCGTCTTTGGCGGCGCAAAAGTAGTAAGACTTATCAGAAACTCACCAGTTTATACCAACATACGGGGCAAAATGGCCAATCAGACTTCGTTAAGTACTATTTTTACGGCATGGATACAAACCCGCGTCTGGCCGTTCTTCGCTCGCTTCTTAATCAACCCCTCACCAACAGCCCGTCGGGTGTGGGGCGGTGGCTGGCTGGTACGTTGCGGGTGGTAGAAGAGGGGCATCTGGTAGCCGACTACGTGGTTCGCGACGACCTGGTAAACCCCATGCAGGTGCTACACGGCGGGGCGGCTTCGGCCATCTTGGACGACCTTTGCGGCCTGACGGTGCTTACCCTCAACCGCGAGTTTGCCTTCACGAGCGTGAACCTCAGCATGGATTTTCTGAACGCCGCCCGCCTGGGCGAAACCCTCACCGCCGAAACCACGGTAGTGCGGGCGGGGCGCAACATCGTGCATCTGGAGGGGCGGCTCACCAACGCCACCGGCAAGCTGATTGCCAAATGCAGCACCAACCTGATTCAGACTGCCATAAAAATCTGACCGCCCCGCCGCTAAGGTGCGGCCAACGCCGAGGTGCTCAGGTACGTAGGGTCGGGGTAGTAAATGAACAGACACGCGCCGCCCTCTGCCGCCTGAATGAGGGGTAGGCTCAGGGCGTTGGGCACGGCGGGGCACCCCTGGCTACGGCCCAGCATCTTGAACCGGCGAATAGTGTCTTCGCAGACATAATCGGCCCCGTGGAGGACAATGTTCCGGGCAAAAACGTGGTCATTGATGCCCCGTTCCAGCCCTTTCAGGTTAAGCGACAAGCCATGTTTGCCCCGGTAGCTACCCAAAGCACGGTAGAAACCCAAACTAGTCTGGCCGGAGTTAAGCTGGTTGGAAAACGCCATAGGCCGCAGCCCACCCGACCCCCGCCCGTGGGCTACGTAGGTCTGGTACGTCACTTTTTTTCGTTTCAAATCAAGCACATACAGCCGTTTGGCCGTGGAGGGCTGCGTCATATCGGCCAGGAGCAACACGGGTTTTTTGGGCGAAATACGGCGGATGCCCCGCAAAGCCACGGCAAACGCTTCGCGGTTCAAACCCAGCGCATCCAGCCCCAGGCTATCGTAGAGCGTTTGGGCAGTGGTACCTACCCGTGCCTGATGGGCCAGGTTGGCCGGCGGAGTATGGGTACCGGGCGACGTACAAGCCAGGA
The DNA here is from genome assembly GCA_043763995.1 of Fibrella sp. GTDB lineage: Bacteria > Bacteroidota > Bacteroidia > Cytophagales > Spirosomataceae > Fibrella. Next base: position 11,825 of record JAYUKZ010000033.1, read on the forward strand.
TTGTGAGCAGCAGGAAATAGGCAAGTGGTTTCACGGGGTAAAGGTACGGTATTGGCGGGCTACGCCGCGTCCGGGCAAGCCCCAACAAAAACAGCCCGGCTACTTCACAGTAGCCGGGCCGCGCCCGTTATTTTACTTCCAAAAACCCAGTAGGTTTATTTGGTCGAATAGGTCAGGTCGTCGCCGGTAAGTCCGGTGCGGCCCGTGCGGGTAGTGTCTGTTGAGCCAAGTTGCTCCACATCGACCTCCGTTTTGCGTACCGTATCCCGGATCACCTCGTCGCGCTCGGTTACTTCCTTGCCAATCGAGATTTCTTCCACTACGTTGGCAGTTTTGCTCACCACGGCCCGCTCGGCGTGCTCGGTGAGTTCAATTTGCCCTTCCTTGAACGTGTCCAGATCGGCGGCACTGGCTGGGCGGTTTACGGGGTTGCGGTTCACGCTCACCCGCTCTTCGCGCAGGCGCAGATGCTCTTCCACGGGCCGCTCCACGATGCGGCTCCGCAAACGAACCCCACCGGTTTCTTCCATGCGCTTGCCCACCTCCATTTTTTCTTCGATCACTTTCATGCTTTGCTCGCCAGTCATGGGGGCCTTCATGGTCGTGTCGTCCAGCAGACCCGTGGCCATACCGGCAGTTGTGCCGGCGGCATACGTACCTGTGGTTCCGGTTGCGCCGTGGCCGTATTGGGCGGCACGCTCGTTCACGTCAACGGCACCGCTGTCGTCCAGCACATCGGCGGCACGTTCGGCTTCGTCTTCGTTTTGGGCATGTACCGTCACAATCGAACTCCGGTCGCCTACGGTGGTGTACCGGTCAGCGTCATCGCCGCCGCCAAACAGCGAACTAAAGAAATTACCAATGCTGCTGCCGGTGTCTTTCACATCGTCAACCACTTCTTCGGTCATGGTGCCGCTGGTGTTGGCATGGCGGTCAGGAATCAGGGTGCCATCGGCGTTGTAGCCGGTGGTGGCGGTGTGGCCCGATGCGTGTGTGCCCTCAGTGGCGGTCGACACATCAATGCTGGTGCGAGAAAAGCCTTCGCGTACCAGGTTCTCTACGGCGGCCTGGGCTTCGGTGGCGTTGTCGAAAACGCCAATTACGGTTACTGACATGGTTTTGTTTGTTTTTTTAAGTGTTAAGAAGTAGCACTGGTACTGATCTATAACGACGACCCGGTTGAGGGGTCTGAACGTTCACTGTCTGAACCGGCGGGTAGCCGGTCAACGGTCACTACCTCGCGGCGGAGGCTTACCGTTTGGGTATCAGCCACCTGTGTGCGCTGGCGCGTTACCCGAATCTCCTCCACCACCCGGAGTTTTTTTTGCACCACCACCTCTTCTTTTACAACCAAATAAATGGTGGTGTCGCCCTCCTGCCGGGTAGCAGGCACTTCATCCACGTAGCGGTCTGCGGCCACACGCTCCACCACAACTTTTTCCGAAAAAAGCGGCGTGTCAACCACCTGCTCCTCTACCTGAATGGTTTTGCTGAGCCGCACACGGCCCGTTTCCACCGTTTCGGTGCTGACTTGCAGTTGCTCTTCCAGCACTTGAATGGTCTGGAAATTCTCAATCTCCAGGTACGTATCCGTAGGCTGAACCGTCTGGCCGGTGAGCGGATTTGTAAGGTCGGGGGTGTTCATCGAATCAGTCTGTAGTGGTGGAGCAAACGCACCGGCCAGTGGCAGATGCTGTTCAAGTACAAAAGCAAAAAATGACCCTAGTTGTTTGAGCGATCAGATAGATTTGATTCTTTTTCGCATCAGTGGTCTGAGCGTAACCCTTACTCGCCGCGCGACGTGCTGCTGAGTTGGCGCAGAGCCGCCGCCAAGCCGTCGAGCAACGAGGGGAATTCGCCTTCAGAGCCGGTAGTGGCCCCCAGCGTTGAGGTTAGCTCGGCCACTTCGCCCATGCGGGTCTGTACGCCGTGGTTGTTGATGGCCGGGGCCGAAAGCATAGTCTTCAACTGCTCCAGTTGGGCCACAATGGGCTTCAGGTTTTCGCTGGTGCTGAGGGGTTCCAACCATTGGTCAATGAGGGCCAAACCCGCCTGCGGGCTTAGTTTAGAGGTATCGCCGCTGAGTTGTTCCGTGGTTTCCTGGATCAGCGCGGTCGTATCGGCAAGGGATAGCATCGTGCGTTTGGGGGTTTTAACCAACCCGGCCCGCACAACTGTCGGGCCGGATTGGTATGTGTTTTGTTGTAAAACAAACCTACCGAACCTCGTGCACGGGGCGGTCGGCGGTGTTGAAATCATCTTTCGAGTCGGTACCCATTTTGGCACCGTAGCCAGAGGCAATCACGCCAATGAGCAGGCCAAAAAACCCGAATATGGCCGCTTTCGACCCGGCAGAGGCGGCATCGTCGGCGGCTTTGCGGGCCGTTACTTCGGCTTGCTGCTTGGTTTCTTCGAACTTCACCGCCGCCTGTTTGTAGGTGCTGATCCAGCCATCGACGGTTTTTTCGGCTTCGGCGCGGCTTTTGCCAGTGCGCTTCATCACCACGTTCACGGCATCTTCGCGGTCAACCTGCTCAATAGTGCCTTTGCCTTGCTTGAACAGTTTGTTGAACAACCCACCGGCCATATCGTCGGCAGCTTGCGGGTTCGAGGCGGCGTTTTCCGCCGTGTTCTCCACCTGATTCACGGCTTGGTTGGCTTTGCGCTCCAAATTCTTCGGATTCAGGGCGGGGTCGCCGGTTTGACGCAGGGCTTTATTTACTTCTTTCTGCAAATCGCCCAGGTTCAGGTCGCCTACATCAATACCATTGGCCTTCAGTTGGTCTTGTACCATGTTGCCCAAACCGGGGCCAGCCGAAGCCGCTGCCGAACCCGCAGTACGTACCAGGCCACCCACCAGCCTACCCGCACCGCCAATGATGCTGCCAATGGTAGTGGTCAGGAAATAGATGGTCATCAGCGTAACCAAACACCAGGTCAGCACACCGTGGATGATGCCGTCGAACAACCGGGGCGCACTGGCCAACCGGCCCGCCACCCAGCCACCCAAAAACAACGACACCAGGCTACTGACGATGTACCAAATGGCACTGCCCGTACCCAATCCCTGCGCGGGGTTGCGCTCCTCAATAGTATCGATGGTACCCAGCCCAACACCAATGCCCAGCAACGAGAGTAACAGTTGCACCACAATGGCCACCAGCACACCGGCGAAAACCGCACTCCAGGAGATGCGTTTCATAAAATCCATGCGCCCCTGCGGGCGACTTTCGTAATCGGTAGTACGTTCCATAACGTTTCTCGTTGAGTTAATATACGCTTAATCAAATGACACGCTTGTTGGGCCAACAACGTACCTGATACCAGGGGCCAGGCTGTTTGTTTGGCCAACATAACGGAGACAGAACAGACATAGCCCCAAGTTGTTCAGGAAAAAAAGGCTACGGATCAAACCACCCGTATTTCCCTGGCAACATACCAAACGCTTACCGAAAACGCGCTTGAGTAGAACCGTACCAAAAAGGTGATCTTGTTCTAGCACACTGCTTTTCAACTGATTATAGATATCCACCCAATCAGAGAGCAGGATTCGCATCAGCATTTTTGGGGAAACGTGAGGAACGCAGACCACACTATTGGGCGAAAAAAAAGCCAGTGAATAGCAATACCGGGCGGGCCGTTGGCTCAATTAGTCGGTTAAATCGGGCAGATAAGTAGATAATTTCTGGTCGTAGGCTGGTTTGCCCGCCCAAACCGGAGCAACCCGAAAAGTTGGTGTCATACTTGAGAGCCAGTACAGTGAGGCGTATCCATGCAAGTACGCCCCACTCAACAACCATGAAATGTTGGCTCCTACTACTGGCCCCGCTCACCGCGCTGGGCCAGCAACCAGATTCGACCACCAGCCTCGCCCCAACGCCCGTGCCAGACCGGCACACGTTTTTTGCCGGGGTGCAGGTGCCGCTCAACTACACGCTCGGCTATCGGTACCAGATCAGCCGCCGGGTGTCGGCGCAGGTGCAGGGTGGGCTGATTGCCGCCCCCTTCAGTCGTTACACCCTGAAAACGCTGGAGGGTTTTGGCCTCGACCCTATTCTGAGCCGCGCCATCGGCGAGTCCTTTCAACGGGGTAACTCGGTTAGTGTGGGGGTCAACCTGCACGCCCGCACACCCTGGTACGTTGGTGTCTACGGCCAGTATATCCAGTTGGCCGCCGGACCCATTACCCCCGCCGACGGGCTGGGTGTGTATTTCAAACGCGACTTTTCGGGTTTCGGCCTCCTCGACTCGCCCAGTTTTGTTTTCAACCTGCAGTCTAATTTGTGGGTAAGCGGGCTACGGGTTGGCCGGGCCATTCGGTTCGGTGAGTCACGGTTTGGGTTGAATTTGGAAGCGAGCCTGGGCAAGATTCTCTCGACCAAAAACACGTTCAGTTCCAACCGTCCCTTCGTAGACGGGCTAGGCATTACCCAACGCCTCTACGCCAACCTGGATGCCGACATCGATACCAAACTCCGCGCCAACGGCTACCTGCCCACGCTGAACGTGTTATTTACCTACGGTTTGGGCAGTCGTTGAGGGCGGTTTGGTAGTGCAAAAAAAAGACCCGCGAGTGCGGGTCTTTTTTTGTTGTGCGGTGGTTGTCGCGGCGTATCAGCATCGGCCCAGGGCGGAGGCAAGCCCGGACGCGGGACCGCCCGCCCCTACACAGGAACCGTCGCACAGAATGGCAATTTTGGAAGATGACGGCATTGTAGGGGCGGGCGGTCCCGCGTCCGGGCTTGCCTCCGCCCTGGGCCGCGTCCGATACGCCGATACCCAATACAACTACATCAATACACCCTAAAAAAAACCTCCCTACAACTTGGTCACCACCACATCGATGCGGCGATTTTGTTCGCGGCCTTCTTCGGTGGCATTCGAGGCTACCGGTTTCGAGTCGCCGCGTTCGCGGGTGGCCACGCGGGTGGCGGCAATACCAGCTTTGAGCAGTTCGGCCTTCACGGCATCGGCGCGGTCGGCAGAGAGTTGATCGTTCAGGGCATCGGGGCCGGTGCTGTCGGTGTTGCCCTCAATCCGAATAGCCATGTTGGGGTAGGCCTGCATAATCTGAATCAGGTCGTCAACATTGGGCCGGGCCGTGGCCGTGATTTGGGCCGAATTGGTCTCGAACGTCAGATTATCGAACGTGAAGACTTTCGGCGTTTGTCCGCCTTTGGTGGCCAAAAACTGCGCCAATGAAAAGTTGAACGAGTTCTCGGCTACGTTCAGCTTACGCCCACCAGGCAGGTCAACGGCCACGCGTACAGTTGGCCCCTCGGCTTGGGCAGTAGTATTGGTAGCCGTGGCAATGGTATCGGTCCTGGCCGGAGTGCTAATCACGGTGGTGTCGGTTTGGGTGGTCACTACAGCTTCTTTTGTGCCGCACGAGCGGGTCAGGAACCAAAGCAGCAACAACAGGCCCGAGCCAATCAGCAGCCAACGCAGCCAGGGCGTGGCCACTTTGTCATCGGTCTCTTCGCGCCGGATGGGCGTAGGGATAGGCTCGGGCCGAACGGGCGTACCCGTGCCCACAAACCAGCCCAACAACGCCGCCAGCGCACCCGGCACCATTGCCCGCACACCCGTGGCATCGCCCCGCAGGTACGTTCCCAGTTGCGTATCATTTAGGGGACGGGTTTGCACCTGCCGGTTCAGGAAACCCATCAGCACCGACATCACCAATCCCGTCAGTGTATTGGCCGACTGTTGGCTCACGCCGCTGTATTGGGCTGTAGCTTCGGCCAGGCGTTGGGGGCGGTCTGTGACCAGTTGGCGCAGCAGATCGTTACCCGATTCGGCGGCGCGACGGCGATGATCGCCCGTGCCCACCAGTTGTTCCAGGCTGGGGTCGGTGTCGAATTTGGTGCCCGAAAGCAGACCATGGAGTTTAGCAACACCCTGCGGAGAGTCGGCGGCGTTGGCCACGCCGCTCACCAGCGCGGGCAGTAGCCCATCGAGGGCTTTTTGGGTGTTCGTCGGCGTTTCGCTCAGAGTGCGGGCCAGTTCGGCAGAAGCCGAAGACGTAAAGACAGACCGGAGATGGTCGAGTAGGGTAGTTGCCATACAGTTGAGTTTATGTACCCCCCAACTACCCAACAGTACGCCCAACTGTTTCGCAATTCGAGCGTGGAACCAGTTTTCTTCGAAGAAAATGTGTTGCCTAAATGACCGGTTTGCCTCGCTTACCGGCATATTCCAAAACAATTCTACCGTCCGAACGTAGCGCGGGAGCTATTCCCGTTCGGTTTTGTAGCGCACGGCCAGCCCTTCCAGCGAGTAGCCGTTGGCGGTGGCGTTGGTAAAATATTGGTACCGAACGTTCACCAGCGCGTCGGCACCGAGGCGTTTGGCCTGGAGGGTCAGTTTGCCCAGCAGCGCGTCTTTGTCGAGCATGGTATTGCCGCGCCCCAGCATCCGCCCCGCGCGAACTTTTTGTCGGGTATCGAGCGGTCGTTCATCGCTGATATACAGGAACTTGAGGTCGGTGTAGGGTCGGCCTGGCTGTTGATCGGCGTAGAACACATCGACCGGAAACTTGGGGCCGGTTGAGATCGGGATGGCCGGTCTGAAACAGCCCGCCAACAGCCAGCCAAGCAGCCCGGCAACGTACCTGAGCCGGAAAATTGACGAAAATAGTTGTCCTTTTTTCATAGTGAATCAGTGTCTTCTCCCGTCAGCGAAATGGGCAAATGATTGGGCAACCCGGCCAGCACGGTAGCCACCAGGCGGGGGTAATGGGCGTGTTCGAGGGCGTGGATGTTGCGGGCCACGTCGGCGGGCGAATGGGTGGGTAGCACCGGGCAGGTGGCCTGAAAAATGATTTGTCCTTCATCGTAACGTTCGTTCACAAAATGGATGGTGATGCCCGTTTCGGTTTCGCCCGCCGCCACCACGGCTTCGTGAACGTGGTGGCCATACATACCCTTGCCGCCGAATTTGGGCAACAACGCCGGGTGAATGTTGACGATCCGGCCCGGAAACGCCGCCACCAGCGCGGGGGGCACCAACCACATGAACCCGGCCAGCACAACAAGGTCAATACCCTGATTCAGCAGCACCTGCGTAATTCGGTTGGTTTCGCGCCAGGCGGTTTGGTCGAACACCAGCACCGGCACGTGTTGCCCGCAACCGAAGCCCTGCCGCGCCCGCGCCACCACGCCCGCCGCCGGGTTATTGGTCAGGATGAGCGACACCTCCACGGCGGGTTCGTTGGCAAAATACCGGGCAATTTCCTGGGCGTTGGTGCCGGAGCCGGAGGCAAAAATGGCAAGTCGTTTCACGGCGTAAAGGTACAACCCGGCCCCGGCTCTTTACAGATGCCCGAAGTGGTCCAACAACCGTTCTTTCTGTTGCCGCGACACGGGCACGGTGGCCCCGTTGGTAAGCACCAGGTACGTGCCCTCGCTTCTGACCAACCGTTTCACGTGCGCCAGGTTAACCACAAACTGCCGGTGAACGCGCAGAAAATTTCGGTTTTCGAGCATCTCCTGCACGTCGCCCAGCGTTTTGGCCACCAAGTGCGCTTCGCCCGTGAGGAGCACAAAATTGGTGTAGTTACTGTTCGATTCGGCATAGAGCACCTGCCCAATGTCCACAAAAACAAGGCCGTTGGCGTGGGGCAGGGCCAGGCGCGAAGGGGGCGTGGCCGGGGCCATAAGCGGGTGCTGCGCCCGGAGCAGGTCGAGTTGCGCCGCCCGGTCCGGCACCCGGTGTTGTTCCACCCGCCGCACGGCCTGGAGCAGATCGGCAGTGTCAACGGGTTTGAGCAGGTAATCAAGCGCGGCAAACCGGAACGCCTGCACGGCATACTGGTTGTAGGCCGTAACAAAAATGACCTGAAAGAGCTGGTCACTCAGGTGTTCCAGCAGTTGAAAGCCATTGAGCCGGGGCATCTCGATGTCCAGAAAAATCAGGTCGGGCAGTAGATCCCGGCAGGCATCCAGGGCCAGCACACTGTCGGTATACTGGCCCATGACCAGCACTTGGGGGCAGTGGCGGGCCAGTTGCAGGGCCA
>JAYUKZ010000034.1:0-1465 GCA_043763995.1 Fibrella sp.
TCGGGAATGTCTACGTGGTCGAAAAGCTGCTCGCGCATGAACCGCCAGTAACTCTGCAACGAGTCGGGTTCCATCGGAAAATATTCGTCCAGATTAAACGATACCACGTTCTGAAAACTCAGCCCTTCCTCACGGTGCTGCCGAATCAGTTCGGCATAAACCGTTTTTGGCGACGACCCCGTGGCCAAACCCAGAATACAGGGCTTACCCTCGCGCTGCTTTTGCCGAATCAAATCCGCAATTTCGTGGGCCACGGCTCTGGAAGCGGCTTTGGCATCGGCGTAGATGTTGGTCGGTATTTTTTCGTAGGTAATGGCCGATTGCAGGGGGCCGCTAAAGGCAGAATCGGTGGGGGCAGGCTCAGCAATCATACGTTGATCGGCGCAGTTGGTTGGAGCGGTAAAGGTAGGAGAAAGGGGGAAAAAAGGAGTTAAACACAGAGAAGCAGAGAACACAGAGGTTTCTGGAAAGAGTTTATTCTCTGTGTTCTCTGTCTCTCTGTGTTTAACTCCTTTTTTCTTATTCTCTCGCCAGTTGCTCCGCCGCGAAGGCTGTTTCCAGGCTGCTGAGGCCGTTTTGTTCGGTAATGAGCCGATGAACACCGGGCTGCGCCAGGCTGGCCACCTGATCCCGAAACATGAGCCGGAGCAACTCGGAATAACGGTGCTGTTTTTCGACTTCAAACCCAAATCTAAGCTCCAGTTGCTGGTAGGCATAGAACGATTTATGCCTACCACCCAGTGGCGTGGTGGGGTCAATGTTGGCCGTTACGTTGAGTTGCGCCCCCGGAAAAAGATCCATCAGAGCCTTCGTAGTGGCTTCGTCGGCTACACACCGCAGCACCATCCGGGTAGGTACCCACTCATGGAGCGTAATGTCGCCGCGCTCGAAAACCAGCCGCAGTTCCTGCCGGTCCATGCGCCCGGTTTGGGTGAAGCCGTGATAAAAATTAACAAATTGATAACCGGAAGTAGCGTCGCCGTAGCGCACCGTGGCCTGCACCTGATCGATAATATCCTGACTGCCGGGCCGACGTACCTGTTGCGCGGCCACCACCGCGCCGGGGCCAAACCAGCCCTGGAACAGGTCGAAAAAATGCACCGCGTGTTCAATGAAAATCCCGCCCGACTGTTCGCGGTTCCAGAACCAATGGTCGGGTTTCAGGCCCTCGTCACCGGCGTAGTTTTCAAAATACCCGTGCAAAAAATCACCCAGCAGCCGGTCGTCAATCAATTTCTTGACGCGGGCGAAGAGCGGGTTGTAGCGCTGCATCAGGTTCGTGACCATCAGTAACCCTTTCTCGGCGGCCAAAGCCAGCATCTCGCGGCCCTGTTGGGGGTTCATGGCCAGCGGTTTTTCGCAGATCACATGTTTGCCCGCACTCAGAGCCAGCATAGCCTGTTGGTGGTGCAAAAACGGCGGCGTGGCAATGTAGACCAGGTCAACATCGGGGTGGGCCACCAGT
>JAYUKZ010000035.1:0-1462 GCA_043763995.1 Fibrella sp.
CAACAGCACCGAGCCAAAAGCGGCTTCGGCCAGGGCCGTACCGGCTACTGCCGCCGAGCCTTTCAGCGAAAACAAACCCGGCTTCGCGTTCCGAAAATCAAACGAACCGAGTGACTTTGTCTGCATCCGCAAGGCTGCTAAGCCTGGCACTGCGCCGCCAAACTGCGAATCGTCCATGTACAGGGCCAATTCGGGGTTGGTGAAGTACTGGGCAAATTGCAGGTCGTTGTAAGGCGTGGTGGCGTTCCACTTGTCTTTCATGCCAATGGGAATGATGGCTTCGTTGACCAGCGGGTTGCCCAAACGCGATACCTGAATCCAGTTACCCGACACCATTGAGGCCGTGCCGTCTGTGCTCAGAGTGGTAATGGCCGGACGGCTGGCCGAGGCCCACACCCCAATCACGTAGTCGGCATCAAGGATGTTGGCAGCCTGCGCCACCGTCTTGCCCGATTTTTGCAACGTGGCCGTTGGCACTTCGATCACGATAGAATGAACGTTGAATTTCTCCAGTCCATCCCGTGCCTGACCGGCTCTGCGGAAGTTACCCACGTCGAAAATACCGCCCAAATCCACGAAGAACGCATCATCGGAGGGGCCGCAGAAAATTTTCTCGCCCGTGGTGGCCATCACTATACTTTGCTGCGCCAGCGCGTCATACGAGGCGGCTCCCAAACCAACGGTTGCGTTCTCGATGGTGCGTGGCCCGACATTGTTGGCCGGCACAACGCCGTTGGCCACGATCGTGGTGAAACTGGCTCCGCCATTTGTGCTGCGTTCGCAAATAAACGTCGTTTTCTGGTTTTGCTTCCCCAACCGGACGTAGAAAAACGTGGTTGGGTCCTGGTTGACCGTCGTGAACGTAAACCGGTAAACAATATCGTCGCCGGTGGTAGAGGCATTGTTGTCTACGTGGATTTCGTAGCGGATGTTGCTGCCAAATGTATAATAGTTGGGACCACCCTGCGGGAGTTCAAACGGAATATAACTGGCAATGAGCACTATTTTCTCAGCATCAACCGGACTTTTAAACGCATACACGTCGGTGTTGTCGGCCAATGGATCATTGGAGATCAGGGGTGCTTCCCGGTGCGACGACGCTAAGGTCTGTACCGGATTCAGGCAACCCAATGCCAGCAGGGCTATCAGGGATAAAAGATATCTCATCTTGTTCGGAAGTTGTAAGAGTGAAAGGTCAGAAACGGGCTTTTTTCGAGTAATTGAAACCCCTCCACGGAATTTGTACGTAGGGGAAACCAGCTCTGAACGTCGTGTCATTCTTGGTAGGCCCAGAGTTGAAACTGAGCACATTAACCAGCTTGGGTGATACCGGAGCAATGGTTGTAGCATCATCATAGAAGAGGCCGATAGCGGCCAGTGCCACGCCCCCTACTGCCTGCAATTCGATGGTAGTCACATCATCCTCCAGCCGACGACCGTTGGGGAAACCGTCCATGTTGGG
>JAYUKZ010000036.1:0-19743 GCA_043763995.1 Fibrella sp.
TAAAGGGAGCAAAAAGCAGTATAAACCAAGTGGACAAAAACAATAACTAACAACTTCGTTATTCGACAAAGTGGTCCGGTTCTAGGGGCGCAGTATAGAATATAGTTCAGGGGGATCTGGCCTGGAAGCAACGGCGGTTTCGCTAAACGTACTCCGTGATTATGTGGAAAGTGCCCTTCAACGGCCAGTTATCGACGAAACCAAGCTCTTGGATAAGTATGATTTCAAACTGTCTGTTCTACAGGAAAATAAAAAAGCCTCGCTCATTGACTCATTGAAACAAATCGGGTTTTTGTTGGCGGAAGATCAACGGGAAGTAGACTTTTTAGTGCTGAAACAAAAGTAGCTGGCTACGTACCTGGCCGCCCTGAGTGCGGCATCTGCTCGGACGTTTGTCCACGCGGCGTACTCAATCTGGAGAATGGCCCGGTGAGTTCGCGGAAGATTTAAACATAAGACAAATTTCACTTACTTTAGCGAATAAATTCACTTCTCATATGACTGCTTTCCAGCCGACATCTCCGTTTACTGTTATTGCCTCTTCGCGGCAAGGCGTGCTCCGGGCCGAGGTAGATGAAGTGGCCGCATTAGCCGGGTTGACCGATAAAGAGATGGCTTTCGTTCTGAGTATGACACCCCGGAATTTGCACCGGTTGCCCAACGAACAGCGGTTTGGCGTGGATGCATCGGAACGGCTACTTTTGTTGAAGAACCTGCTAATGCACGCTCTCGACACCTTTGATGGGCGCAAAACAACCGTACTGTACTGGCTCCGAACTCCCATTCGGGAACTGGGTAATCAGACCCCTATTCATCTGATGGACACTGTAACAGGTTTCGGGTTGGTTGATGATGTACTGGGACGGCTTGATTACGGTCTACCTGCCTGACCCGCGATGCCGACCGTTTACCGCCTGCTCCGCGATAAATACAAGAACGATCCCCTTTCCGCAGAAGGTAGCCGTCTGTTTGGTGGCCGTTGGAACCCGAAAGGGGCGGGCGTTTTGTACACGACCTCAAGCCCGGAACTAGGGCTGATCGAATCACTGGCTCATGCCCCGGCAACGCCCTACACCGAACTTCCGACTTATTGGGTCTTCGCCATCGACGTACCCGACGATATTCGGCAAATACACCGCGATGAGCTGCCCGATTTTTGGCTGGACGATACCTATGAACGTACCCAGCACTGGCTGGCGGCGTGGTTACTTTCTCCCGATAGCCTTGGTGTTGCGGTCCCCTCCGTGCTGGTACCTCTCTCCTACAACGTCATCCTGCATCCGGCCCACCCTCTCTTTGCCAAAGTACAGGTCACAGGTGCCGAGATGCAGCCGATTGACCGGCGCATCTGGCGTACTGTCTGATAGCAAATTGTCTTCAACGTTGCGGCATCTGCTCGGCGGTGTGCCCCCGTGGCGTGCTGAATCTGGAGAATGACCCGGTCAGTTCGCGGAAGATTTAAGCGGGGGGTGCAACAGAGAAGGCATCGTCTCTATCTTTCGTTGAAAACACTGTAAACACCTGTCTATGCGAATCCTGGTTTGCCTTCTTTGTCTGCTACAACTACACTCTGTTTGTCTGGGACAAACCCCCAAAATCGGCGATCAATTGCCGGGTTTCACCCTGAGCGAATTAGTCAATTCAACCCAACTCACGTTTAAACCGGAAGAGGCGAGGGGGAAAATACTGATTATCGAGTTTTGGGGTACGTGGTGCGCTCCGTGCATCCCCGCGTTGATGCATTTAGACTCGTTGCAGCGAAAATTTCCAACTGATCTACAGGTTATTGCCGTCTCTGACGATTCGCGTGAACGTCTGGAAAAATTCCTGACCAAAAAGCCTGTGTCAATTCCACTGGCCTCTGACCCTGCCGGAAAACTGGCGCGGATCTTCAAATCGCACATCGTTCCGCATTCGATTGTGGTGAATCGAAATCAGCAAATCATAGGCTCAACAACGCCAGACCAACTGACTGAAGAAGCGATTCGTGGGCTTATTGAAGGAAAGAACATGACCTTCACTCAGAAACAGGACTCAGAGTTTGACCCTCAAAAAGATTACTTCGACGCAGAGCCGACTGTTCAGTCTTCGGTAGAGAAAAGGGCGTATATGCAGGGATTGCCTTCTTATTCAAGGCCAGGAAAAGGGGTGTTCAAAGACAGACGGATCACGTTTGTAAACGTGCTTCCGCAAGTGGTTTTCATGACTGCGTTTGGTTTTTCACCCGAAAGAACAAAAAATGAATTACCGAAAGAATCAAACACCTACAAACCGGAAAACATTGTTTGCCTGGACGTTATTGTGCCCAAAAGCAAGAAGGAAAGCCTGAGTGCCGTGCTAAAGGCAGAATGCGAAAAGCAGTTTGCCATTCAGGTTCAGGTAGTTAAAGAAAAGGCCCGCGTCTATGTGTTGACACGAGTTTCAGGAGCCGAAATGCCCAAACCGTCTACGCAAAAATCAGAATACAGCTCAGGTGGGTCTGGCCTGGAAGCAACGGCGGTTTCGGTAAATGTGCTACGCGATTATGTGGAAAGTGCCCTGCAACGGCCGGTCATAGACGAAACCAAGCTCTTGGATAAGTATGATTTCAAACTGTCTGTTCTACAGGAAAACAGAAAAGCTTCGTTAATCGACTCGTTGAAAACGATTGGGTTTGTGTTGGTGGAAGATCAACGGGAGGTAGACTTTTTGGTACTCAAACAAAAGTAGTTATCACAGAGGCCCGGCAGGGTCAGGTACGTTGCTAACACGTACCTGACCCCCTCAAATGACGCTGGCAGGGGGTAATCGCTGTGGCCGGGCGTATCTTTATGGCATGAACCCTGACGTTACCCCAGATTTGCGCCCTAAAATCGGGCTGTTGTCCGCCATTATTTTCGTCATTAGCTCGGTGGTGGGCACGGGCGTTTTCAAGAAAGTGGTGCCCATGTCGGCAGAGTTGGGGTCGCCTACGCTGGTGCTGCTGGCGTGGCTCATTGCGGGGCTGGTAAGCCTGGCCGGTACGCTGAGCAACGCCGAAGTAGCCAGTATGCTGGCCAGCGAAGGCGGCGAGTATTCGTATTTTCGGGTCATTTACAACCGCTTTTTCGCGTTTCTCTTCGGCTGGACCAACTTCACCGTCATCCGCACGGCCTCCACGGCTTCCATTGCCTACGTCTTTGCCCAGTCGGTTAACTCGCTCTTGCCCCTGCCGGGCACACCCGCCAGTTGGGCCGATCTAAACCTGTTTGGGCTGCATCCCTTCGCCAACAGCAGCGTCAAGATTCTGGCCATTGCGCTGGTGTGGGGGCAAACGGCTTTTAATATCCGGGGGCTGAAAACGGGAGAAGCCATCAGCCGGTTTCTGACCGCCATCATGATTGCCGTCATGCTGGGCTTCATCGTGTTCGGTCTGCTATCGGGCGTGGGAAGCCTGGAAAACCTGAAACCGGTCGACACGGGCCTGTCGGGCGGTTCGCTGATGAGTGCGCTGGCCCTGGCCTGTCTGAGTGCTTTCTGGCCCTACGAAGGCTGGGCGGCGTTGGGCTACATCGGCGGTGAGATCAAAAATCCGTCGCGCAACCTGCCCTGGGCACTCACCGTGGGTACGCTCTCGATCATCGGGCTGTACCTGCTGATGAACCTGGTGTACCTCTACGTGATGCCGGTGCAGGACCTGGCCGCGCTGAAAAGTAACCCCAACAGCATTGCCGCCGTGTCGGTGGCGGGCCTGCTGGGTGGCCCCAATGGCTCGCTGTTGCTCTCGTGCCTGTTGCTGGTAACAACCTTCAACTGTTGCAGCATCACCATCCTGACCTCTTCGCGGCTGTTCTACGCCATGTCGAAAGACGGGCAGTTTTCCCGCCGCATCAACTACCTGCACCCCGTCTTCAAAACTCCTTCGCGCTCGTTGCTGCTGCAAGCCGTCTGGACCACGGTGATGGTGCTCTCCGGCTCATTTGATACCCTGACGGATATGCTCATTTTTGCGGCGTTTTTGTTCTACGGAGCCACCACGGTGGGCGTTTTCGTGCTCCGCCGCCGGATGCCCGATGCCCCGCGCCCCTACCGCGTGGTGGGCTACCCGGTGGTGCCTGCGCTGTTCATAGCCTTCTGCGCCTACCTCATTATCAATACGTTACTTAACCGTCCTTCCGAGGCACTGGTTAGCCTGGGCCTGATGGCCACGGGCATACCGTTCTATTTCTACTGGAAAAAACGGGCCATCCCCCCCGCCTGAATAACCCGGCAACGTACCTGGACAAGCACGCCGTGCCGGGCCGAATCAGTAGCTGACAAGTTGCTCTTTGCTGACTACAAGCATACCTGCCTCAGCTATAAGGGACTGAATAGTAGCCCAACGAACCTCTAAAAAAGCTGTCAGGTCTCTGTTCCGTATGTTTCCCAGACGAAGGTAAATTAATCGGGGCGGTGGGCCTTTCAGAAAAAACATATCGGGAAAGTCAGCGTCCTTCGTTACAATAATCCGATCCTCGTTGATGGCTATTGTACGGATATCGGTGTCTTGTAGCAGATGTCCCTCTGGAAAATGTGTTGTATGAACCGCATCGAAACCTTTCCAGGCCAGGTACGTGGCCAACATAGGCGGTAGCTGGGTGTCGATCAAGAATTTTAACACAGCCCGTTAGGCAACAAGTGGCAAGGCCACAATAGACCGGGCGTTGGCAATGTGCGCCGCGTAGAGCAGAGCAGCCTGTATGTCTGCTTCTTCCAAGTATGGATAGTCGGTCAGGATTTCCTGATTGGTCATACCCGCCGCTAGCAATTCCAGCAGTTGGGCAACCGTAAAACGCATATTCCGAAGTGTTGGCTTACCCTGACTGACTGCCGGGTTTAGCGTAACGCGGGCAAGAAGATTTTCCATTCCACAAAAGTACAGCTTTGTCCCCGTACAAGTGCTCTGACCCGTCTGGTAACGTACCTGCGGAAACACCCGGCAGGTGGCTAGCGCAGTTTCTCGTTGTTGAGGTGACGGGTGGCATCGCGGGTGGTTTTTTTGGCCAGATTTTTGGTGAAGGCATCGGTGAGGTCAACGCCGGTTTGGTTGGCCAGGCAGATCAGCACCCACAGCACATCGGCCATTTCGTCGGCCAGATCCAGGTTTTTATCCGACTCTTTTTCCGATTGGTCGCCGTAGCGGCGGGCCATAATCCGGGCCAGTTCGCCCACTTCCTCCGTCAGGATAACCATGTTGGTCAGTTCGGAAAAGTAGCGAACACCCACCGTTTTGATCCACTCGTCAACGGTGTCTTGTGCAGTGCGTAGGGTCATAATAAAGGGACCCCACCCCCCAGCCCCTCCCCGTTAGGGAGGGGAGCCACTCTACAGTAGCTTCGCTAACAAGTGGAGCAGTACTCCCCTCCCTAACGGGGAGGGGCCGGGGGTGGGGTCATTTTTCGGGCGTAAAAAACAGGGTACTAAACTGGGTTTCGTCCAGCACGTCCACGGCCACTTCCTGCAATTGGCGGGCGGTAATGGCTTCGATGTCGGTGAAAATATCGGTTAGAGACTCCACCCGGCCAATGTCGAGTAGGCTCTTGGCCATCATCAGCATGAAACTATTGTTGCCTTCTTCGGCCATGGCCAGTTGGCCCATCAGTTGCGCTTTGGTGTTGTGTAATTGGCTGGTAGTGAGCAGATTCTCGCGCAGATTTTTAAACTCGCGGTAGGTCAGCGTCAGGCTGCGGTCTATCTGTTTGGGGTCGGTGCCGAAATAAATGCCGAGGTAGCCCGTGTCCAAATAGGGCGTGTAACCGGCATCAATGGCGTAGACCAGCCCGAACCGTTCGCGGAGGTTCATGTTCAGGCGCGAGTTCATGCCGGGGCCACCCAACAGGTTCACCAACATGAAAAACGGCAACCGGCGGGGGTCGGTGAGCGAGTAAGCAGGTCGGCCCAGGGCTACCTGCGCCTGGGTAATGGGCCGGGGCAACCGGTGGTGCGTGGGTACGTAGTGGGCGGGGGCCTGCCGTTGGCGGAGGGCACTTTTGCCAGGCACTTGCCGCAGGTGCTTTTCGGCCAGCTTCAGCACCTTCCCAAACGGCATGTTGCTCACCGACGAAAACACAATCCGGCTGGTGTCCAGGTTTTCTTGGATGAACGTTTCCAGCGACGTTTTGGTGAAACTCCGTACCGTTTCCGACGTACCCAGAATGTTGGCCCCCAGCGGGTGGTCGGGAAACACAAGCTGGTCGAAATCGTCCTGAATGGCATCTTCCGGCGAGTCGTAATACATCGACATTTCTTCCAGAATCACGCCGCGCTCGCGCTCA
Organism: Fibrella sp.; assembly: GCA_043763995.1. Classification (GTDB taxonomy): domain Bacteria; phylum Bacteroidota; class Bacteroidia; order Cytophagales; family Spirosomataceae; genus Fibrella. Next base: position 6,273 of record JAYUKZ010000036.1, read on the forward strand.
ATTTGCCGTTCGGGGAAGGTGGAATGAAAGGCGATATCGGCCAGGAGTTCCACCGCTTTTTCGGTATGAACGCCCAGCACCGATGCGTGGAAACAGATTTTCTCTTTGGTGGTGTAGGCGTTCAGTTCGCCGCCCACATTCTCCAGCCGGTTAATGATGTGGTGGGCCTGCCGCCGGGTGGTGCCTTTGAAGGCCATATGCTCCCAAAAGTGCGCAAGTCCCTGTTGGTGAGGTAGTTCGTCGCGGCTGCCAATGTCGAGCATCAGGCCTACGTGGGCAATTTGGGTGTGGGGAACCTGCTTGTGGGCAATGCGGATACCGTTGGGCAGGGTGTGGAGGTGGTAGTCTTCCAAAGGGCAATTCGGCGAAAAAAACACAACTTTGTGCCACTTATTTAACCTCATCCATGTCGGGCCGGTTCCTCATCATCCAGACTGCCTTCATCGGCGATGCCATCCTGGCCACGGCCCTGCTGGAGACCCTTCACCGCGCCTACCCCCACGCCCAACTTGACCTGCTGGTGCGGCGCGGCAACGAGTCGCTGTTTGTGGGCCACCCGTTTCTGAACCGGGTGTTGGTCTGGGAGAAAAAAACGGCCAAATACCGCAGTTTGTGGCAGTTGCTGGGTCAGGTACGTTCGGCCCGGTATGATGTGGTGCTGAATCTGCAACGCTTCGGGGCCACGGGACTGCTCACGGCTTTTTCGGGGGCGAAAACGACCATTGGCTTCACTAAAAACCCGTTTTCATGGGCCTTCACGCATCGGGTTCAACACCAGGTTGGTCAACCAAACGCGACCGGCACCGGCCCGCACGAGGTAGACCGCAACAACGCCCTGCTGGCCCCCCTGAACGTACCTGACACCGCTCCGCCGCGTCCCCGCCTCTACCCCGCCCCGGCAGATTATTTATTCGTAAAAAATTGGCAGTCAGACGCTTATGTTTGCGTGGCTCCGGCATCGGTCTGGTTTACCAAACAGTATCCGGTCAGTGGATGGGTGGCCGTAATTGATGCACTGCCCGGCCATTTGCGGGTTTATTTGCTGGGTGCCCCCGCCGATGCTGCCGTTTGCGAGGCCGTGCGCGATGGAGTGGGGCGGGCGCGGGTGGTGAGTTTGGCCGGGCAGTTGACCCTGTTGCAATCTGCCGCGCTCATGCAGGGGGCCACCATGAACTACGTCAACGATTCGGCCCCGCTGCACCTGTGCTCGGCCATGAATGCACCCACCACAGCGGTGTTCTGTTCCACCATCCCCGCCTTCGGGTTCGGCCCGTTGGCTACTCAGTCGCGTGTTGCCCAAACCCGCGAGGCGTTGCTCTGCCGCCCCTGCAACCTGCACGGCAAACCCGCCTGCCCGCTGGGCCATTTCCGCTGCGCCCACGGCATTGACGTGGCTGATGTGGTTGACACCACGTTGGTCTAAACGTACCTGCTCTTCACCAGGAATACCCGAAAATTTGCGTCACAATGTGTTTGATGAGCGTACCGAAAAAAATGATAATTAAATAACAATACATGCATATATTTAATGTCTATTTTTGCGGTTGATCATTGTTGTGTTCTCATACTAAGTAAATGCACCGTAATACTATACCGACTGTCAGTGTACTAATGACAGTTTTTAACACGCCTTTTTATTTAGTGAAAAGGGCTATTGACTCCGTACTGATCCAGGATAATCAATCATTCGAGCTGCTGGTTTTGGATGATGGCAGCCACCCCGATTCAAGTCTGCTTTTGGAACAGTATTGCCAGATTAATCAGGCAAAAATCAGGTATACCCGGCACCCCAACTGCGGGCAATCCCAATCAATTAATCGCGGGGTTTTGGCCAGCCGGGGAACCTATATTACCGTTATTGATTCGGATGATGAATACAAGCCAAACCACCTCTCAGCCTGCCTGAGCGAAATGTGCCATGCTGATTTGATTTCCTCCTTTACGGAGACAATTGTATCCAGTGCCGACGATCATTACGTTCCCGATAAATACGATAACCAAAAAACGATTCATGTGGATGAATGCACCCTGTTTGCCACGTTGTTTGGCAAGCGGGAAGTGTTTGAAACGCTGGCGTTTAAAAGTATGTACAGTGCTGATTCTGAGTTCTATGCACGGGCTTCTATGCAATATCCGACCAAAAAAGTGGATTTGAGAACGTATATCTATTACCGCAATAATGCCCACAGTATCACTGCATCGCTTAAGAAAGAGCATACTATTAACCCACAAAATGTGGCGGTACCATACGAGGCCCCATGCGAAAACTGATTGCTGAAAAACTTGCAGACCGGCCCGAAAATCTGATCTGTGCTACGTTGCTGACGGGGCGGTACGATGTAAACCGAAACGAGCAACTCAGCGAAGATAATTTTGAGCTGGTCAGGGAGTGGTATAACTCAGTGATACGCCTGAACATGCGGGGCGTTATTTTTCACAATACGTTCTCCGAAAAAACGTGTACGCAGTTTGGTAATGAGCACGTCACGTTTATGTCGGTCAATTTCGATAAACAACTGAACGCCAATGTGTTTCGGTACTTAGTTTATCAGGAATTTATTGAGACGTATGCCGCATTTCTGAACGCACTTTTCGTGACAGACAGTGCGGATGTGGAGGTAGTGATGAACCCGTTCAACCAACCCTTATTCGTGCAGAATCCAACGGCTCTTTTCTGCGGTGATGAGCCAAAACTGCTGGATAATACCTGGATGATTAATCACTCTACCCATCTGCGAAACACTGTTCCGGGGTTTGGTACCTACGAGGCCGCCAATCAGCACAAAACGCTACTGAACTGCGGGGTTATTGGGGGCACTCTTCAGGTGATGCAACCGCTTATGAATGAATTGGCCACGCTTCACCGGCAGTACACCAGCCAGAACACAACGCCCTACACCCTGGATATGGGCGCGTTTAACTACGTGGCCCGCACCCGGTTTGGTACCCAACTCCTGCACGGAGCACCCGTCAATACCATTTTCAAAGGGTACGAAGCTGACCGAACTAACTGCTGGTTCCGACACAAATAACCCCTGCCTGAACAGGCAGGGGTTGGCTCATCAGGTACGTTGCAGACCGGATTTATTTCTGGAATGAGTTAAAGACGTAGTCCCAAACCGGTGAGGACACGCCGTAGTTGCTCTCCGGGTTTTTGTAGTGGTGGATGCTGTGGTTGACCCAGAGTTGCTTGAAGAAGTTTTTGGGCGGCGCGTAGGCATGCACAATGAAATGGACGGACAAATAGCCGGTGTAGCCTACCATGAAGCCGGGGAAAAAAGCGTAGGCGGCCTCGCCCATGACCAGAAAAAACAGCCCAAAAAACACGCTCGCCACAATCAGGGCCAAAGCCGGGGGCATGGCCAGCCGGGTTTTGTCTTTGGGGTATTCGTGGTGAACGCCATGGAAGGTATACTGAATTTTAGCGCGTTCAGGCGTGGTGGGGGCCAGGTGGTAGAGGTACCGGTGCAACACGTATTCGAATATACTGAACACAAACAGCCCAAGCGCAAACAAGCCCGCAATGTGGGCGGTGCTCATGGCCGTGTAGTGGAATGCATACCACCCTAACAGGGCCGAGAAACTGAGCCACATGGTGATAGGCACCGAAATGTGCGTCCGGGAGAGGTATTCTAGAATAACGTTGTCGAATAGCTTTTTGCTACCGTTGTGTTTGGGGCGCGAGTGAATGGCTTTATACTCTTCCAGTTGCATAATGATGAGTTATCGGGATACGTAAGCGTAACCGATTTTGGTTTTTCTGTGTTCCTGAACGTCATGTAAACCGGTCTAAATAACGGGTACTTCCACCACTTCCACCGAATCGTTTAATCGTTCCTTTGGAACGTCCAACGGAGCTTTGGGTAACTTGGGTTTAATGATGAGCCGTAACGATTGATTATAGGTTAAATAATTCCACATCCAGTTGATAAAAATCAGCAGTTTGTTCTTCACGCCCAAGATAGCCATCAGGTGGACAAACAGCCAGGTGAGCCAGGCAAAAAAGCCGCTGAACTTCACAAACGATAGGTCAACCACGGCCAGCCCCCGGCCAATAGTCGCCATAGACCCCAGGTCTGAGTAGGTGAAGGGCACGGGTTGGCCGTGGCGGGTGAGGAGCGTCAGGTTTTTGGCCAGCAGTTCGCCCTGCTGAATGGCGGGTTGGGCTACCTGCGGGTGCCCGTCGGGCCAAGCGGTGCCCTCGGCCATAAGGGCCAAATCGCCTAGGGCAAACACGTCTGTGAAGCCCTGTACCTGATTGAAGCGGTTTACCACCAGCCGTCCGCCCTTGCCCACGGCCTCGGCGGGGATGCCCAACGGGGTGTTGGCCCGCACCCCCGCCGCCCAAATCAGGTTGTTGGTGCGCAGGGTGGTGCCGTCGTTCATGGTCACGGTTTTGCCATCGAAGTCTTTGACGCGGGTTTTCAAACGTACCTGAACGCCCAGTTCCTGCAAATAGGCCAGCGACTTTTGCTGCGCCTGCACCGACATCGGCCCCAGCAGTTCCGCCCCGGATTCGATCAAATAAATATCCATGCCTTTGAAGTCCAGTTCGGGGTAGTCGCGGGGGAGCACGGTTTTGCGCAGTTCGGCCAGCGTACCGCACAGTTCCACGCCCGTTGGCCCGCCGCCCACCACCACCACGTCCATCAGGCCGGTTAGCTCGTCGTCGGTTTCCACGCTCAGGGCTTCTTCAAAGTTTTGCAAGAGCCTGTTTCTCAGGGCAATGGCCTCCTGCACCGACTTCATGGGCAACACCCGGTCGATGAACGCCTGTTGCCCGAAAAAGTTGGTATCGGCCCCCATCGCCAGCACCAGAAAATCGTAAGCAATGGGGCCAATTTCAGTGTCTATTTCCCGGTCGGCGGGGCGGATCCCGATCAGGCTCGTGACCCGGATGTGTACATTGAGGTTGTCGCCCAGGGCAGCGCGGAGGGGGAACAATATGGAGTTGGCTTCCAGCCCGGCGGTGGCTACCTGATAGTAGAGCGGCTGAAACTCGTGGTAATTGTATTTGTTGATGAGCACCACCTGAAATTCGCTGCGGCGGGCCAGGCTCCGGGCCAGGGTGAGGCCGCCAAAGCCCGCGCCCACAATCACCACGCGCTTGCGGTCGGTTTGGGGGATGTTTGGGTTCATGGTTGAGTTAACGCCAATGGTAAACGAATGGGCTTTTCAGGCGAACATATCGGCCACGGTAAAGCTCAGTTCGGGAATAACAGGTGCCGCCGTGATAGTATCGGTGGCCGAATATACCCGCATGGCCACGGGCGAAGTATAGGCGTAGATTTGTTGGCGGTTGGGCACCACGTACCAGACCAGCCGGGTGCCGCCATCGAAGTAATCCTGAATTTTTTCCAGCACTTCCCCGTGCGTCTCCGAATCGGATAGTAACTCAATAGCAAAGAGCGTGTTTACCCGTTCGCCCCGCCGAATGGCTTCCCGTTGTTCAGCCGTGATGTAGGTCAGGTCAGGGATACGTTTCCGGCTACCATCTACGTAGGAATCCATTTCGGGCAGCAGATCGTTGCCCGCCTCGAAAGCGGCTGTTTTAATGAATGTTCTAAGCAGGAATCGGGTAATGAAAATCTCAATTTGCTTCATAGCGGGTTTAGGAATGATGCGGCCCCGGACAAACTCGTAGCTGCCCTCGTGGGGATGTTGCCGCTCCCAGTGCTCAAACTCGTCGATGGTTTGCAGCGTGGTAGGCAGTGTGTCGGATGGAGGGTAAGTGGCCAGCATAACAGATCGATTTTTTTCAGGTACGCTAAAGATACGCAGACATTACACACCCATAGAAAGCACCTGCCGGGCACCCGATTCCTGCATCACCCGCTCGTAATGGGCTTCGTAGAGGGGCAGAATTTTCGAGAGTTCAAACTCTTTGGCGCGGGCCAGGGCGTTGGCCTTAAACGTGGGCAAGTGGGCATCATCCAGCACGTGGAGGGCGTTTTTTACCATGTCAGGTACGTCGCCAACGTTGCTCAGGAAGCCCGTCACGCCCTGTATGTTCAGTTCGGGCAGGCCACCCGCGTTCGACGAAATAACCGGCACCTGACAGGCCATGGCCTCCAGCGCGGCCAAGCCGAAACTCTCGTTTTCGGAAGGCATTAAAAATAAATCTGCCACCGAAAGCACTTCCTCCACGGCATCGAGTTTGCCCAGAAACCGCACATCGTCCATGATGTCCAGCTCGCGGCACAGGGTCTGAATCCGGGCGCGTTCGGGGCCGTCGCCCACCAAAAGCAGTTTCACGGGCATAGTCTGGCGCAGGTGGTAGAAGGTCATCACGGCATCGTCGATGCGTTTTACGCGCCGAAAATTGGAGGTGTGTACCACCAGTTTTTCGCCGTTGGGGCAAATGGCCAGCTTAAAATGATCTTTCTGTTGCCGCCGAAACCGCGACAGGTCAATAAAGTTGGGGATGACCTCAATCTCGCGGTGGATCTTAAAGTGCTCAAACGTTTCCTGCCTCAAATTTTCTGACACCGCCGTCACCCCGTCCGATTCGTTGATGCTGAACGTGACCACGGGTTCGTAGGAGGCATCTTTGCCCACCAGCGTCACGTCGGTGCCGTGCAGGGTAGTGACCACGGGGGTGGTGCGGCCCCGTGTTTTCAGCACCATTTTGGCCATGTACGCCGCCGAGGCGTGCGGAATGGCGTAGTGCACATGGAGCAGGTCTACGTTTTCGTTCAAGACCACGTTGACCATTGCACTCGTCAGGGCCGACTCGTAGGGGGCGTACTGAAAAAGCGGGTAAGAAGGGATGTTAACCTCGTGGTAGAAGACGTTTTCGTTGAAAAAATCGAGCCGGGGCGGCTGCTGGTACGTGATAAAATGCACCTGATGCCCGTTTTGAGCCAGTGCTTTACCCAACTCAGTGGCCACCACGCCACTACCCCCGAAGGTGGGGTAACAAACAATACCAATTTTCATGGGTCGGCCCGCCTTGTGTAGCGGTTCTTAGTTAAACACCAAAACCGCCCCAAAAGGTTGAGCCGTGGTTGTGATGGATTTGTTAAAGCCCTGCCGTTGGCCCCAGTAATTCATACTAACACTCATTCCACAGACGTTGTAGAATAGTGATAAAAAAAGCTTTTTTTGTGGCCCTGGCGGGGTTTTGGGTGCTGGCCATGCCGGGTTGTAGGCGGGTAGAACGGCCTGTCTCGGCGGGCGGGGCGGTGGCCAAAGTAGCTCCCTTGCCCGAAGCCGAGCAGTGGCGGGTGAAGCGGCAAACGGGTGTTGATTTTGTGGCATCGGGCAGCAGTCCGGTGGCTTGGTCGATGGACGTTGACTTTTCTAAACAGATCATTTTCAAACCCTTGAGCGGGTCTATGCTGGTGGCGGCCATGCCCCGGCCCCAGCCCGTGGGCACCAACAGCGGTGTGTTGCTGGCCGTTGCGCCGGGGGCCGTTCGGGCCGAGTCGGGGTTGTTGGCTTCGGCAGGAAAAAAACGCTATGCCCCCCGCGTGGTGGGTGGGTTGCGGGTTTACATTGAGCCTGTTGTGGCCCGCAACCCCCAAACGGGACGTACCTACGCCTACGCCGTGCGGGTGGAAGCCAACGGGCGGCGGTATGTGGGCTACGGGGCGTTCATTCGGGGGGCCAACCGCCTCAACGGCACCTGGACGCTGGAAAGTTTGCGCGGTCAACGGCTAAGAGCCAACCAGTTTCCGGGGGGTGTATTACCCCAAATCACCCTCAACCTAACCACCAACGGCCTGTCGGGCACCACCGGCTGTGGCCCCGTGGGCGGCACCGTGCAGGCCGACGGCGATCAGATACAGGTTGTGGTGCAGCGAAACGGCCTGAAAAAATGCCCCGGTACGTTCGTAGACGACTATCTGACGGCTCTCAACCAGAGCACTCTTTTCCGAATCAGCAAAGACCGCCTTACTCTATTGGCCAACGGCGAATATGCCCTCACGTTCCTAAACCTGGAAACGACTGGGGAGGTGGTGAAGGGGACGAGGAAGTAGGGTGGGGCGGCGGCCGTTTGTAGGCGGCGTAACCCCCGCACCCCCTGAAGGGGGCTTCCTCTCCGATGGCGGTACGCTTGCGTCAGCAAAAGCCCCCTCCAGGGGGTTTGGGGGTTACGCCGAGAACGGAATCCACTATCTTTATGTCCACCTGTTTTCAAACATCTAACAGACAAAATACCCGTGCCCCGCACCTACACCCTGGCCGAACGCGGCACCATCTGCCGCGCCACCGACTACCCCGGTCAGGTTGCCACCGCCCAAAATCTGCTCCTGCCCGACGCTGATTTCGACGCGCTGCGCCAGTGGGCCACCCGCCCCACCGCTGACCTTGCCCTGGATTCGGTGCTGACCTACGGGTTTTTTCGGGGACGTGAGCGCGTGGTGTGGCGGAACTATGTGGGGGTGCTGGCCCTGGCCACGGGGACGTACCTGGAGATTAGGCCCCGCGCCGGGCAACTGGTCAACCTGCTCCGGCAGTTGCCCGACCCGGCGTTTCGACACCTGCCCGATGCGCCGTTGGGTGCCACGGCGTTGCCCCTCTGGGAGGTGTTTGCCGGGGCTTTTTTGCACCAAACATACCTGGCGTTGGCCACCGGCCCGGTGCGTGCCTATACGGTGGAACAGGCCACACTGCCCCTGTTGCGGGGGAAACTGCGCCTGGCCGACCACCTGCGCCAGCCCTTCCCCCGCCCCGACCGGCTCCCCGTTGCCTACGCCAGCCACACGCCCGACATCCCCGCCAACCGGGTGCTTAAAACGGCCTTGCTGCACCTGGCTCCCCGGCTGGGGCAGGTGGCAACCCAAACGCGCTGCCGCCAATTATTGCTTGCCCTTGCCGCTGTGCCCATGTGCGCCAACCTACCCGCCGATCTGCTGGCCACGCAATTGCCGGGCCGGTTGTTACGTACCTACGAACCGGCCCTGCGCTGGGCCACCTGGCTCCTGACCGGGCAGGGGCCGGGCTTGTGTGCGGGCAACACCCCCGCGCCCTGCCTACTGTTTCCGATGGAGAGGCTTTTTGAACAGTACGTGGCGCAGGGGTTGCGGCGGGCGGGCGTGGCGGTGGCCGTGCAGGAAACGGCGGCCTGGCTCGTGGACGACCACCGGGGGGTGCCGCGCTTCCGGCTCCGGCCCGACCTGGTGCTGCGGCAGGGCCACAAAACCGTGGTGATGGACACGAAATGGAAAACGCTGGATGCCCGCGACCCCGCTCGCAACTACGGCATCGATCAGGCCGATTTGTACCAACTTTATGCCTACGGCAAAAAATACGCCGCCACCGATCTGGTCCTGATTTACCCCGCTAATGAGCAGTTCCGCCACCCGTTGGATTTGTTTGGGTTCGACGAAACGTTGCCGTTGCGGGTGGTGCCCTTTGATCTGGACCAGCCCCTGAACCAGGAAGTGGCCCGACTGCTGGCCACGGTGCTGGGCCATTCCTGATGCGGGGTTGCCTATCTTGGGCGCACCTAAACCGTTTCCGCCCATGCCCTTGCTGCTCACCGTTGCCGGTATTCTGGCCTTGATCTGGCTTATCGCCTTCGTTCACCTCGACACGTTTATTGCCTTTGTGCTGGTGGCCATCGGCATTGGCCTGGCGGCGGGCATGACCGTACCGGCGGTGGGCAAAGCCATCCAGACCGGCATTGGCAACACGCTGGGCGATCTGGTGCTCATCATCGGGTTTGGGGCCATGCTGGGGCGCGTGGTGGCCGACAGCGGGGCGGCCCGCCGCATCACCACCGTGCTGGTGGGCTGGTTTGGGGTGCGGCACATCCGGTGGGGGCTGGCGTTGGCGGGATTCATCATCGGCATTCCATTGTTCTACAATGCGGGGTTCATTATTGTGGTGCCGATCATTTTCACCCTTGCCGCCCAAACCCGGTTGCCGTTGCTCACGGTAGCCATGCCCATGCTGGCCGCGCTCTCGGTGGCCCACGGCTACCTGCCGCCGCACCCCTCGCCCGCCGCGCTGGTGGGGCAGTTGGGGGCCGATCTGGGCAAAACCCTCGCCTATGGCATTCTGGTGGCCATTCCCGCCATTGTGCTGGCCGGGCCTGTTTTCGGCAAAACGCTGGGCCGTTTCCACCCCCGCCCCGATCTGGCCATTTATGATTCTTCCGACGATTCGCCCACGATGCCGGGGGCGGGTATCAGCTTTGTGGTGGCGTTGCTGCCCGTTTTTTTGCTGGTCGTTTTTGGCCCCCTGCGCACGTACCTGGCGGCAAACGGCCTGGCCCAAACCCCCTGGGGCAAAGCCCTAACCCTGCTGGGCGAACCCTACGCCGGCATGCTGGTGGCGGTGTTGGTGGCAGTCTACGCGCTGGCCCTGCGGCGGGGGGTACCCATGAAAAAAGCCATGAAATCATTGGAGGAAGCCATCAAAGCGGCCTCGCCTATTTTGCTGGTGGTGGCCGGGGCGGGTGCGCTGAAACAGGTCTTTCAGGAGTCGGGCACAAGCGTTTACATTGGGCAACAGTTGGCCGGATTGCACCTGCCGCCGCTGGTGCTGGGCTGGGCCATGGCCGCTCTGATTCGGGTCTGCGTGGGGTCGGCCACCATTGCGGGCCTCACCACGGCGGGTATCATTTTGCCCCTTCTGCAAGCCCAAACCGGCACCCGCCCCGAACTAATGGTGCTGGCCATTGGCGCGGGGAGCCTCATGCTCTCGCACGTGAACGATGCCGGTTTTTGGCTGTTCAAAGAATATTTCAACCTTAGCATTGCCGACACCCTACGTACCTGGACCGTGATGGAGACCATTGTGGGCGTAGCCGGTCTGCTGGGCGTACTGGCCCTGAACGCCGTGTTGTAGGGGCTGGAGCTTTGGGTATTAGCATTGTCGGTTTCGCGCACGGCCCAGGGCGGAGCGGTCCCGCGTCCGGGCAAGCCCCGCCCCTACAATGCCGTCATCGCACAAAATGGCAATTAGTTTCAATGTTGCCTGTGTAGGGGCGGGCGGTCCCGCGTCCGGGCTTGCCTCCGCCCTGGGCCGCGTCCAATACGCCGATATACCCTACGCCGACTACAATACGCCGACAACCCATACGCCAGTGCGCGTAAGCCCTAAATTAACGTCTGCTAATACGCTTTCAAACTTAAATCCAAACTCTTCACATGGTGGGTTAGGGCACCCGACGAGATGTAATCGACACCGGTTTCGGCGTAGGCGCGGAGGTTTTCCAGGGTGATGCCGCCCGATGCTTCCGTCACGACCCGACCGGCAATAAGTTGCACCATTTCGCGGAGGTCGGCGGGCTGAAAATTGTCGAGTAGCATCCGGGTGAGGTGCCCCACGGCCAGGGCTTCTTCTACCTCGGCGCGGTTCCTGACTTCCACTTCAATAGGCAGGTTCCGGCCCGTTTCGGCCAGGTACGTTACGGCCTGGGTCACGGCGCGGGTTACGCTGCCGGCATAGTCTACGTGGTTGTCTTTAATCAGAATCATATCATACAGGCCGAATCGGTGGTTTACGCCCCCGCCGATTTTCACCGCCATCTTTTCGCAAAGGCGGAAGTTGGGCGTTGTTTTTCGGGTGTCCAGCAGTTTGCAGCCGGTGCCCTCCAGCAGGGAAACCATTTGGCGGGTTTGGGTGGCAATGCCGCTCATGCGTTGCATACAGTTCAGCACCAGCCGTTCGGCGGTCAGGATGTTCCGGGCGTTGCCCGCCACGGTCAGTACAATGTCGCCCGGTTTCATAGCCGCGCCATCGGGCATTAGCACATCGACCACAAACGCGGGGTCTACTTCCCGAAAAATAGCCACGGCCACGTCCACCCCGGCCAGGATACCCGCTTCTTTCACCAGCAGCCGCGCCCGCTTTTGCGCGTCGGCGGGAATGGTACTGAGCGAGGTATGGTCGCCATCGCCAACGTCTTCGGCCAGGGCCGTGCGAATAAAATCTTGTAGGGTCATGGTTGTTTTTTAGCTGAAAGTGGTCGGGCTTTTAAGGTTGCCGGGTTTTTCGTACACCCGAATAAACGCTTGGGCAGGTACGTCGTCCCACCGACCGGCGAGCAGGGCGGGGTTCAGTTCGTAGGTAACGTGGTCGGGGCGGTGGCCGGGTACTTCGCCGAAAAGGTCGCGTTCCAGGGGGGCGGTGTAGTGTTTTTTGGTGAGAACAAAGCGTTCGTCGGGCGTTTTGCCCCAGGCGGCGTTATCGCCCAGCACCAACTGGATTTTCGACCAGTCGTCGTAGAAATAATCCTGCAAAAGCGGAATAAGCCGGTCGCGGAAGGCGGCGCAGAGGTCGGCGTGGGTGGTTACGTCCAGCAGGTAGGCGTGGCCAATGAGGTGGTCGCGGTCGTAGAGGAACTCGATCCGGTCGTTCATCGTGCGTAGCAACGTAACCAGGTCAACGCCGCCCACGGTGGGCAAACGGTCATACGTCGGGGCCATTTCCCGGAACGAAAACCGCCGCCGCAAGGCCACATCCAGGAGGGCAATGCTGCGGTCGGCGGTGTTCATGGTGCCTAGTATATACAGGTTAGCGGGCACCCCAAACCGCTCCTGCGAGTAGGGGAGGGTGAGCCAAAGCTCATGGGGGTTGCCCAGGCGTTTGCTCTCTTCCAGAAGCGAAATCAGTTCGCCCAGCACCGTGGCCACGTTGGCGCGGTTAATCTCGTCGATGAGCAGGGCGTGGGCGGGGGCGTTGGTCAGTTTTTGCTGTCGGCGTTGGGGCGTGTCGAGCAGGCAATGGGCCAGGGTGGCGTAGCCCGCTTTTTGCACCGCCGTGACGCAGGCGTTGTAGAAAATTCCTTTCCTGATTCGGTACGACACCTGCCCGCCCACTACTTCCGGCCTGATTCCCTCCACAAATTCTTCGTAGCCGTAGGCGGGGTGAAACGTAATCACGTCGGCCTCCTGGGCGTGCAGCAACTGGCGGGCGTGGTAGGTTTTGCCCGTGCCGGGAGGGCCATACAAAATCAGGTTCAGCGGGATGTTGGGCCGGGCCAGGGCGTAGGCCGGTTCTGTTTCGGCAAGTTGGTTATCTGTCTGACTGTCAGCGTGTTCGTGGGTACGTCCGTAGGCCAGGGCGGGGTTTTGGGCCAGCCGCAGAAGGTCGGTCAGGAAGCCTTCGTTTTCGGCGGCGGCGTAAATATCGGGGTTGTGGCGGGCGGGGTGGGGGCCGCGTTTGGGGGTTTGGGTTAGTTCCAGCAGGCAGTCTTCCCAACAGCGGCGTAGGGCGGGGTGGTAGAGCAAATGGGCGTTGCTGTGGCCCACAATGACGGAGATATACGTGGCTTTTTCGGTAATGGGTGCAAAGCCTATTTCGGTCAATAACCGCAGCGCGTCGCGGTCATGTTGCCTAATGGTGAGCCAATATTCGGCCTCGCCGTGGCGGGGTTTGTGGAGCCGCAAGGCCAGAAAAAAGTTGACATCTGCCGAAATGGCTTTGCGGTCTTTGCGCACCGAAAACGCCAGCCGGGGGTCGCCGTTGGGCAGGTTCACCACGTCAATCAGCTCTTTGAGCAGCCCGAAAAAAC
>JAYUKZ010000037.1:0-1458 GCA_043763995.1 Fibrella sp.
TAATCAGCGTGATTAATGAAAATAGAGAACGTTTCACAGGGTAGAGTTAACGAATGGAGAGAAATTTGAAATTTTACTGCTTGGCGTAGCCCCCCGCCCTGAAGGGAGCCTTGCTTGCGCGAAACCCTACTCTGGCGCAAGCGGGCACCCTTTAGGGTGGGGGGCAAGTTACTGCGGGCTGTACCACACCGCCCGCACGGCCACCTCCGCCCCGTCGGCACAGCGAAGCCAGTACAGCCCCGCCGTGGCTCCGGGCAGACTGATGCGCCATTGGTCAGTGGTTTGCGGGGTAGCATCGAGGGGTAGTTGCCGCCCCAGCCCATCCAGCAACCGGAAACGTACCTGGGCGGGGTGGGGGCTGGGGTGGGTCACATAAAACGCGCCCCGCCCCGGATTAGGGAACACCGTCCAGCCCGTAGCCGTGGGGTCGGTGGCGAGCGGCGTGGGCACCACCACAACCGGCGGGGCGGTGGTGGTGAACGAACAGCTACCGGCCACTTCAGCCCGGATGGCCAACAATTTAGCATAGACGTTATTGCCGGGGCACTCCGTGGCACAGCCATCGCGGTGGCCCGAAATCAGGCTTAGCTGCTTGCCCGACCCGGTATGGAACGTGCGGGCGGTGGGGTCGGCGATGCCTTCTTTTTTCAGTTTCCAACCAATTAACTGCTTCAGCGCACTCAGCGACGCATCCGTGGGCTGAATGTCGTTGAAATTACCCATCAAACAAATACCCATTGTACCGGAGTTCTGACCGCAAAAATGTGCGCCCTGCACGTTATCACCGTCCAGGATTCCCTGCCCGTCGCGGCCTTCGTAGATCACCCCGTCGCGGCCAATCAGGAAATTATAGCCCACGTCGTTCCAGCCGTTGCTTTGGGTATGGAAGGTGTAGATGTTCCGCACTTCATCGGCATAATTGGTAGCCGTGTTGCTGCCCGCCGAGTGGTGGACAATAACGAACTGCACCCTAGTGGCCACGGGCCGTTCTTTCGGCGGCAGCAACCCCACGCGCCACACCGACACCGGCACCACGGTGGGCTTGTCGCAGGCGGTGGCGGCCCGCGCCGAAGCCATCCGGGCCTCCACATAGCCCGGCGGCAGCGGCGGCACGTGCAGGGTGGTTAACTCAACGGCCCCCTGCACTGTACCTGACCAGACAGTAAACTGCGTGACCGGCTGGCGAAAAACGCACAACACCGTGGCGGACTGGCCGGAGGGAGCGTGGCTGTCGGCCCGCAGCAACAGGGTATCTCCGGCCACAACCAGGTACGTTCCTGCCACCGATTGCCCTTCTGCCAGGCGCAGGGCCACACTGCTGACGGGTTCGGTGGCCGCGACCAAAACAAGCTGACCGGGGCTGAGTTGAACCGTCTGGTGGCTCACCTGCGCCCGGACCATGCTGGTCAAAAGGAGCAAGAACAGCAGGTACGTTGATTTCATCGTGGGGCAGTTTTA
>JAYUKZ010000038.1:0-1453 GCA_043763995.1 Fibrella sp.
ACCGTGTTGGCCTGGTCGCCGTGAACGCCGAAACTGTAGAGCGAGCCGCGTGTGCCGTTGAAAAAATCGTTGCCCGCCACGCGGTCGAAGAGGAGGTAAAGCGAGAGGTTTTTGTACGAAAACGTGCTGCCCAGACCGCCGCGCCAGGCCGGGTTGGGGTCGCCAATAATTTCGTTGCCCGTGCCGCCCTGCGGAAAGCCGTTGGCATCCAGAATGTACTTGCCCGACTCGTCTTTCCGAAAATCTGTCGAATAAAAAATGCCAAACGGCTGCCCCGGAATCAGCGATGAGTTTTGCATATAACTGTCGGGCAGAATATAGACCGAAGCCCCTGCCAGCGACACCACCGTGTTGCGGTTCATGGAGTAGTTGGCCGAAATGTTCCAGCGAAAATCGCCCCGCGTGAGCAGGTCAGCACTGGCTTCCAGTTCCAGCCCTTTGTTGGCCAGTTCGGCGGCATTGCTGTTGCGGATGCTAAACCCCGTCTCGCTGGGTACGTTCAGCGACAAAATCACGTCGCGGGTGGTGTTGGTATAGGCCGTGGCCGAGAGGCTGACGCGGTTTCGGAAAAAGCGCAGGTCAACGCCCACCTCGGCTTCGGTTTTGCGTTCGGGCCGTAGAAAATCGTTGCCCGCCGTGGTGCTGCGCACGTAGCCCCCGCCGTAGAGCGAACTGGCCCCGGATAGCCCCCGCAAGAACATATCGGTAAAGACCGCCGGGCCGAAAGTGGTAAAATTCTGGTACGGCTGCGGCTGAATGCCCACTTGCCCCCAGGTGAGCCGGAGCTTACCGAAACTCAGCACCGGGTTGCTGGCCAACGTACCCAGCTTGCTAAACTGCCAGGCCAACGCCGCCGACGGGAAAAAGAAGCTGCTGCTGGTTTGCGACCCGAACGTAGAGGCACTTTCGTTGCGCCCGGTCAGGGTCAGAAACAGTTGGTTATAGGCCTGGAGGTCGGCCTGGGCGTAGTAGGCGTAGCTGCGGATGAGCGAGTTGGCGTTGCTGGCCGAGAGGTTGGAGTTGAGCGCGTTGGTCAGAATGTCGGGCGCGGTGGGCACAATCAGGCTCGTGATGGCACTGGAAAGCGAGGCCCGGCGGCGGCTGTTGTAGTTGACACCCACCAGCAGTGACCCGCCAAAATTGGGGCTAATGGTGCGGCTGGCCACGGCGAACACGTCGGTGTTGAACTGCTTTTCGATGATCCAGTTTTTCGACAAAAACCCGTTGGGGAAGTTCCCCGACGTGCGGGCGAAGCGTTCCAGCCGGGCATCAGTGAAGTTATCGATACCGGTGCGGGCCGTGATGTTCAGCCACGATGCGGGGTCGATGTCCAATTGCAACGTACCCATCAGCCGGTCTACGTCGCTGGTGTTGCGGTTGTTGCTGATGTTCCAGACCGGGTTGGAGTAAATCGTGCTCAGGTCGCGGCCCAGGGGGTTGCGGTAGGAGGGGT
>JAYUKZ010000039.1:0-19641 GCA_043763995.1 Fibrella sp.
ATGACTGCCGAATATGGCGCGGCCACTCAACTGGAAAAAATCGACATGCTCGATTTTGCCGACCTCGTTGCCATCAACAAATTCGACAAACGCGGCTCGCTCGATGCCCTGCGCGATGTGCGCAAACAATACCGCCGCAACCACAACAACTGGGACACGCCCGACGAGCAACTGCCCATCATCGGCACAATGGCCGCCCAATTCAACGACCCCGGCATGAACCAGTTGTTCGACCGGGCGATACAGCTAGTAGAAGCCCCCCCCGCCCCCAAAGGGGGAGCTACCGCCTCCAGATTGGCTGACGCAAGCGTAACTCCCCCTTTGGGGGCGGGGGGGGCTATTATTCCGCCCGACCGGGTGCGGTACCTGGCCGAGATTGTGGAGGAAAGCCGCCGCTACGATGCCTTTGTAAATGAGCAGGTTACGCTGGCGCGGAAGCTGTACCAACTGGACGGTGTGCTGGCCATGGGCGTGGCTGAAGTCCGTTTGCTACAGGAAGAATTGACTGCCCAACTCCACCCCACTGCCCAGAAATTATTGGCGCAATGGCCGCAGATGCAAAAGCGATACACGGCTGATTTTTACGAATTCCAGGTACGTGACAAAACCATCCGCCAACCCCTTTTCACCAAAACCCTCTCGAACCTGCGCATCCCGAAGGTAGCCCTGCCCCGCTATTCCGATTGGGGTGATATACTGCGCTGGCTCATGACCGAGAACGTACCCGGCGAGTTTCCCTACGCGGCGGGCGTGTTTCCGCTCAAGCGCGAGGGCGAAGACCCCACCCGGATGTTTGCCGGCGAGGGTGGCCCGGAGCGCACCAACCGCCGGTTTCATTACCTGGCCGCCGGTATGCCCGCCAAACGCCTCAGCACCGCCTTCGATTCGGTCACGCTCTACGGCGAAGACCCAGCCCTGCGGCCCGATATTTTCGGCAAAATAGGCAACGCCGGGGTCAGCGTCTGCACCCTCGATGATGTCAAAAAATTGTATGCCGGGTTCGACCTCTGCCACCCCGCCACCAGCGTCTCCATGACCATCAACGGCCCCGCGCCCATGCTGCTGGCCTTTTTTCTGAACACCGCCATTGACCAGCAGGTGGAGAAATGGCTCGCGCAAAACCCCGGTTTGGCCCGGCCAGGTACGTCGGGCAAGGGGCGGGTGGAGGCTGATGTGTACGAAAAAATCAAGGCCGATACCTTGCGGGCGGTGCGGGGCACGGTGCAGGCCGATATCCTGAAAGAAGATCAGGCGCAGAACACGTGTATTTTTTCCACCGAATTTGCCCTCCGCATGATGGGCGATATTCAGGAATATTTCATTCAGCACCAGGTTCAGAATTTTTATTCCGTCTCCATTTCGGGCTACCACATTGCCGAGGCGGGGGCCAACCCCATCAGTCAACTGGCGTTTACGCTCTCCAACGGCTTCACGTTTGTGGAATATTACCTGAGCCAGGGCCTGAAAATCGATGATTTCGCGCCCAACCTGTCGTTCTTTTTTTCCAACGGCATGGACCCCGAATACACCGTGCTGGGGCGGGTGGCGCGGCGCATCTGGGCCAAGGCCATCAAACACAAATATGGCGGTAACGAACGGAGCCAAAAACTGAAATACCACATCCAGACATCGGGCCGGAGCCTCCACGCGCAGGAGATCGACTTCAACGATATTCGCACCACGTTACAGGCCCTGCTGGCCATTTATGACAACACCAATTCGTTGCACACCAACGCCTACGACGAGGCCGTCACCACGCCCACCGAAGAATCTGTGCGGCGGGCAATGGCCATTCAACTCATCATCAACCGCGAGTTTGGTCTGACCAAAAACGAGAACCCGTTGCAGGGATCATTTGTGGTGGATGAGTTGACCGAAATTGTGGAAGAAGCTGTTTATCAGGAGTTTATCGCCATCAATGAGCGCGGCGGCGTGCTGGGCGCGATGGAGCGGATGTATCAGCGGAGCAAAATTCAGGAGGAATCGATGCACTACGAAACCCTGAAACACAATGGCGACCTGCCCATTGTGGGCGTAAACACGTACCTGGACCCGGCGGGTTCGCCCACCATCACGCCCAACGAGGTAATTCGCAGCACCGACGAGGAAAAACACGCGCAGGTGCGGAACGTTCAGGAATTTCGGGAGCAACACGCCCAGGAATCGGGCGCGGCACTGGCCGAGTTGCAGCACGTTGCGCTGACGGGAGGAAACATTTTCGAGAGCCTGATGGGAGCCGCCAAAGTTTGCTCATTGGGTCAACTCTCGCAAGCGTTGTACGCCGTGGGCGGGCAGTATCGGCGAAATATGTAACGTGTTTCAATTTAAACAATTCACTATACGGCAAGACGGCATGGCCATGAAGGTCTGCACCGATGCCTGTCTGCTGGGGGCCTGGGCCACGGTGGGGGCGGGTGGACGGCTGCTTGATATTGGCACCGGAACAGGTTTGTTGGCCCTGATGGCCGCGCAACGCAACCCCGCCGCCCAAATCGATGCCGTGGAACTGGACGAAGCCGCCGCCGAACAAGCCCGTCAGAATGTGGCTAACAGTCCGTTTGCAACCCAGGTACGTATCCATCAAACACCCGTTCAAACGTACTTGGCCCATGTGCCCGACCCTGTCTACCACCATATCCTGACCAACCCGCCGTTCTTTGTTAACTCCCTGCGTTCGCCCGACGAAGCATTGAACCGGGCACTGCATACCGATGAACTGCCTTTTGCTGAACTACTTACGGCGGTGGTGCGGCTGCTGAAACCCGGCGGCACGTGGTCGGTTATGTTGCCCCCGGCAGAGGCCGCGCAGTTGGCGGCACTGGCCACGGCGGCGGGGTTAGTACCGGTGCGGCATTTGTTCCTGCGGCATAACGCCCAAAAACCCGTGTTCCGCCACCTGACCACGTACCTGAACGCCCACGACGTACCTGGCCCGGTTACGCCCGAAATGCTGTGCCTTTACGAAGTTGGTAGCCGCACGTATACTCCCCAATTTCGCCAACTCCTGGCCCCGTTCTACCTGATGTTCTGAAATAGTACGAACTTTATGGGCGTATACGCTATTTACCCCGTTCCATGCAACTTACCCTCCTGATACCCCTTTTCAACGAAGAAGAATCGCTACCTGAACTCCACGACTGGATTGTACAGGTGGTTGAGGAACAGGGGTTTACCTACGAAATTCTGTTCGTAGATGATGGTAGTACCGACCACTCCTGGGAGGTGATCGAGCAACTGGCCGGGCGCAACCCCCAGGTGCGGGGTATCCGGTTTGCCCGCAATGCCGGTAAGACCGCCGCGCTGCAAACTGGCTTCGAGGCGGCGCGGGGGCGGGTGGTGATCACGATGGACGCTGACCTTCAGGATTCGCCCGACGAGATTCCCGAACTCTACCGGATGATTACCCAGGAAGGCTACGACCTGGTGTCGGGCTGGAAACAAAAACGCTACGACCCCCTCACCAAAACCCTGCCCACCAAGCTCTTCAACGGCGTGGCCCGCTGGATTTCGGGCGTACCGCTCCACGACTTTAACTGCGGCCTGAAAGCCTACCGGCAGGAGGTGGTCAAATCGCTGAACCTCTACGGCGACATGCACCGCAACATCCCGATTGTGGCCAACTGGAACGGCTATGGCCGCATTGGCGAGAAGGTGGTGCAGCACCGCGTCCGCAAATACGGCACCACTAAATTCGGGCTGGAACGGTTCGTGAATGGCTTTCTGGATATGCTCGTCATTGCTTTCGTGCACAAGTTCAGCAAGCGGCCTATGCACCTGTTTGGGGGGCTGGGTACGTTGTCTTTTTTTGTCGGAATGCTACTGTCTGTGTTTGTGGTGGGCCAGAAATTGTACAATATTTCGCAGGGCATCCGGTACCGAAATGCCACCGATAATCCGCTGTTCTACTTCGCCCTCATTGCCATTGTGTTGGGGGTGCAACTGTTCCTGGCGGGGTTCCTGGCTGAACTGTACATCCGCCAATCGTCGGGCAAAACCGCCGACCATCAGGTGGCCCGAAAGATAGGTTTCCCGGACGCAGTGACGGTTTAGGGCAACCAGCGTCTTACTTTTGTGTTATAACGTCGGGGTGGTTAAAAACCAATGCCGCCCGCTCCGCGCCAACGCCGGTCTATCTACTATCCTGACCGGTTCCAAAACAGTTTCGATTGCTTTTTTGCAACGACCTGTTTCGCGGAAAAAGACAATTTTATCAGAACTACCTTATGGAAGCTGAATTTTCAACCAAAGAGATTACTACCATCGTTAAGGCCCAGTCGAAGGCGCACCCCTGGCACGGCATTACCCCCGGCGATGCCGCCCCGGCGATGGTCACGGCCTTCATCGAAATTGTGCCCTCTGATACGGTGAAGTACGAGATCGATAAACAAACGGGCTACCTCAAAATTGACCGGCCCCAAAAATACTCCAACATTGTTCCGTCGCTCTACGGCTTCATTCCCCAAACCTACTGCGGCCCCGGCATTGCCAAATTAGCCGCCGAAAAATCGGGCCGAACTATTGAGGAGGGCGACGGCGACCCGCTCGATATCTGTGTGCTGACGGAGTATACCATCACCCACGGCGACATTCTGTTGCAAGCCCGGCCCATTGGCGGTTTTCGTTTGATAGACAAGGGCGAGGCCGACGATAAGATTATTGCCGTCCTGAAAGGCGATGCTATGTACGAAGCGTTCAACAACCTGAGCGAACTGCCCGAAGGCATTGTTGACCGCTTGCAACACTATTTCCTGACCTATAAAAACCTGCCCGACCAACCCACCGTGATGGAACTGGCCAGCATCTACGACCGCGATGAAGCTCAGGAGGTGATCCAAACCGCCATTGCCGATTACCAGGCACTGTAGTACCACGCCTTTCATCCGGGCAAATCGTTCGTTCAACCGAAAAACGGCCTACTTTACTCGGTAGGCCGTTATTTTTGGTAGGTATCCATTAATCACTACGTACTTGTTATGCGTCAATTCCTCAAATTCCTGCTGGCCACGCTGGTGGGTCTCATCGTTTTCACCATCCTGCTCTTTGTCGTTTTTGCCGGTGTCATCGGTGCGGCGGCTTCCAAAAAAGACGCGGTAGTGACCAAAAATTCTATCCTGAAACTCGACCTGAACGAACCCATCCGGGAGCGGAGCAGCGAAAATCCGTTTGCAGGGTTCAGCGGTGGCGACGATGCTAACGTGTTGGGAATCATTGAGATAAAGGAAGCCCTGAAAAAAGCCAAAAACGACGACAACATCAGCGGCGTGTACATCGACGCGCAAAGTCCGCAAGCGGGCTGGGCCACATTGGAAGAAGTCAGGAACGCACTGATCGATTTTAAGAAATCGAAAAAATTCGTCTACGCCTACGCCGAAGCCATGACCGAAAAGGCGTACTACATTGCTTCTGTGAGTGACAAAATTTACCTCAACCCGGCGGGCGATCTGGAATGGAACGGCATTGCCGCCGAACTTAGTTTTTTCAAAGGCTCGTTGGAAAAGTTGGGCCTGAAACCCGAAATTTTCCGCGTAGGTACGTTTAAAAGTGCCGTGGAGCCGTTTTTGCTCGAAAAAATGAGCGACCCCAACCGCCTGCAAACCGCCTCTTTTCTCAATTCAATCAACGACCATTTTCTGGCGGGCGTGGCCAAAAGCCGGGCCATTCCGGCCAGTACCCTTAAAGGGTACGCCGACAGCCTGAGTATCCAGACCCCCGCCGATGCCCTGCGTTACAAACTCGTGACCCATACCGGCTATTTCGACGAGATGGAGACCGAATTTCGGCAGATGCTGAAGGTGGATGCCAAGAAAAAAATTGACTACGTGGGCCTGGGTAAGTATCGCAAAGCCGAGTCGGAAGCGGAAGACACCGACGAAGACGAGGTGATAAGCAAAAACCGAATTGCCGTTATCATTGCTTCCGGGGCCATTGGGTCGGGCGAAGGCGACGAGAACAGCATTGGGTCAGATAAGATTGCGGGCGAAATTCGCAAGGCGCGGCTGAATCAGGCCGTGAAAGCCATTGTGTTGCGCATCAATTCGGGTGGGGGTAGTGCGTTGGCTTCCGATGTGATGTGGCGCGAGGTGCAGCTTACCCGCAAGGTGAAACCCATTGTGGCTTCGTTCTCCGACTATGCCGCGTCGGGCGGGTATTTTATGGCTATGGGCTGTAATAAAATTGTGGCCCAGCCCAACACCATCACGGGGTCTATCGGCGTGTTCTCGCTGTTTTTCAATACCGAAAGCCTCTTCAAAGACAAACTCGGTGTCACCTTCGACCGCGTGCTGACCAACCCCCACGCCGATTTTCCCAGCACCACCAAACCGCTCTCTGATTTTGACCGAAAAGTGCTCCAAACGGGCGTTGAACGGGTTTACGCTAGTTTTACGAAGAAAGTGGCCGATGGCCGAAAACTGCCTCTCGACAGCGTAAACGCCATTGCCGGGGGGCGCGTCTGGACCGGTACGCAGGGCAAAGCCATTGGACTGGTAGACCAGTTGGGTGGGCTTGACGAAGCCGTGGCGGTGGCCGCTGCCGAAGCCAAACTCAAAACCGACGATTACCGCCTGCGCTACTATCCGGTGCAGGAAGATTCATTCCGAAAGATAATGAAATACTTCGGTGGTAATGACGACTCAGATGCCCGGCTGCAAACGGCTCTCGGCCCGGTGGCACCCCTAGCCAAAAAGTTGAAGCAGTTGCAAACCATGCAGGGCGTTCAGGCCCGGATGCCGTTCGAGATTGATTTGCGTTAAGCCGGGTACGTACCTGAACCGATATGAGCAGCACCCAATCGTTGCCCCGTTTTGAGGATGTAAACGGCTTACCCAACAGTCCGACCATCACGTTTGCTTTTGCCGATATTGACGGGGTGTTGCGGGGAAAGCGCATCAGTCAGGAAAAATTCCGGGCGGGGCTGGCGGCGGGCTACGGCTTTTGCGATGTGGTGTTTGGCTGGGATGTGGCCGATGCCGCCTACGACAACGCCACGCTCACGGGCTGGCACACGGGCTACCCCGACCGGCCCGTTCGCATTGACCTCAGTACCTTCCGGCAGGCACCCTGGCAGGGGAATATTCCGTTTTTTCTGGCCGATTTCAGCGGTGCCGGTACTGGCTTGCCCGACCTGGCGGCCTGTCCCCGGTCGTTGATGCGGCGGGTGGCGGCGCAGGCCGAAGCGATGGGCTTTCAGGCCCGGATGGCGCAGGAATTTGAGTGGTTTAACTTTCGGGAAACGCCGCAAACGCTTCAGCAGAAGGCATTTAGAGGATTGGAGCCGCTTACGCCCGGTATGTTTGGGTACTCGTTACTACGAACCGCCCTGGAGCCGGATTTTGTGACTGCGCTGTTTACCCAACTGGGTCAGTTCGGCATTCCGCTGGAGGGGCTGCACACCGAAACGGGGCCGGGTGTGTATGAGGCGGCCATTCACCACGACACTGCCCTTGCCGCCGCCGACAAAGCCGTTTTGTTCAAAACTGCCGTGAAAGAACTGGCCTATCAGCACGGTATTTTGGCTACATTTATGGCCAAATGGAACGCCGATTTGCCCGGTTGCAGCGGCCATGTTCACCAGAGCCTTTGGAACGAAACGGAGGATAAGAATTTGTTCTACGATGCTGCCGCGCCCGACAACCTTTCCACGCTGGCCCGGCAGTACATTGCGGGTCAACTGCACTGTTTGCCCCACATTTTGCCGATGTACGCCCCCACCGTCAACAGTTATAAACGGCTGGTGGAGGGGGCTTGGGCACCCACTACCCTCACCTGGGGATTTGATAACCGCACTGTGGCCATGCGGGTGCTGAACCACGCCGAAGCCTACACCCGCGTGGAAATGCGCGTGCCGGGGGCCGACACGAACCCCTATCTGGCTATGGGCGCGGCCCTGGCATCGGGCCTGTACGGTATTCGGCATGGCCTCTCGCTGGATGTACCGCCCACCACCGGCAACGGCTACGCCAACACCTCCACCGGCAAATTGGCCTCTGGTCTGGCCGAGGCAACGTACCTGATGCGCCAATCGGGCATTGGGGCTGAGTTGTTCGGGGCCGATTTTGTGGAGCATTTTTGCCAGACCCGTGAGTGGGAATCCCGGCAGTATGCCCGGCAGGTAAGTGACTGGGAACTGCGCCGGTATCTGGAGGTGATCTGAACGTTTCGGCGTTGTGGTGGCCCGGCATTCCGGCCTACCTTTGCGCCCATGACCGACCGCTATGCTCAACGGGGCGTTTCTGCCCAAAAAGAAGACGTTCACAACGCCATTGCCCGCCTCGACAAAGGACTGTTTCCCAGCGCATTCTGCAAAATTGTGCCCGACCTGCTGGCCAACGACCCCGCCTACTGCACCATCATGCACGCCGACGGAGCGGGCACAAAATCGGCGTTGGCGTATTTGTATTGGCGCGAAACCGGCGATCTGAGCGTCTGGAAGGGAATTGCCCAGGATGCCGTGGTGATGAATACCGACGACCTGCTGTGCGTGGGTGCCACCGGCCCCATGCTGCTCTCGTCTACCATTGGGCGCAACAAAAACCTGATTCCCGGCGAGGTTATTGCCGCCCTCATCAACGGCACGGAAGAGGTGCTGCAACTCCTGCGCGACCACGGCATCGACATCCAAAGCACCGGTGGCGAAACCGCCGACGTGGGCGACCTGGTACGTACCCTGATTGTAGACAGCACCGTGATTGCCCGGATGCCCCGCGCCAACGTCATCAGCAACGACCAAATCCGGCCCGGCGACGTGGTGGTGGGGCTGGCTTCGTTTGGGCAGGCCACCTACGAAACCAAGTATAACGGCGGCATAGGCAGCAACGGCCTCACCTCGGCCCGCCACGACGTGCTGACCCACGATTTGGCCGACCAATATCCCGAAACCTTTGATCCCGCCATTGACCGCGCCTTGATTTACGGCGGAACCAAAACCCTGCAAACGCCCATCGACATTGACAACGGCATAACGGTGCCCGCCGGTAAATTGCTGCTCTCGCCCACACGTACCTACGCGCCCGTCATTCGCCCGTTGCTCAGCGAGTTGCGGGGGCACATTCACGGCATGGTGCATTGCTCTGGCGGGGCGCAGACCAAAGTGTTGCACTTCGTAAACGACCTGCACATCATCAAAGACAATCTGTTTCCGGTGCCGCCGTTGTTCCGGCTCATTCAGCAGGAAAGCGGCACGGCCTGGCACGAAATGTACCGCGTCTTTAACATGGGCCACCGCCTGGAACTCTACCTCGCGCCCGAGCACGCCCAAACCGTGATCGACGTGGCCCAGGCGTTCGGCGTGGCGGCGCAAGTGGTAGGGCGCGTAGAAGCCTGGCCCGGCAAGCGCGTCACGATCCGGGCGGCGGGGGAGGAATACGTGTATTGAAGGAGTGCAGTGAGGTCAGAGCGCCGTCAGGTCCCCAGACCTGACGGAAAATGGGTCCCCCGACCCAGACCGAGTATACACAACCACCGCAGGCGAAGGGTGATAAAATTGCTTTTCAAGCGTTGAGTTTGCTCGGTTTGGGTCAGGGGACCCAGTGGCAGTCAGGTTAGGAACCTGACTGCACACAAATTTCTTTCCTCCGAAAAAACCATTACTTCGCTGGAATACAGTAGTTTACGGTAAAACGAATCCATCGTTCTGTCGTGAAAGCTATTTTATTTACGCAATTATTCTGCGCGTTAACAGCAACGTGTCTGGGCCAAACGGTCTATTTTCAGCAGGATTTTTCGGCGGGCGGAACGCCCGGTACGTATGTCAACGCCGCGCCCAACGCCAACCAGTTTACGGGCATTTCGGGGCTTTCGGCGGCCATTGTCAACAACAGGCTGCAATTCGACCGGTCTTCGGCCACAGGCACGGCCCATTTCAGCCGGTCGGCAAATTTTTCGCCCGTACCCAAATCGCTGTATATTCAGCTAGATTTCGAGGTGGTTTCGACCACCGCCACGGCGGCTAACAGTGCACTTGTGTTTTACGTGGGTGCCAATTTCGGTAACAGTACCAACAACCCTGTCGTAGCCGACACTTACGCCCGTTTTGGCATCAGTTTGGTCAACACGGGTGGGCAGTTTGCCGTGCGCCACATCGAATCGGTCAACGCCAACTCCATTAATTCCCAGACGTTTATGGGGCGGCAGACCATCACGTTTGTGGTCAATAATTCGGGCACCAACCTGACGTACCTGCAACCGGGCGGCGGGTTCCAGTCGCTCCCCGACGATACGTATGACCTTTGGGTGGGCAACACGCAGGTGTTCAACAATTTCGCCGTGGTCACGCCCGGCCAAACCCTGTCCGATTTTAAGCTCCGGGTAGACAGTGGTTTGGGCGCAGCGGTTTTTCAGTTCGATAATATCCAGATGCGCGACATCAGCGGGCAGTTGCCCTTGAGTGAGGCGTACTTGTCGGCGCAGGTCACGGGGCCAACGGTGCAGTTGCGCTGGACATTGCCCGCCCAGCAACCCGGCACCGTTTTCAGCGTAGAGCGTAGCCCCGACGCGCTCATGTTTGTGCCTATGGGCACCCTCACGGCCAGTGCAGACCGGCTTTTTAGCTTCACCGACCCCACGCCACTACCAGGTTGGGCTTACTACCGCCTCGCCCAAACCAGTCCAGACGGCCTCCGCACCCTCAGCAATGTGGTGGCCGTGGAAATGCCCGACCCCGGTGACGTACCTGCGCTGACGATTCTCAACAACCCTGTAGCGGGCACCAATATTATTTGCCGAACCAGCCAACTCGCTGGAGCCACGTTCCGGCTCACGACCCTGAGTGGTATGCCCGTGCCTACCGAGCAACAACAAACGCCCGGCAACCTGACGTTGCGGGCGCAACAGCCAATCTCACCGGGCGTTTATCTGCTCACTGCTTTTTTTGAAACGTTCCGGCTCACACGGCGGGTGCTGTTTCGGTAAAGCCGGGTACGTTACCGGGGTAGTTCAACGAACATACTGCTGCCGCCCGACTTCCGCGATACCGACGAACCAATCACCGTGGTCGTAGGCGTTGTACCTCGCCGACCGCCTGTGGTTTGCCCGGCCATGTGGCTCAGTGCCGCCGCCAGCAGCGCATCGCGGGTATCACCCAGGGGGAAGAGTGCGCCGTAGGGTTCGTTAACGGCCACAGTGGGTTTGAAACCTTCAAAGTAATTCGACTCATTATTTTTGTTGAACGACCGAAACGTAATGGGTTGGATAGCCCATGTATTGGCTTTGTTGGCCTGGTCGGTGAGGGTAATGGAACCCACGTTTTTGCCAACCGTGGTGCCTCCAACGGTGTTGACAGGCATAAACGGACGCAACCCATTGATAATTAACTCGCTGGCCGATGCCGTTCGGTCGGTGGTCAGCACATACAAACGGGCTAATTGACTGCCGATGTTGGTTGTCTTGTTGGTGAAATAGTTGAAGAAGAAATCATTGCCGTAGCGCGGGTCGTTCTTCAGGGCGGCGGTTATCTGCGGGTTCCACTCCGTGCGGGCAAAAGGTACTTTAGGTTGCCCGTTCAAGCCTTTCACCACCAGGCTGGCCAAGTTAGTGGCCGAGGCTACCGAACCACCCGGATTATACCGTAAATCAAGCACTAACTCGTTGATCCCCTGTGTTTTAAATTTCCCAAAAATAGCGTCAAGCTGGTTGTCATAACTCGCAACGCTGGAGCCATTGGGGCCGGGAACAAACTGATTATACAGCAGGTAGCCTACTTTTTTGGCTCCCAAGGTATAGACTGAGTCTTTAAAAACTGGATTCTCCTGGAAAACCACAGCCGTTACCGACTTTGTTGTGGCACTATTGACCAAAGTGCCGTTTTGTGCCGTTGTGAAGCCAAACGTCTGCATGGGCACATCACCAAAAAGCAACGTAGCATAGTTGGTAGTGGTCAGGTTGGTGCCATTGACAGAGTAGAAAATATCGTTGCGTTTGATGCCCGCCTTGTCAGCCGGGGAACCGGGAAGTACATACAGCACCACGCCAATGACATCGGTGCTGCCCTGCGCCCGCAGCAGCAGGTCAAACTCCATCCCGGTAGTCTTTGTCTCGCCACTGATGGCGGCTTTTAACTCCGTAGCACTTGCACGAATAAACGAAAACCGGTCTCCTTCAGGGTTGCTGGTGGCGTTGTATTTGTAGAGAAGCGAGCCGAAAAATTTATCCGGTGCCAGGGTTTTATCCGGGTTAGCGGGCAACTTGTCGTTCCAATAGTAATAATCTTTCATGGTGGCCAAAATCCAGTCGTTCACACTGGTGGCAGACGTTGCCGCCGTGGGGTTGATCTCCACGGGGTCTTTTTTGCAACCCGTGAGCCACAACGCCGTAGTTGCCAAAAGCCCGTAAATGGTTCTTGACACAGTTGTTGATAACGTCATAAAAAAGTAAGTTGTTGTTTCGATATAATAACGAAAAAAGCCCGGCAATCGTCAGAGTACCGGGGCTAAAGTTTAGTTAAAAGCAGGGCGTTAACGTACCTGACGGTCAGCCCGTTTGCTGAAATGCCAGGCCACGCCCAAATGCGAGTAGAGCACTCCCGATTTGAAATTGGCCTGTGCCGTGGGCGATAGTTCGAAGGCTACGCGCAGGCCCGGAATGCTGGCCACCGGCACCACCCGCACGCCCACGTGGAGCGAGTAGCCCTCCAGAATTTTGTCGTTGCTGATGGCGTTCAGCGCGTTGATGCGGATGCCCGGCCCCACGTAATAATTGGCCCGTTGGGTGCGGCTCACGTTCAGCAACGGGCAGAACGTGGTGCTGAGTTGTTCGAACAGCGAGTTGGTTTGCAGGCGCGTGTCCAGCCAAAGCAGCTTATTGGGGTTGGTACTCACGCTGAACAACCCGCTGTTGTTAAACGGGTAATAGGCCACCGAAGCCTGGGAAAAACCCAGTACCGGCAATAGCAGTAACGCACTCATAATCAAACACTTCATAACGTACCTGGCTTATTTCATCATCTTGGCCAGCTTGCCCGACGACTGCATCTGATTCATTTTTTTCATCATTTTTTTCATCTCGTCAAACTGTTTCAGCAGGTTATTCACCTGTTGAACGTCCGTTCCCGACCCCGCCGCGATGCGTTTTTTGCGGCTTATGTCGATCACCTCCGGGCGTTGCCGCTCTTTGGGAGTCATCGACGAGATAATAGCTTCGATGGGCGTAAACGATTTGTTGTCCAGATCAAGGTCTTTCACCACCTTGCCCATGCCCGGAATCATGCCCACGAGGTCTTTGATGTTGCCCATCTTTTTGATCTGCTGCAACTGACTCAGGAAGTCATCGAAATCGAACTGATTTTTGCGCATCTTGGCGTTAATTCGCCGCGACTCGTCATCGTCAAACGCTTGCTGCGCCCGCTCCACCAGCGAAATCACGTCGCCCATGCCCAGAATCCGGCTGGCCATGCGGTCGGGGTAGAACACGTCGAGCGCATCCATTTTTTCGCCCGTGCTCATGAACTTGATGGGCTTGCTCACCACCGCCCGGATAGACAGCGCAGCCCCGCCCCGCGAATCACCGTCGAGTTTGGTCAGCACCACCCCGTCGAAATTGAGCCGGTCGTTGAAGGTTTTGGCCGTGTTCACCGCGTCCTGCCCGGTCATGGAATCAACCACAAACAGCGTCTCGGCGGGGTTGAGGGCTTTTTTAACCGCCTCAATCTCCAGCATCATGGCCTCGTCGATGGCCAACCGACCGGCGGTGTCCACGATGACCACTTTCTTGCCGGTGCGTTTGGCGTGGGTCAGCGCGTTCTGCACAATAGAGACAACATTCTTATTTTCGGTTTCGGCAAATACTTCCACGCCCACCTGCTCGCCCAGCACCCGCAGTTGCTCAATGGCGGCGGGGCGGTACACATCGGCGGCCACCAGCAGCACGTTTTTTCCCTGTTTCTTGATGTACAAGGCCAGTTTTCCCGAAAACGTGGTCTTGCCCGACCCCTGCAACCCGGCAATGAGCACCACGGCGGGGTCGCCTTTGAGGTTGATGGGCTGGGCTTCGGTGCCCATCAGTTCGGTCAGCTCCTCCTGCACGATCTTGACAAACAGTTGCCCCGGCTCCACGGCGATGAGTACTTTCCGGTCGAGGGCTTTTTCCTTTACCCGATCCGTTACGTCTTTGGCAACTTTATAGTTTACGTCGGCATCGGTCAGGGCGCGGCGCACCTCTTTGATGGTGGTGGCCACGTTAATCTCGGTAATGCGGCCCTGGCCTTTTAGGGTTTTAAAGGCCTTATCAAGTTTACTCTGTAGGTTCTCGAACATGATTCAATCGTAGTGGGGCAAAGATACGGGTTTCGGTCGCCGTGGCCTATAGCGGGTTTATGTGTAATGGGCTAGTCCGCCCGGCAACGTACCTAGGTGGCCCGTTTTACCTCAGTGGGGAAGCCGGGCGCGGAAATACCCGTACAGCCACGTACCGGCCAGGGCACTGAGCAACGTGACGGTAACGCCCAGAAATCCACTGCCGATCTGGGCAAACAACGGCCCCGGACAGGCCCCCGTGATGGCCCAGCCCAACCCGAACAACAGGCCACCGTAGACCTGTCCTTTGTGGAATATTTTGGGCGCAATAACCACCTCTTCGTCCTGCAACGTCCTGACGTTGAGTTGCTTGATTAAAAAAATAGATAACATTCCCACGGCAATGGCACTGCCAATAACGCCGTACATATGGAACGAATGGAGCCGGAACATCTCCTGGATTCGGAACCAGGAGACGATTTCAGCCTTCACGAAAACGATGCCGAAAACCAGCCCGACGAGCGCGTATTTCAGGTTGGCCAGCCCAGCGGGGGCAGGGGTGGCAGGCGTGGCAGGCGTGTGGCAGACGGGGGCAAACTCGTCGGCGGGCGGGGGCGAGAGGGTGGGTTGCATGGCTTAATGAACCAGTTTGAGGAGGAGTGGCAACAGCAAATGGGTCGTGGCGAACCCGCCGACCATGAAACAGCAAGTGGCTACCAGAGAGGGCCATTGCAAATTAGACAAACCCATGATGGCGTGGCCCGACGTGCAACCTCCGGCCCAGCGGGTGCCAAAACCAACCAGCAAACCGCCCAGTACGAAAAAGAACAAACCCTTGAGGGTGAAGATGTTTGCTGCCGAAAACAAGTCGGCGGGCATCAAGCCGGTGAAATCCCGGATGCCAAGTTCGCGCAGGGCCGTTTCGGTGGCGGGTGCCAATTGGAAAGCATCGGGGTTGGCCAGAAAATGAGTAGCCACAAAACCGCCGAGCAGCACACCGCCCACAAAAAACAGGTTCCAGCTTTCCTGCCGCCAGTTATAAGAAAAGAATGGAATGTTGGCAGGGAGGCAGGCGGCGCAGATGTGGCGCAGCGACGACGAAATACCAAATGATTTATTGCCTAGTAGCAGGAGCGTGGGCACCGTGAGGCCAATGAGCGGCCCGGCAACGTACCAGGGCCAGGGTTGGCGGATGAGTTCTAAAAAAGACATAGTGGTTAAGTTAAATCAAAGATTAAGGTGTAAAACTGTTGGTAGAGTACCGAACCAGGTACTTATCTATCTAGCCGTATGTAAGCTACCAAACCCGAAACTCCCGTCAGAATGCCTACCGTCACAATGGCCGTTGGTACACCCCACCTGTCGGCCAGAAAGCCTGACAGCAATGCACCCACCACGTAGCCGAAATCGCGCCAAAGCCGAAACGTGCCCAGGCAGGTTGCCCGTTGCACCGGATTGGTATGCTGCGCAATGGCTACTAAAAACGTAGGATAGACCAGGGCGGTTCCAAGGCCAATCAGGCTGGTAAGTAACCCAAATGACGTAGCCGAGCGTACGGTAATGAGTGCCAGAAGGCCAACCCCCTGAACCAACATGCCGACCAGCAACAAGGCCCGGACCGGAAACCGGTCGGCCAGGCTACCGGTGGCGAGTTGACTGACTCCCCACACACCAGGGTAGAGCGCGGCCACCAACCCCACCTGACTTGTGCTGAGATGCTGGCTCAGTAACACCGGCAGTAGCCCCCACAACAGCCCGTCGTTGAGGTTGTTGACCAGCCCCGCCTGCGAAATTGCCCCCAACGACTGATGCCCCCAGGTAACAGCCCAAAAGGGGTGTTTAAGCATTGGGATAGTACTTTTTTGCTGCTCCTGTCGTACTAATCGTCCGGTATCTTTTACAAAAAGCAGGCTGATCAGCGTACCCGCCAGTGCCAGCCCAAGGCCAGCGTAGACCAGAACGGGCCTTGCTCCATACTGTTCGGCAAGGTGGCTGGAATACCAGGCAGCAAGGCCCACGGCAAGGTACCCGGCAAATTCGTTCAGGCCAGCGGCCAGCCCCCGATGCTTCTGGCCGGCCAGGTCCAGTTTCATGCCCACGGTGCTGCTCCAGGTTAGCCCCTGGTTAATACCCAGCAGTACATTGGCCCCGATAACCCAGGTCCAATTGGGGGCGTAGAACAAAATGAAGGGCTGCGGTAGTACCACCAGCCAGCCCGCCACCAGCAGGTTTTTACGCCCCAGCCGGTTAGCCCAAACCCCCGAGGCGTAGTTGGCCACTGCTTTGGAGAGGCCAAAGGCAACAATGAATGACAGCAGCCATGAGGCCGACTGAACACCGAACTCCGTTTTGGCCAATTGGGGCACTATGCTTCGCTCCAGGCCAACCATTCCGCCCACCAGTGCGTTCACTCCCACCAACAGCATAAATTGTGGCCAGTTTTGCCGGAGGCCACCGGGTAGGGTGTTGCTCATCGTGCCCTCAGCCGGGGTTGTTACCAGGCACAACCGGATTGCCGCCCGCCATCCATTCGTTCATGCTCCCGGCGTAGTTGAGTACATTGGTAAACCCATTGCGAACCAGCACCGAATAGCCAATGGCCGCCCGGTCGCCGCCCTGGCAGTAAAGCACCACGGGCTTGTTTCTGTTGAGCCTGTTTAGTTGCTTTGATAAGGTGCCAATAAAAAATGACTCGGCCCCCGCTACATGACCCTGGGCGTATTCTGAAGCACTGCGGAGGTCAATTACCTGCGCGTCGCTGCTGCTGCTCAGGTACGTTCGGAAGGTATTGAGATCAATAACAACTACTGGCTGCTGACCCACCTCCAGCGCGTCAATCTCGCTGATGTACCCCAGACAAGTATCCAGCCCGATCCGCATGAGTTGGCGGGTAAG
The DNA here is from genome assembly GCA_043763995.1 of Fibrella sp. Classification (GTDB taxonomy): domain Bacteria; phylum Bacteroidota; class Bacteroidia; order Cytophagales; family Spirosomataceae; genus Fibrella. The sequence goes on from JAYUKZ010000039.1 coordinate 17,121, forward strand.
GGAGTCAAGTTGGGCCTCGGCTGCTACCAGTATAAAGGGTTCGGTATACGTCATGAACCAGCCCATCCAGGTGGCAAATGCGTTATTGGCCTGTATGGTAAGGCTCCCTGGCACAAAACCATCAGCTACATCTGCTTTGGGGCGGGTGTCAACAAGTTGTATGCCTCTCGCCAGTGCCTCGGCCACGGCCTGCGGTGTTAGCCTGGGCAGGCTGGGTAGGTGGGTCAGTAAGGGGCGATCCACCCGGTTCAGGTGTTTCATGGTAGCAAAATAGGTGGGTGGCTCAGGCTGATCGGCCAGCAGCGTGGCCGTGAATCCGTTGAGGTCATCTGCATAACGGAACGCCCAATTTCGAATCTTTTCGTAGCCAACGGTAGTGCCGGGCACAGCCCCCAGGGCTTTCCCGCAGGCCGACCCTGCCCCGTGCCCCGGCCAGACCTGCACAAAATCGGGTAAGAATTGAAAGGTCTCAAGTGATTGGTGCATCTGGTGGGCACCCGCCTCTTTGGTGCCCACTAATCCGGCAGCTTTTTCGAGCAGATCAGGCCGCCCCACATCGCCCACAAACACAAAATCGCCGGTAAAGAGCATCACTGGCTCGTGGGTAGCGGGGTGGTCGGTGAGCAGGAGGCTGATGCTCTCCGGGGTGTGGCCCGGTGTGTGCAACACGGTCAGAGTTAGGTTGCCCACCCTGAGCACGTCGCCGTTTTTGAGCGCCTGATGCGCAAACTGATACTGCCAGTCGGAACCACCTTCGTCAGACAGGTACAGGGTGGCTCCCGTCAGGGCGGCCAGTTCCCGTGACCCCGACAGAAAGTCGGCGTGGATGTGGGTTTCGGTGATGTGGGTAATGCGGAGGTTATTCTGCCGGGCCAGGTCCAGGTACGTATCCACATCTCGTTTGGGGTCTATAACAAGGGCCTCGCCGGTTTTCTGGCATCCGATGAGGTAGCTGGCTTGCGCCAGTGTTTTGTCGTAAATATGTTGAAAAAACATAGGTTTGTTAGTGAAAAGCGGGTGATGTAATTAGTTCACGGCCAATGATGTAGATACCCATCAGGAGTACAAACCAGCCAAATGTAGTCTTCAGTCTTTCGCCCGGAACATAACGGGCCAGGTAGGTCCCCCCGAAAATACCCAGCACGGCGAAGGCCGTAAAGCCCAACAAAAAAGACCAGTTGACGGCCAGGGTAGAAAGGTCGCCCAGAAACCCCACCAGCGATTTGACTGCAATGATGAGTAGCGAGGTGCCCACCGCCATTTTCATGGGTAGCCGAACCAGCAACACTAGTGCCGGGATGATCAGGAACCCGCCCCCTGCCCCTACAACCCCCGTTATTGTGCCCACAAGTAGGCCTTCAGCGGCAATAAGCGGGATGTTGAACCGCAGGGTAGGCAGGGCGGTACCAACAGTATTTTTTCGGTCACGAATCATGCTGAAGGCTGCCACAAGCATGAGCAGAGCGAAAAACAGCATGATGGCCATGCTTTTGCTCATCAGTAGGGGGCCTACCGCAAAAAAAGGGTCGGGAATGGCCGGGACCAGGTATTTGCGGGTCAGGAAAACGGCCAGAAATGAGGGTACGGCAAAAAAAACCGCCGCTTTGTAGTTGACCTGCTGTTGCCGCATGTAGGACACAGCCCCGACCATCGACGTTGTTCCGACCACAAAAAGGGAGTAACCGGTAGCCGCCACCGGATCGACCCCCAACAGATAGACCAGCACAGGAAGAGTCAGGATACTTCCCCCACCACCAATAAGCCCAAGGCTCACACCGATCAGGATAGATGCACTAAAGCCAAGTAAATAAAACACTGTCATGTTCGCGTTAATTTTTTGCGAACTTCCCCAACCCCATCCAGGGCTACAGTGATAAATGTTACAAAAGGCCCTGACTAGCTCAGAATGGCAATTTTATTTCGCATCAGCCGGATGTGCCCTGCCCGCTCCAACTGTTTCAATAAGCGGGAGATAACCTCCCGGGAGGTTGCCATCTCCTGGGCAATTGTTTCGTGGGTAACAGCCAACACAACGCATTGGCAGCTTTTGGCTTTTTTTTGCAGGTACGTCAGCAACCGCTCGTCAAGCTTGTGGAAGGTGATCTCGTCGATGGTATCCAGTAAATCATCGAAGCGGCGTTGGTAAGTTCTGAAGACAAATTGCCGCCAGGACTGGTGTCGGCCCATCCAGTCGTCTACTTTTTCGATGGGTATGGCCAGCATCAACGTTTCTTCTTCGGCCAGGGCAGTTACCTCACTGGGTTTGCTGGCCAGGCAACAGGTTAACGACATGGCACAGGCATCCTGGTTGCCCAGGTAGTACAGCAACACTTCCCGCCCTTCCCTGTCGGCCCGCATAATTTTTACCGAACCCCGAATAATAATAGGTACAGACCGGACATACTCGCCAGGCCGGATGAGGTATTCTCCAGCCGGAATAATCCGAAGCGTTCCAACCTGAGCTAGTTCATGCAATAACGCGGTATCAAACTGGCCGGGAATTTGGTGCTGTAAGTAATCG
>JAYUKZ010000040.1:0-1448 GCA_043763995.1 Fibrella sp.
CGAATAGCGTGGTGCCGAAGCAACGTATGCCCATTCTGCCCGCTAGAAAGCTACTGGCCCAAAAAGCACATACAGATCATAAAGCGTTGAAAAACAAACCCTTGTCTACCGAAGAACTAACGGAGCCAGCTATTGTGCGCAACGAAAGCCAGGCTGCGCCAGCATCGGTCAACAACAACGTACCTGTGGCCACTGCTACCGAACCGCCTGTTCAGGGCATGGCGATAACAGCAACACCAACGCCCCGGCAAGTGCGGAACCAGGCCCTGCGCCGGTTGGCAGTGGTGCACGAAAACGAGTTGCAAACGCAGGAAGAGGCTATATCCAGTCAGTTTACTGTACACCCACCCACAGAACGATTCGTTCGGCTGGGGGCCGTTGTCGGGTCATCAGTCCGCTCCGACCAACCGGCCCCGGCCATTCTGGTTCCTTTAACACGTAAATCACCCCAATAACCATGCGCACAACATACCACACTGCCTTGCTCATCCTGAGCCTGGCCGGAACCACTATGGCCCAACAACCCAACTCCCACCTGATTGGGCCAGACAAACGGAATGCATTCAACGGCACCAGTCAAATGGAGGTAGAGCTAGGCCAGAAAAACGCCCTTGTCGTGGGCTTCACCACCTTTTCCCAGGTGGAAGCCAGAAAGAATATCGACTCGCTTCTGCGGTTATTCATCGCTGATTATCAACGAATTGTTGATACCACTCAGCACCCGCTCACGGCCACACATGCGCTGGTTCGGTTGGGCGAAACAAGCCGTACCGTCCAGGTACGTTACAACACCCCGCCAACAACAACCTACCGGTTCGCCGGGAGCAAAAACAGCCCGGTTTTAGTGAAAACCCGGCAGGATACCGTGCAACTGGTTTGGTCGGGGGTGGTTTCTGAGCAGTCGAACTACGAGTTCAGTATCTACCTGATGGTTAATAGCCTGACCGACATCAGTCAGATGTTACAGACGGGCGGGTTAAACAGCGCACTGCAACAGGCAATTAATTCGGTGAAAAAATTCAAAGGCCACGACCTGACCAATCCCAAAATGGCGTTTGGCATGGTGCAACCCACCACCGGAGAGCCTCGGTTTAGCAGAACAGGGCTGGTAAAATCGCCGTATATCAGTCTGCATCTCACGGGAATAGGTATCGGCCTGATTCGGAATCAGTGGGTACCGTCATTGAACCCCTCCCTTGAATTTGTGCCTTCCCGGTTGCGGGGGGTAGGCTATTCGGTGAGTTACCTGGCCAATTTTTTCTTCACCGACGGGTCGGATGGCCACTTCCGCACCCAGCGCAACGACTTTCTGACGCTGGGCATATCGCTTTATAAACGTAGCGAAGCGCACGGCAAACCGGACTTCAACCGGTTCAGAGCGGGTTTTTCGGTTGGTTTCATCACCCACCGGTCGGGTAATTTTTTCGCCGACAACGCCATACGGCTGG
>JAYUKZ010000041.1:0-1446 GCA_043763995.1 Fibrella sp.
AGCCCTATTGCCCCGCTACGAAGCCCAGGTACGTTGCATTTACATTGACCCGCCCTACAACACCGGCAACGAAGGCTGGGTCTATAACGACAACGTGAACGACCCCAAACTAAAACGCTGGCTGGCGCAGGTGGTGGGCAAGGAAGGTGAAGACCTCAGCCGCCACGATAAATGGCTCTGCATGATGTACCCCCGGCTGAAACTGCTGCACAAGTTGCTGGCCGAGGATGGATTTATATTTGTAGCGATTGACAAATTTGAGTACGATTATTTGGCGTTGATTCTTGACGAAGTTTTTGGACGTAGAAACCGAATAGAAACCCTCGTTTGGAAGAAAAGCTACGGCGGCGGCAGCAAATCCAAACATACAGTTAACCTTCACGAGTACATTTTCTTCTACGCCAAGAATTTCGATTCAGTTGGTGAACTCTTTCTACCACCTGACGAAGCGATTTTAAAGTATTACAAATTTTCTGATAGCAAATTTGACGTTAGAGGTCCGTACCGACTTCAGCCTCTCGCTACGACAAGTATGGACGATAGACCAAATTTGCGTTACCCTATTCTGTTTGAAGGTGAAGAATTGTGGCCGGAAAAACAGTGGCAATGGTCGCAAGATAGAGTAAGCAAAGCGTTACTAAATGACGATTTAGTTATTGAAAAGAAAAAGGGTAAATGGAGCACCAATTACAAGCAATACCTTAAAGACGAAGACGGAATTGAGCGTGGCAGAAAATTATTTTCCATCGTTGACAGAATATACACTCAACATGGAACAAATGAGTTAAAGGAAGTAATGGGTAAAACCAGTTTCACATTTCCTAAACCACCGGCTTTACTGCAAACCTTGTTTCAACTTGTCACCGGTAAAAACTCCATCATTCTCGACTCCTTCGCCGGTTCCGGCACAACGGCCCATGCGGTGTTAAACCTGAACCAACAGGATGGCGGAAACCGGCAGTTTATCTTGGTTGAGATGGAAGAATATGCCGAAACCATTACGGCAGAACGGGTTCGGCGCGTGATGCAGGGCTACGGCGACAAACCGGGGACAGGCGGGCAGTTCAGCTACCACACCCTCGGCGAACGGCTTTTCGACGACAACGGCGATTTGAATCCAGCCGTCAGTATCGACAAAATCCGGGAATATATCTGGTTTACAGAAACGCGGTTGAGCTATCAGCCAAAGCCCGTAACACCCGATTCAGACGAACCGAACGCGGTAGATGAAAGCCCCGCCCGACCGTATTTTCTGGGGCAGCACGAAGGCACGGCCTACTACTTCTGCTATGAGCCGGAGGCCCACACAACACTCGACTTTACGTTGCTCGACACTATCCGGCACCGTGCCGAACAGTACATTATTTACGCCGATGCCTGCACGTTACCCGATGCGTTTTTGCAGCAGCACGGCATCATATTCAAGAAAATTCCGCGCGATATTTC
>JAYUKZ010000042.1:0-19531 GCA_043763995.1 Fibrella sp.
CAACGTAAAAGTATTGTGGCTGGTGGGGGCTTTGGAACTCGTCCGCCCGAACGTCTGCCGATATAAATTACTGTTGTTCAACTACTTACAAATGTTTGGCAGTTTCCGTCAGCCGAAACAAAAGTACAAAAGAATTACTAATGTTCAATTACTTCCGTCCGCCCCCACTTGCCACAATACTATGTTGGCAGCCGTTTTTGTTCATCGTCTAACTTTGTTTAGTCGCTCAGTGGCTATATTTCTAATCGCTTTTGTCGCACCATTTTTTGCAATTTGTTTCAGTTGGTTAGTGTCTGCAACACTAAGTAAATATTTTTGAACGATACTGTCATCGCTTGTTAAACTTTCTATAAAAAGTTCGCCTGTTAAGTTTTCTGATTTTAGCCTTCGCAATAATACTTGTCGAGGAATGATTTTTTTAGTCAAAGTCTCAAATCCCAATTCTGTAACTTTTGAACAAACTTTGTCAAACTGAAAGTCCGTTAATTGAGTTTTTTGCAAAATGTCACTCAATGCAGAACTTGCCATTGATTTGTCTTTTTCTGAGTCCGCAACTTTTAAGTAGTTGTCAAATTCAGTGTCTGTCAATATTTGCCTGGTCGTTAAGTAATTTCTAAAAGTTTGGTAACGGTAATGTTCTCGATTATCGTCATTATTTTGTTCAAATTCAATTAGTTGCTCATCTAATTTTTGTTCGGTCAAAAGTCCAAGTTCAAGCCACAAATTTGTGTACCCTAATTTCAAAAGTTTGTCCATACACGGTCTTTTTAAAATGGCTGCCAACGAAAAGGGCTTGTGGAAGGTGGGGGCTTTGAAACTCGTCCGCCCGAACGTCTGCCGATATAAATTACTGATGTTCAATTACTTACATAAGTTCAAGAGGTTTCCGTCCGCCGAGAACAAAAGTACAATAAAATTCCTAATGTTTAATAACTTCCGTCAGCCCCCACTTGCCACAAACCCATGTTGGCGGTAGGTTTTTTTCTTCGTCCGTGTTGTCAGTCGCATTCCCATATTGTTAAAATCTTGTCCGAGTTTAGGCTTTTAAAAACATAAAAAAGTGTTCCATAATTGTTACTGTCCTCATAGTTTTTAATTTCCTTGTTAGGCACAACCTCTTGCCATAAATAATCAAAATATGAAGATTTGTCGTAAAACGAGTTTTTAAAAAAGTCCTCGGTTGGTAAGTCTACCGCTAAACTTTTATAAAATGGTTTTGACCCAAAACCGATAAATTTACAATAATTTCCGTCCGCACATGGCCAAAACCAATTTTGCCAAGTTACCAAATGTGGAGTTGTTTTTTCTAACTCAGTCGTTTTTTGTTGTCCTATACGTTCAACTTCTGAGTCCGACAAAGTTGGATTAAGAATTTTTAATTGTCGTTTGAGTTCTTCAAAATCTCCGCTACAAGTAAAAGCGTCTCTATCGTTCAACTGTCCGCTTGATAAACACTGTGGACATACAGATGTCAAGTTTTCTCTACCAAAATAAGCCTCAGCATCAAAACAAAATTTTTCTTGTCCGCAAGTGTCGCAGGTCGTTTTTGTGTCCCGTAGTCCTGTGAAAAATTCTGGTTTGTCGTAATATTTGAATGTCATTGAGTGCTTTTTTAAACTTACCGCCAACTCCTTAATATACGAAAGTTTTGTCGTACTTTCTGTATTTATTTTAACTATTCCAATAAAAACAGTATTTTTCTATTGAAAATAGGCAACCGCTTCTTGTTAACCGTAGGTGCGTCAAACATAGCCATTTTGGTTTGCTTTGTCAAGTATTACTCCTCAGTTTTAAGGTTTAGCGCATCGAACGGGCTTTTAATTCCTTCAAGCGTTCGCTTGCTTACATGGGTGTACCGAAGCGTAGTCTGTATATCATTGTGGCCCAGCAATTCCTGAATCAGCTTAATATCGGTACCGCTCTCGTGCAAGTGAGTAACGTAGCTATGTCGCAGGCTAGTCCGTTCGTGTCTGGATGGTCTGCCAAGATTGGCATTCCCGGCTACGTAGGCAAATTTTTTGGCCCGCGCCGGTGTTCTCCGTGTATGCAGACGATGAACCCTACCCTACTCGATATTCAGAAAATCCGGGCCGATTTCCCGGTTTTGGACCAACTCGTCAACGGGCGGCCGCTGGTGTATTTCGACAATGCCGCCACCACCCAAAAACCCCGCACAGTGATCGACGCGCTGACAAGCTACTACGAGCACGACAACGCCAATATTCACCGGGGCATTCACACCCTGGCCGAACGGGCAACGGTCAATTTCGAGGCCACGCGCCGGGCCGTGCAGTCGTTTATGAACGCGGGCGAAGCCGAGGAGATCATCTTCACCTACGGCACCACCGACGGCATCAACCTGGTGGCCAAAACCTACGGACAAACGTACCTGAGACCCGGCGACGAGATCATCATCTCCACCATGGAGCACCACTCCAACATTGTGCCCTGGCAAATGCTGTGCGAAACGCGGGGCTGCACCCTGAAGGTGATCCCGATCAATGACGAAGGTGATTTACTGATGGACGAATACGAAAAACTGCTCACCGAACGTACCCGGCTGGTGTCGGTCGTGCATGTGTCGAACGCCCTCGGAACGATCAATCCCATCAAAACCATCATCGACAAGGCCCATGCCGTGGGCGCGGTGGTGCTCATCGACGGAGCGCAAGCCACCACCCACCTCGACATCGATGTTCAGGCGTTGGACTGTGATTTTTACGTGTTTTCGGCCCATAAACTTTTTGGTCCCACCGGTATGGGCGTGCTCTATGGCAAGCGTGCCCTGCTCGAAGCCATGCCCCCGTTTCGGGGTGGGGGCGAGATGATTAAAGAAGTGACCTTCGAGAAGACGACCTACAACGATATTCCCTACAAGTTCGAGGCCGGCACACCCAACATTGCCGACGTAATTGCGGTGAAAAACGCCATCGATTACGTGCAGGCATTGGGCAAAGAAGCCATCGCCGCCCACGAACACGACCTGCTCACCTACGCCACAGACGCGCTGCAATCCATTGACGGTCTGCGCATTGTGGGGCAAGCAAAGGAGAAAATCAGCGTGGTTTCGTTTGTTCTGGACGGCATTCACCACGAAGACACGGGCGTAATTCTGGATCAGCAGGGCATCGCCGTTCGCACCGGGCACCACTGTTGCCAGCCGCTAATGCACCGCCTGGGCGTGGCCGGAACCACGCGGGCTTCGTTCTCGGTTTACAACACAACCGAGGAGATCGACCGGTTGGTGAAGGGCCTGCACCGCGTGAAAACAATGATGGCGTAACGAGCCGAACTAAATTCAACATGCCAACTCAGGTAACTACCCGACTGCTTTTAGATAAAGCACAAATTCTTGACAGCATCGGGAAATTACCCGAAAAAGTGTCAGCTGATGCCTTGATTGAGCACATTCTGTTTATGCACAACGTAGCAAGCGGTATTGAGCGGGCTTCTTTGGGCCACACAACCCCGCATGAGCAGGCAATACTTGAGATTCGTTCATGGCGCAAGTGATATTGGTTTGGGAAGACAAAGCTAAGGAGGCAGCCAGCGATGTCTATGGCTATCTTTATGAAGGAAGTGTCAAGTATGCTGATAGTTGGGCCGATGAGGTTGATAAGAAGTTGAGGCAATTGGTGGCGTTTCCAGAGATGGGCCGGATTGTTCCTGAATTTAATGTGTCCTTTATTCGGGAAGTGTTTGCCGGGCAGTATCGGCTGGTTTACACGTTTCAAAACGACACCCTGACTGTGGTTACTGTGCGCTCCATGTTGCAACCACTCGGTAAAATTTGACCAATGACCATCAACCAAAAACAAGACGAGATTGTGGAGGAGTTTGACCTCTTCGACGATCTGCTGGATAAAACGCAGTATATCATCGACTTGGGCAAAAAGCTGCCGCCCCTTCCCGATTCATTGCACGTACCTGAGAATCTGATTCCCGGTTGCCAGTCGAAAGTGTGGCTCAGTAGCGAACTAAACGGCCAAACGGTACATTTTGAAGCTGATGCCGAACCAACGGCGCAAATCAGCCGGGGGCTGGTAAGTTTGCTCATCCGGGTGCTGTCGGGCCAAACAGCGGCGGCGGTGGCCACGGCCAATTTGTATTTTATTGACAAAATTGGGCTGAGCCAACTGGTCACCTCGCGGCGGGCGGGCGGCATGGCCTCCATGATTCAGAAAATGAAAACCTTTGCCTCGGCACACACCCTATGAACGCAACCATACTATCCGAAACCGAGCTTAAAGAGCAGGTGGTGCTGGCCCTAAAAGGCGTGTATGACCCCGAAATTCCAGTTGATGTCTACGAACTGGGCCTGATTTACGAGATCAAGATTTTTCCCGTAAACAATGTCTATATCCTCATGACCCTGACTTCGCCCTCCTGCCCCTCGGCGGGCGAAATCCCAGCGGAGATTGAACAGAAGGTGCGCGACGTACCGGGCGTGAATGATGTGAGCGTAGAGCTTACCTTTGACCCGCCCTACACCCAGGACATGATGTCGGAAGTGGCGAAATTGGAATTAGGTTTTATGTGATTTTCCCAAAACAGAAAAAAGATATGTATCCTCCTCATTTGGTTGCCCCCATGCGGGAAGACCTCACCAGTGTTGGTTTTCAGGAACTTACCACCGCCGCTGCCGTTGATGCGGCCATGACCAAAACCGAAGGTACGGCGTTGGTCGTCGTCAATTCGGTGTGCGGTTGCGCGGCCGGTGCGGCCCGCCCCGGCGTGAAAGCCGCCCTCTCGCTCACAGGCACGAAACCCGACCATCTCTACACCGTCTTTGCCGGAGCCGACCTGAACGCGACCGAGAAAATGCGTGAATACCTGTTGCCCTATCCCCCGTCGTCGCCCGCCATCGGCATTTTCAAAGACGGCGACTTGGTGCATTTCATCGAGCGGCACCACATCGAAGGCCGGTCGGCCCAGATGATTGCCCAGCACCTGGAAATGGCCCTGGAAGAGTTCTGTTAGTAACGCCTGGCTCCAGCCGGGCAGTAGTTTAAAATTGACAAAAAAGGGTTGAATGCTGAATATGTGTTCAACCCTTTTTTACGTCTCGGCCCGGCTTGAGTAACGCCCGGCTCCAGCCGGGCAGTAGTTTTCTTTGATAAAAAAGGGTTAAGCAAGAGCAGTTATAGTGCTTACTCGACCCTTTCTTTTACAGCCCGGCTGGAGCCGGGCGTTACTCATGCCGGGCGTTGAAGCCTCTCCAGCAAGGCTTTTGTTTTGCGAATGCCGGTGTATTCGTCGGCTTTTTCGCCTTCGTATTCGATGCCCACGATGCCCCGGAACTTGCTGGCTTTCATGAGCGATATCATGCGGCTGTAATCGGTTTCGATGCAGTTTCCCTGCGCGTCAAAATCGTAGGTTTTGGCCGACACGCCTTTGGCGAAGGGCAACAGTTCTTCCGTGCCCTTGTAGCGGTCATACGACTCTTCGCAGATATGCCAGTCGGCGGCGTTGCGTTTGAGGCAGAAATTTCCGAAGTCGGGCAACGTACCTACGTTTTTCATACCCACTTGCTTCATTACGCCCGCCAGCCACGCACCATTGGACGACAGCCCGCCGTGGTTTTCCACAATGACGTTGATACCCGATGCCTTGCCGATCTCGCCCAGCTTGCTCAGACCATCCACGGCGGCTTTGGCCACTTCGGTGGGTTCGCCACTCCCCTGCGCGTTGACCCGAATGGTCTTGCAACCCAAATACCGGGCGCACTCGATCCATTTTTTATGGTTTTCCACCGCCAAATTCCGTTTGGCGGCATCAAGATCGGCCAACGGGCCTTCGCCGTCAATCATGATAAGGTGGTTGCTGACCCCGTTGTCGCGGCAGCGCAGTAGCAGTTCGTTCAGGTACGTTTTGTCCTGCGCTTTATCTTTCATGAACGTGCTGACATACTCCACAATGCTAATGCCGAACTCCTTTTTAGCCAGCACCGGAAAATCCAGGTTGGTCATTTTGTTGGCAAACAAGGCTTTGTGCAACGACCATTCGGCCAGCGAGATTTGAAAGAACGGGCGTTTTGCGGCTGCTTCCGCCCAACTGGGCAGCACAGAAGCGGTAAGCAGGGTACCGGCGGTCTGTAAGAAGGTACGGCGGTCAAGGGTGTTCATGGCTGGGTTTTGGTTTAGGGTACGGTGAAACAGTTGCGCCGCTACGATGCGTCGGCGGGTACAAAATGTTTTTGGTTCAGGGGCAGGTTTTCGGCAGTCCAGACCACGTCGCTCATGAAGGTGTGGCTACGCACGGGGCAATTCTCGACCCGGCAGTAGGCGCAGCATTCGGGCAAACACGGGTCGGCATGGACGAAAATTTCTACTTCGCTCGAAAAGCCCTGTTGCAGAGTTTGTTCCAGGCGGCGCACCTCGTCGTGGGTGTTGAGCAAGTCCCAGTAGTAGGGCAGCGTGAGGTGGCAGTCGATGTGGAGATCGGCTCCGTATTTCTGCACCCGCAGGTTGTGAATGTCGATCCAGGTACGTTGCCGGTTGGTGTTGAGTACAGTCAATATTTTTTCGATGGTAGGCCGGTCGGTTTCATCCAGCAACCGCCCCACCGACACCCGCACCAGCGACCAGCCGTTGTAGATGATGAACACGGCAATGGCCAGGGCCAGCACTTTGTCGAACCAAACCCAGCCCGTGACCCACACCAGCCCAACGCCCAGCACCACCACAATGCTGCTCACACTATCAATCAGCAGGTGTTTACCGTCAGCCACCAGGGCCAGAGAATCAGCTTTTTCGCCTTGCTTAGTAAGGGTATAGCCCAGCAGGGCATTGGCGGCGGTGGTGGCGGCAATGAGGCCCAGGCCCCAGCCCAGATCGGTCAGCGAGGTGGTGTCGAAAAAGCTCACCACGGCTTCGTAAATAATAACCAGCCCCGCCGACAGAATCAATGCCCCCTCGAACCCCGACGACAGGTATTCCACTTTGCCGTGGCCGTAGGGGTGGTTTTGGTCGCGGGGAAGACCGGCAATGTAGAGGCTGTAAAGGGCAAACCCACTGGCAATCACGTTCACAATCGACTCCAGGGCATCGCTCAGGATGGCGGTGGAACCGGTCAGGAAAAAGGCCGTAAACTTAACCACCAACAGCCCGATGCTGACCAGCAGCGAGACGGCCATCCAGCGGGTTTTGGCGTGTTGAAGGAGTTTCATAAGCCAGGTAAAGATACGGTGTTCTGATGGAAACGTTCGTACTTTCGCCCTATGAACACAATGGAAAACCCCTGGAAACGGCTCGATTCTACGGTGCGGTATGAGAATAACTGGCTGACAATCAGGCACGAAAATGTGCTGACCCCTGCCGGTACGGCGGGCATCTATGGCGTGGTTAGTTTCAAAAACAAAGCCGTGGGCGTTATCCCGCTCGACGGAGAGGGGAACACGTACCTGGTGGGCCAATACCGGTATCCGTTGGACGAATACAGTTGGGAAATACCCGAAGGCGGCGCACCCCTGGGCACCGACCTGCTGGATTCGGCCCGCCGCGAGTTGCAGGAAGAGACCGGGCTGGTGGCCCACACCTGGACCAAACTGGCCCGGATTCACACCTCCAACTCAGCTACCGACGAAGAGGGGTTTATTTACCTGGCCGAGGGCCTCACGCCCGGCCCCCACGCCCCCGAAGAAACGGAGGCCCTGCACGTGCTGAAACTACCATTGGCCGAGGCAATTCAGTGGGTCATGGACGGGCGCATCACGGATTCGATCAGCATGGCGGGCCTGTTGTTGCTGGCGCGGCTGCGGGGGGTTTGAAAACAATTTACGGCTGTTAACAGTAGTTCTTCCCGTATGATTTTACCCATGTTGCTGGGCCTCATTACCGGCATTGGCCTCTGCCTCACCTTCGGCACCATCTTTTTCGCCCTCATCCAGAACAGCGTCGATAACGGCTATAAGGCTGGTCTGACCATCACGGCGGGGGTGGTGCTGGGCGATGCTATTTTTGTCACGTTTGCCCTGCTGGGTACGTCGGTTTTGCCCAGTTCGCGGTCGCTGGAGTTGGCCTTGACAGCCGTGGGCATTGTCTTTCTACTGGCCATCGGGCTGGTCAACGTCATCAAAGGGCAACCCCGCATTGCCTATCCCAAGACCAAGCTGGGCAACTACGCCTACTATTTCACCACGGGCTTTTTGCTGAACGCACTCAACCCCATCAATTTTGTGTCGTGGGTGACGGTGGCGGCCTACATCCGGCAATCGTTGCAGTATAACACTCCGCAGCAGGTGGCGTTTATGGGTTTCGCGGTGGTAGGCGTGGGCGTGGCCGAGGGGTCGCTGGCCATCTACGCCCACCGCCTCAAGCACTTTTTTACGCCCGGCGTAGCCCTGATGTTTAACCGCATCACGGGGGTAGTGTTCATCATCATGGCCACCCGGCTGGCCTGGCTAAAGCTGTATCAGCCACTGATTGTGTGGTTGCGTCAGTGAGGCGAAGCGTCTGTTGCTACGTACCTAACCGGTACATCTGGTGAAACAGCAGACGCTTCGCCTCGACGTTATTCTTCGCCCTCGGCAGGTTCGTTGACGCGAGTACCCGTTTTTTCTTCGTTAATATCGGGATTGTTTCGTTCGCCCTGCGCCGAGTCTGCCGACGACTGTGTGTCGGCATCAGGGGCGGTGTCGATATCGGTATCGGGGTGGCTGGGGTTCTGCTGGTTCATGTGGGTCATCTTACAAATCGTCGTCGTTGTCTAAATCGTCGCCCCGCAATGCTTCGTCGGCATCAACGTCCAGGGGGTCTTCTTCCTCGTCCTTGAGGTGATCGGTCAGGTCGTCTTCCGTGGTGTCGCCGTAGCCACTGGTGGCACCCGACCCTTCTTCCCCAAATTCCGCTCCGCCACGTTCGGGTTCATTCTGATCGGGTCTATCCAGACCGGTATTCATGCTTTTTATCCCTGCCTGCTCGTTGGCAAGTTCTGTTGTTGCGTATGCCATTGCTGTGTCTGGTTTCGGTTCGATGACATAACTACTTGCGCCGGTTTTGGTTAGGTTAACGTACCTGAATTTTGCTTATGACCCTCTCCCCGCTACCCCCTTACAACCTCACCCGCCTTTCCGACCACCCCATCCTGACCACGGCTTCGGTGAAACCCCACGGCGAAGGCTTCGAGGTATTAGGCGTTTTCAACCCGGCGGCTTGCCGGTTTGAAAATGAAATTCTGCTGCTCCTGCGCGTGGCCGAAGCCCCACTCCCCCAACCGGGCTGGCTCCAGGTGCCAGTCGTTGACCACACAACCGGGCAGTTGGTTGTTCACCGGTTTGCCCTGCCCACCGCCCCCGCCGACCCCCGCGTGGTGGACGTAGCCGGGCAAACGTACCTGACCTCGTTGAGCCACTTGCGGCTGGCCCGTAGCACCGACGGGATTCATTTCACGGTAGACGAAAACCCTTTTTTGTTCCCCGCCCGGCCCGACGAAGCCTTCGGCCTGGAAGATGCCCGGATCACCCAAATAGACGCTACCTACTGGATTACCTACACCGCCGTGTCGGCCAACGGGCCGGGGGTGGGGCTGGCCAAAACCACCGATTTCAGGCACGTAGAGCGGGTGGGCATGGTTTTGCCGCCGCCCAACAAAGATGCCTGCCTGTTTCCCGAACGTGTAAACGGCAAACTGCTGATGCTCCACCGCCCCATGGTTTCCGACATTGGTCGCCCGTCGGTGTGGCTCTGCGACTCACCCGACGGGGTACATTGGGGCAACCACCGGTACGTATTCGGCCCCACAGATGCGGCCTGGGAATCGCTGAAAATTGGAGCCGGGCCACCGCCCATCCGCACGCCAGAGGGCTGGCTGTTGCTCTACCACGGGGCGGGGCAAGCACACCAGTACGCGCTGGCGTTAGCCCTGCTGGATGCCGAAAACCCCGGCCACCTGCTGGCGCGGTCGGCCACGCCGGTGCTGATGCCGGAACTAGCGTGGGAACAGCAGGGTTTTTTCCCGAACGTGGTGTTCAGCAACGGCTGGGTAGCCAACAGCCCTGGCCAATGGCTGGTCTACTACGGCGGGGCCGATGCCAGCATTGGCGTAGCCGACCTGACGTACCAGGCGGTGCCGCACCACCATTGACCCGTCTGACCAGACGTTCCTACGCCTGATCGTGGTGTACGATATAGCCCTAAAAAACGTTAAACTAAAGCCTTCCGGCCAATAATGGCTATCTTTGCCCCTTGCTTGTCTGAACCAGGTAACACCCGGTTTTTATTGCCGATGCCGTAACCCGTCCATGCGCTCACCCACTCCCCGATTTGTGTTGTATCCTGCTTTTTTTGCCTCTTTTCGGTCAACGAAACAGTACTTACTTGCCCTCATTGCGCTGTTGGCCGGGCACCTGACCGGGTGCAAAACCGCCGCACCCGTGGCCGTGGTGCCGCCCCCTGCCCCCACGCCCGTGGTGGTGACGCTGGGCGAAAAAAGAGCCTTCACCAGCGACGAGTTCTTCGATTCGTTCACCAAAAATCAGCTCTCCGCCGATTCGGCCCAACGCACCGATATCCGCACGTACCTGGACCTGTATACCAACCTGAAGTTGAAAGTGCTGGCGGCAGAACAACAAGGACGCGACACCACCGAGGCGTTCCGGGAAGAGATGGCCACCTACCGCAAGCAACTTGCCCAAACGTACCTGACCGATAAACCCCTGGTAGAGCAACTGACTACCGAAGCCTACCAACGGATGCAGCAGGAAGTGCGGGCCGCGCACATTCTGGTGGGCGTGGCCGAAGAAGCCGCCCCCGCCGACACACTTGCCGCCTACCAACAGGCCTTGGCCCTGCGGGGGCGGCTACTGGTCGGCGAACCCCTGGAAACCCTGGCCAAACAAGTCTCTGCCGACCCCACCGCCCGCCAAAACGGGGGAGACCTGGGGTATTTCTCTGCTTTTCAAACGGTTTATCCCTTTGAAACGGCGGCGTACACCACGCCTGTGGGCGGCTTTTCGGCCCCAATCCGCACCCGCTTCGGCTACCACATCATTCACCCCACCGACCGCCGCCCCTCACGTGGGAAAGTGCAGGTGGCCCACATCCTGGTGCGGCTATCGCCCTCTGCCGAGCCGGTGGGCGTGGTGGCGGCCAAAGCCAAAATTGACGAAGCATACGCCAAACTGCTGACCGGAGAGGCATTCGAGACCCTGGCCAAAACCTATTCCGACGATGCGCAGAGCCGGAACGCGGGCGGTAAATTGCCCGCCTTCAGCACCGGCCAAATGGTGCCATCGCTGGAAACAGCCGCCTTTGCGCTAACCACGCCAGGTACGTATAGCCCACCCGTAAAGACCAACTACGGCTGGCATATTCTGAAACTGATTGACCGCAAACCGCTGGAGTCGTTTGCGGAACTGGCCCCCGCGCTGCGCCAAAAAGTAGTGACCGACACCCGCGCCGACGTGCTCCGGCAAGCCACCCTGGCCCGTCTCCGGGCCGAGTACACGGTGCAGGAAAACGCGCCCGCCAAACAACGCGCCCTGGCCACCGCCGATTCGACCCTGACGCTGGGCCGCTGGCGCATTCCCGCCGCCCCCGCCGATTCGGCCCTGCTGCTGACCGTGGGGGCCAAAAACGCCGCGCCCATGCCCGTTTTGCTCGAAAAATTCTACCGCTACGTCCAGCAAAAGCAACTCCCCCGCCCCGAAAAGGGTCTTGACCCCAAACGGGTCATGGAAAAAATCTACACGCGGTTTGTAGGCGACCAACTGCTGCTGGCCGAAGAGACCGGCCTGGAACGCAAATACCCCGAATTCAGAACGCTGCTGGCCGAAGTGCGCGACGGGGTGCTGCTCTCGCAACTGATGGAAGAGCAGGTCTGGGAAAAATCATTGGTCGATTCGGTGGGGCAACGGCAGTTTTACGAGCAGAACAAAGCCCGCTACACGTACCCACAACGCGCCGTGGCCACCATTCTGGAAACGACCGACGACAAACTGCTGGCCGAGGCCAAAGCTCGGCTCGCCACGTCGCCCTATCTGCTGAAACGGTCGGCCCCCACACTGACTTTCGAGCCAAAACAAACCGGTCTGACTCCCGCCATCCGTGATGCGTTGTACGAGGTGCTGGTCACGATGGTGAAAAATCCGGCCTATATCGTCACCATCACCGCCGCCCACAGTCCGCAGGAGTCAGACACGACCTCGGCGGGCCGGTTGCGCAACGTGGTCACGTACCTGACCACCAATGGTGTGCAGGTAGCCCGCATCAACGAGACCGATTTACAGGCATCGCGCCCCACCCGCACGGTGACGTTTACGTACCAGAGCACGGCCAAACAAGACCTGGCGCGGGTGTTGAGCGGCACCGCTGTAAACGCGCTGACCATTACGGAAGGGATTTTTGCCAAAGGGCAAAATGTGTATGTGGATGAACTGCCGTGGCAGGTAGGCAGCAATACATTTGCCAAAAACAACCGGCTTGTGCAGGTCATTATCAGCAAGTTGGAAGCCCCGCGCCCCCGCACGTTTCTGGAAGCGCGGGGCACCGTCATTAACGAATACCAGGCATTTCTGGAACAAAAACTCCTGGCCGACCTTCGCCGTAAATATCCCGTTCAGGTGAACGAGGACGTGCTGAACCGATTATTGAAATAACAGTCTTATGACCAACTCACGTAAAGCATCCCTCAGTCTGGTGGCCCTGGCCCTGACGTTGGTGCAGGCATTCAGTCACGGAACGGTACCTGGCCGCGCCACCTTCCGCCAGGCGGCCAAACCAGCCACACTCCCCACCGATACGCTGGGCGAGAATTTTGTGCTCAACAAAATCATTGCCAAAGTAGACAACTACTATGTCCTGAAATCGGACCTGGACGAAGCCCTGCAATCGTATGCGGCCCAGAACCAGAAAGCCCCCCAGCCGTGCCAGTTGCTGGAAAGCCTGGTGATTAACAAAATGATGCTGGCCAAAGCCGAAATTGACTCGGTAGTGGTGGAAGACAAGCAGGTAGACAGCCAACTCGACAGCCGGATGTCGTACATGGTGCAACAGTACGGGTCGGAAAAAAACATTGTGGAGCAGTTTGGCAAGAGCCTCGAAATGCTCAAGAGCGAGGTGCGTACCCAGGTACGTGACCAACTGCTGACGCGGAAGATGCAGGAAAAAATTACTGAAAAAATGAAGGTGACTCCCCGCGAGGTGCTCAAGTTTTTCAACACCATTCCCAAAGACAGCCTGCCCTACATGCCCGCCGAAGTGGAAGTGGGCCAACTGGTGCGGTTTGCCAAAGTGACCAAAGCGCAGAAAGAAACCCTGCGGCAACGGCTGGTGTCGCTGAAAGACAGTATTCAGAAGGGAGCCGATTTTGCCGTCCTGGCTAAGGCCAACTCCGAAGATGTGGGGTCGGCAGAGAAAGGCGGCGACCTGGGCTACGCCAAGCGCGGCATGATGGTGGCCCCGTTTGAGGGAGCCGCCTTGAAGCTGAAACCCAACGAGTTATCGGACGTTGTGGAGTCCGATTTTGGGTTTCACCTGATTCAACTCATCGAAACGCGGGGGGCCGAATACCACGCCCGCCACATTCTGCTCCGCCCCGAATACAGCCGCCTCGACACCAGCGAACCCAACCGATTTCTGGACAGTTTGCGGAATCTGATTCAGATCGACAGCCTGAAATTTGATAAAGCTGCCAAAGATTTTTCGGAAGATAAAGCCACCGCCGATGCCGGGGGTCTGCTGCGCGACCCACAGTCGGGAAACGCCCGGATGGCCATGGACGGCACCATGGATTACGCCATGTTCTCGATATTGGACACGATGACGGTGGGAAAAATTACGCCTGTTTTGCCCTACCGGTCGGACGATGGCAAAACCGGGGTACGAATTTTGTACTACAAAACGAAGATTCTGCCCCACACTGCCGATTACAAGCTCGATTTTGAGAAACTGCAAAACATTGTGATGCAAAACAAAAAGAACCGGGCCATCGACGAGTGGTTCAAAAAATCGGTGGGCGACGTGTACATCACCGTTGATCCAGACTACAACACCTGTAAGATTTTTGGTACCACCCAAAGCGGCGGGGCGCAAGCTTCAAATTAGTTAAGGGTTAAGAGTGTAGCGTTAAGAGTTGTCTTTATACAGTGGGCGAACTTTTGAAAGCAACTCTTAACCCTACACGCTTAACTCTTAACTCCCACAATGCCCTATTCTTCCGACGTGGCGGCTGCTGAAGCCCTCAAAGATTCGTACAAAAAGCTGACCGCCGAAATTGGCAACGTCATCATTGGTCAGGATGAAACCGTGCGGTTGCTGCTGACGGCCATTTTCTGCCAGGGCCACTGCCTGTTGGTGGGGGTGCCGGGGCTAGCCAAAACGTTGCTTATCCAGACCATTGCCGGTGCCCTCGACCTCAACTTCAACCGGATTCAGTTTACGCCCGACCTGATGCCATCGGATATTCTGGGGTCGGAGACGCTGGATCAGGATCGGAATTTCAAGTTTATAAAAGGGCCAATTTTCGCCAATATTATTCTGGCCGACGAAATAAACCGCACCCCGCCCAAAACCCAGTCGGCCCTGCTGGAAGCCATGCAGGAGTATAAAGTGACTATTTCGGGCCAGAATTACAGTTTGGGCCGTCCGTTTTTTGTGTTGGCCACCCAAAATCCCATCGAGCAGGAAGGCACGTACCCACTGCCCGAAGCGCAGTTGGACCGGTTTATGTTCAACATCTACCTCGATTATCCGTCCTACCAGTCGGAGGTGGCCATTGTGAAAAGCACCACCTCTGATGTGCGCTATGCCGTGCAGCGAGTGGTGACGGGCGAAGAAATCACCGAGTTTCAGCACCTGGTTCGGCGGGTGCCTGTGGCCGACAATGTGGTGGAGTATGCCGTGAAGCTGGTACACAAAACGCGCCCCAACACCGAACTAGCCGCCGCCGAAGCTACTAAATACCTGGAGTGGGGTGCAGGCCCACGCGCCTCGCAAGCCCTGATTTTGGCTGCCAAATGCAACGCCCTCCTGGCGGGAAAATACTCGCCCGATATCGACGATGTGCGGGCGGTGGCCATGCCCATTCTGCGCCACCGGGTGGTGCGCAATTTCAAGGCCGAAGCCGAGGGTATCACCGTGGAACAACTGGTAACGAAGCTATTTTAGCGAAGCATTAACCGGCATCGAAAACCTACTGCTGAAGCCCTTCTGCCTGCGCCCAAAAGTCGAGATCCACGGCGGCGGGGGCAAAATCAACCGCTTCCAGGTCGGCTCTGTGCCTGATAATGACCCACTTAGGCGACTTATCCCCCGTTAGTTCACTCAGCGGTTCGGCATAACTTCGCCGAAATAGCGCGGGCATATTTACCTGATCGTCGTAGCGGGTGGCTATAATCCCCTTGTCCGATTCTTCCTGCGTGGCCACTAGTTGCTGCAACAGCGCGGGGGTCAGAAAGGGCTGGTCGCAGGGCATAATCAAAAACGACTCAATGGTGGGGTCCATCATGAACAGCCCCGCCAACCCTGTGCGCACGGAGGTGGCCACACCGTCCAGGTACGTTGCATTGTCGATGAGCGTGACAGAAAGCCCGGCTAGTTCCGCCGCTACCTGCTGCCGGTAATGCCCCAGCACGACCACCACGGCCCCGCCCAGGTTGGCCGCCAGAGCTGCCTCAGCCGCTCGCCGCACCAACGAAATTCCCCCCACGGTCAACAGTTGTTTGGCAATGCCTCCAAACCGTTTGGAAGAGCCAGCAGCCAAAATAATGATACCTGTTTTCATGGAGTAACGATGAGCCGGTTTTTAATCGTAAAAAGGAAACGTGATACCCACGTAAACTAACCCCGACCGGCTCCTGAACCGGTTGTTGTCATCCACAGTATTCCGAACGGTAGTCGTGTATTCGGACGCAAGCCATTGGTAGGCCAATTTGATGCCAATTCGTTGCTGCACATACACTCTTGCATACACTTCATTGGCTACCGTACCGAGGGTACTGTTGCCCGGTAGCTGAAAGTTGACCAGACTGGGGCGGGCTGTCTGGTTAATGTTCGCCCCCACAAACCGCGACAGCGAATCGGTGCCCTTTGCCGTTTGCCCGGCCACAAAACTGCCTCCCGACGAGATGTATTGCCCTACGCGGCCTTTGCCAATGGTGAGGCCCAACAGATCGGCACTGGCCCCGATTTCGATAAATTTCAGGTTGATCTGCGCCCGGATGCCCAGGTTGAGCGACGTACCAGAGGCGTAATTCATGCGGAGCGTGTCGAGTTTGGCAGGTACCAATGGCGATACCGGTGCCGTGATGTAGTCTACGTCATTGGCGTAGAACGTTCGGAAAGCGACCGTGTAGCCCAGCGAAAACAGGCCGGTCCGGGTGGGGTTTATCAGTTGATAGTAGATGAACGAAGGGCTGATTCGGCTGGCTTGAAACCCGACTCCCAAGTCGGCACCCGCCTTCAAACGGGTTGATACGGCCCGTTGCGCTACAGATAGAACGGGCAACAAGCAAAGTAGGACAATACGAAATGTTGTCATGGTGATTTTCATAAAAAAAGCCAGAGGCATCCGGGCCGGACACCTCTGACCTGGTTGAGTCGAAGCAAATATACGGGTTCATCTTACTTAATTTATTCGGCAGCGAGGGCCGTTGGCTCAAAAGCGGTAGCCTGTTTAATGGTCCGCTCCTGCCCCGATTCGGGGTCTGGGTACGTATAATCGCTTACTTCGACCGATACTTTTTTGTTCAGTAACGCATTCGTATCCAATTCTTTGTCGGGGTCAACGGATACGTTGGCAGCTTGGCACAAAGCCAACAGGATGGGCATCCCGGCGGGCGAGGTATAGAACCGTTGCACCACAAAGCCCGTTTCGTTCTCCATTCGGCAGGCCACAAACGGCACGCCTTTGTACTCACTTTTACCTTCATCCAGGTGGGTGATGGTCACGTTGTGGCGACCGTTGGGCAGGAAGGGTTTGTCCATGCCTTCCGTTAAAGAAATTTTCATAGCGTTGCGCGTTAGTTGCGTTTATGATTAACCTAAAATAACGGCCCGGTGTTGAAAAAAAAGCACGTCACCGCCAAACAAACCAGACGAACCCCCGCTGCTCACCCCTGCCCGGTTCGTGCGCTTTTCCGACAACACCTACCGAATTACGATTCGGGCGGGTGCTGCCCCCCCAACGCCAAGCCACATGGGCAAAAACAGCCAGCCAAACACTGAGCAGATACCCTTAAACGCAGGTCAACGCTGCTGACCTAACCAAGCAAGCTAAATTTTTATAAGAAAATGTCAAAAATATTGCCCCACTCTTCGTCGTAATTCTCTCATAATCAATGGCTAACAGAAAGTTAGTATAATCTTGTGTCTTTTAGGCCAAAAATGGCAAACCGAAACTAAAATTATTGCGTAAGCATAGTAATTTTGTAAGATAAAGTTGACTCTCACTCAGGTTATGAGTCGGGCATTGCCTCTTTTTCTCACAATTAATCTACTACTTATGACTAACCTCTCAGTTAGAAGGTTTTTCCAATCCACGGTGTCAGCAGCCTGTCGGTTTACGTTGGCCTACTTTGTTCTTGTTGTGCTGAGTGTTACGCTGGCACAAGCACAGGATCAGACCATTACGGGTACCGTGACCGAAGCCGATGGCTCGCCCATGCCCGGCGCAACCGTAGCCCTGAAAGGCACCACGCGCGGGGCCAACACCGATGCTACCGGTGCGTACAAGATTCAGGCCCCCGCCACGGGGGTGCTGGTGTTCAGTTTCGTGGGCAAACTGCCCAAAGAAGTGCCGGTTGGCGCCCAGACGGTCATCAACGTAACGCTGGTCGATGATGCCAAATCACTCCAGGAAGTGGTCGTGACGGGTTATGGTACCCAACGCCGCAAAGACCTCACCGGCTCCATTGCTACCATTTCTTCCGAAGAATTTCAGCGGGGGAACATTGTGGCCCCCGAACAACTCATTGCCGGTAAATTGGCCGGGGTATCTATCACGCCGCCCAGCGGGCAACCTGGCGGCGGCAGCACTATCCGTATCCGGGGTGGCTCGTCGCTCAATGCCAGTAACGACCCGTTGGTAGTGATTGACAACGTACCTGTGGATAACAACAATATTTCGGGTGCAGCAAACCCGTTGAGCCTGATCAACCCCAATGACATTGAGACGTTTACCGTGCTGAAAGATGCCTCGGCGGCAGCTATCTACGGCGCACGGGCCGCCAACGGCGTTATCCTGATTACGACCAAAAAAGGCGCGACGGGTGCGGCCAAAGTTTCGTTCTCGACCCAGGTGTCCATCTCGCAGATTGGTAAAAAGTTACCCGTCCTCAATGCCGACCAGTACCGTTCGCTCATCAACGACGTGACCCCGGCCACTGGTTTTGCGACCGCCGCAGACCGGGCGTTGCTCACCGGCGGTACCAGTGGGACCGATTGGCAGGATCAGATTTACCAAACCGGCATCAGCAACGACAACAACATTGGCGTGTCGGGGGCCGTTAACAACGTTCCGTACCGGGTCTCGTATGGCTACACGACCCAGAACGGTATCCTGAAAACGTCTAACTTCCAACGGCATTCGGTGGCCCTGAACCTGTCGCCCCGTTTCTTCAACAATGACCTACGGGTCGAGATCAGTGCCAAAGGCTCTATCATCTCCAACCGCTTTGCCGATCAGGGGGCCATTGGTTCTGCTGCCAGTTTCGACCCTACTAAGCCGGTTTTCAGCGGCAATGGCAACTACGGTGGCTTTTATGAATGGCTCGACCCCACCACCGGTAGGCCCAACAACCTGGCCACGCGCAACCCGCTGGCTCTGCTCTACAACCGGGAAGACCGCAACAACGTAAACCGGATTATCAGCAACATTCAGTTCGATTACCGGTTTCCGTTCCTGCGGGCGTTGCGGGCCAACCTTAACCTGGCTGTTGACTTGTCATCAACCGATGGACGAAACTTCATTCCGGCCTACGCCGCTTCCAATTTTGGCCGTGGGGCGGGCCGTCCCGGCATCAGTGCTGACTTTGCCACCACGGGCGGCGTAGACCGGATTTACACCCAAACCCGGACGAACAAAACGCTGGAATTTTACCTCAACTACACCAAAGATCTGTCGGCCATCAACAGCCGCATCGACGTGACGGGGGGTTATTCGTACCAGGATTTTATCCGGGATGAACCCGCCTACCGCGAAAACATTGCCAGCGGCGTAGAGTTCAACCCACCCGGCAATCCATTCAATACACAGTATACGTTGCTGGCATTTTTTGGCCGCGCCAACTACACGTTCAACAATCGGTACGTGGTTACGGCCACCATTCGGCGGGACGGTACCTCGCGGTTTGGTCCCGATGCCCGTTGGGGTTGGTTCCCGTCTATCGGGGCCTCGTGGAGTGTGAAAGACGAAGCGTTTCTGAAAGACTCGAAGACCATTTCAGCCCTAAAATTCCGGGTAGGTTATGGCGTAACAGGGCAGCAAGACCTGCCCGGCAGCAACTACGCTTACCTGCCCACGTACCTGATCTCAGACCCCACGGCGCAGTACCAACTGGGCAATACATTTACCCGTACCCTACGGGCTGGTGGGT
>JAYUKZ010000043.1:0-1442 GCA_043763995.1 Fibrella sp.
GTTGCCGGGATGTTGATCCAACTGAATTCGTAGGCCAGTTCGGGGACTTTGGTGCGTTCGGCCACGCGGGTGAGGCGGGCGGGCAGGGCCATGAGGTAGTCGCGGGCACGTTGGGCCTCGTCGGAGAGGCCCGTTACGCCGTCAATTTTCCAGTCGTTCAACAAGGATTGCAGAATGGCAATGTAGTCCTGCACGGTGTAGACCCCCAGGCGTTGGGCAGCATCGGAAAAATGGCTGTAGGTAGCACCCAATTTGAAACCCGACTCGCGGAGGAAGTGGGCGGGCATCACAATTTTCTTGCGCATCATGTCTTCAAAGGCCAACATCATCCCCGACGCATCGAGGGCCAGAATTTCCTGCACAAACGACTTGTAGGCCTTGGCGTGGCGCATCTCGTCGGCGGCAATTACGCCGCAAATTTGTGAGAGCAACGTGTTTCCGGCTTGTTTGGCCAGCGTGGCCGTGCGGCGGTGCGAAATGTTGGTGGCCAGTTCCTGAAACGAGGTATAGACAAAGTTGCGGTAGGGGTCGCGGCCCGTCTGAATGTCGAACCCGTCGGCAATCAAATACTGGGTCGATGTTTCCATAGCCCGCATATCGACCCGGCCCGACAGGTACAAAAACTTGTTCAGCAGGTCGCCGTGGCGGTTTTCTTCGGCCGTCCAGGCACGTACCCAGCGCGACCAGCCTTTGGGGTCTTGCTGGTCAACGCCATCCACGTCCATGAGCCAGGCTTCGTAGGTGGGCAGGGCTTCTTCCGTGATGGTATCGCCAATGAGCACCGCCAAATAATCATAGGGTAAGGCGGCGGCTTGCTCGCGCAGGTCCCGGATGTCTTCCAGAAAAGTAGGCTTGGTCGAATCGGGCAGGAAATCGGTGGGTTGCCAGTTGGTGTCAATTGGCTTAATGTAATCGGTCATGATCTTATCAATCCTGGTACCGATAAACTGCATCACTTCAATGCGCGTTGTCATTTGTTAAGGAAATTAAGGGGGCTGGTTGGCCCTTTGAAACGGTGGTAAACTATCGGTTGGGGGTGGCAGTGCCGCTAACGGTACAAGATCGGTATTATTTGCCTAAATTTGGCCTATTTGCCAATTTGCATTCATACTCTCAACGCTTGACACGCTTTATCCGTTACGTTCTCAGCACCGTTTATTTCGTTTATTTCTGTCTGTTGCTGCTATTTTTCCACGGCTGGCAACACCTGGCCTTTCGCTTTGGTGGTCGCCCGGCGCAAAAACGGGTTTCCGATTGGATGAACGCCCTCATTATGCACGGTTGGGTGCTGACGGGGTCGGGGCATCGCTTCCGGGTGCTGGGTACGTTGCCCACCGACAAACCCCTCATTTTTGTGGCCAACCACCAGAGTATGTTCGATATTTCGCCCATTGCCTGGTATCTGCGCCGCCATAATCCGGTGTTTGTGTCGAAAGTGGAAT
>JAYUKZ010000044.1:0-4990 GCA_043763995.1 Fibrella sp.
GTTTGCCCCGTTCCGAAATCATGGATGGCAAAAGCAAACATCCCGTTGAGTTTGTCGAACAACTTCAGGCCGTGTTCTTGATAGAGATACAGTAGCACCTCGGTATCAGAGGAAGTGCGGAAGGTGTACCGGCCCGTTTGCAGTAGCTCTTCCTTGAGAGCCAGGTAGTTATAGATTTCCCCGTTGAAGACCATGCCCACTTGCTCATCGGCGGTGTAGAACGGTTGGTTGGCCCCCGTGCTGAGGTCGATGATGCTGAGGCGGGCATGACCCAGCCCCACTGCCGCCCCCGTCGCGTCGGTCCGGCAGTCACCCCCCTGAAAATCTGGCCCCCGGTGCTGCAACGTCCGAATCATCCTGAGCAGGTCTGTTTCGGTACCCTTCCCCGTAAATCCGGCTAATCCACACATATTTAGAAAAGAAAAGATTTTTTGGGAACACGTACCCGGACGCGGCGTAACTCTTTCTCGGCGTAACCCCCAACCCCCTGAAGGGGGCTTTTGCTGACGCAAGCGCACCCCACTCTCGGAGCAAAAGCCCCCTTCAGGGGGTTTGGGGGTTACGCCGAGACAGAATTACGTGTCGTCTCAGCTTGTCTGCCATTCGGCAAGGTTGTTGGCGGGCGAAAAGTTAATTAACTCCCGCACACTGTAGGTGGTCTTGTTCTGCGATTCGTAATACGTCCGCATCAGTATTTCGGCCATAACCCCCATGAGTATCAGTTGAATACCCACAATCAGAAACATGGAGGCAATGGTTGGCAGTGGCGTTTCGACCAGATCTTTTTGCCCCGTAATCTTGAAATAGGCGGCTAACGCCGTGGCTACAAACGAGATAATAAACGCCAGAATGCCCGCCCCACCGAAGAAGTGGATGGGCCGTTGCATGTACTTTTCCAGGAATTTTATCAGCACCAAATCCAGGAGCACTTTGTAGGTTCGGAAAATGCCGTAGTTGCTTTTTCCGAAGCGGCGCGGCTGGTAGCTGACCGGTAGTTCGGTGACAAGACCACCTTGCCAGGCGCAGTAGACCGGAATAAACCGGTGCATCTGCCCGTAGAGGGTCACGTCTTTGATGACCTCGCGGCGGTAGGCTTTCAAGGTGCAGCCGTAGTCGTGGAGGGGTACGCCCGAAATGCTGCTGATGAGCTTGTTGGCGGTCATGGAGGGAAGTTTACGGGTCAGGAATTCGCCTTCCCAGCGGTCTTTCCGCCAGCCACTTACCACGTCGAACCCTTCGTCTAGTTTGGCCAACAGGCGGGGAATATCCTTGGGGTCGTTTTCCAGATCAGAGTCAATAATGACCAATACCTCGCCGGTGGCGTGTTGAATACCCGCGTTGATGGCGGCGGTTTGCCCGTAGTTGCGCTTGAAGCTGATGGCTTTCACCCGCTTGTTTTGCGCACAAACCGCCCGTAGTTGCGCCAGCGAGTCGTCTTTCGACCCGTCGTTGATGGCAATGATTTCGTAGTCGTATTGGCCAATGGCGGCTTCCAGGGCTTCAAACAGCAGCGGAATGCTTTTGCCCTCGTTATAAATCGGCACTATGACGGAAAGGTATCCCATAGGAATCGGGTTTGTAGGGAGTGAAGTGGGTCAAGGTCAGAAAACTGCTGACCGCGCTGAGTACTAAGATGGGGTAAAACGGTACAAGATAGCGTGTTTCGGGGTGCCGTAACACCACCACATACACACCCACACAATAAGCCATGAACAGGGGCAGGGCCAACAGGCGGCTATCTGACCGGATGCCCCGGCGCGTGAGCAACACCAGGCCGATGAGACCCGGTACCAGCACGAAACAATAATGATAGAGCCGAAGCAAAAACCGCACCCAGCCCGTGCGGAGGATGTCTTCCAAAAAATTATAGCCCCAGGTGCCGTGCAGGAACGTACTTGTATACCGAATAAGTGCCCAGCCGTAGTAGATGTGCGGTTTTTCGGCCCGCACGGATTTGGTGTAGCGAGTAAGGCGGTCTTTTAACTCGGCCCGGATGGCCGTGATGCGGGTGGGGGTAAGGCCCGGCGCGTTGCCCAGTTCATAGCACAGGGTACGTACCTGGGCAATGGAATCGGGGCTGAACACGCTGGTGTAGACGTAGTTGGGTGGCGGGGCGAGTTCTTCCTTAACGTACCAGCGCACGGGCGGCAAAAAATTACCGTTGCCCCAGCCCTGTAACCAACGAATGCCCGTGTTGGGAAACCAGTACGCGTAATCTTCGCCATAGGTTTGGCAAAACGCCATCAGGTCGAAATAGTTGGCGGGCCAGTAACTTTCGGGGTACCAGGCATTTTTCAGCAGGGGAATCACCTCGTGGTAACGGCGGTAGTTGCGCAGTGTCCAGGCACCGTCGGCCAGCAGAAACGGCAGCAAAAACAGCGCACTGTACCGAACGACACGCCCCACCGCCAGCCGCCCCTGCCAGCATTGCACCGCCCAGATGGCCACCGGAACGCCCAACAACGGCAGGTGCGCCGGTTTCAGGAACACCGACCACGCCAGCCAGCCACCCGCCACCACCAACGCTACCCATCGGGCAGGTTGCGCCTCGAACCGGAGCCAGGCATACAGAAAGAAGATAGTAGCCGACGCAGCCAGGCTCTCGGTCAGGAAATACCCGTCGAACACGCTGACGAACGTGCTGAACACGTAGATAAAATACGCCCAATAGAAGGCCCGTTCCTGCCCAAAAAGCTGTCGGGCAACCAACCCAAGTACGTACACCGAAACCGCCGAAACCAGCAATTGAAGCAAAATAAGGGCGTTACAGGCCATTGCGGCGGGCAGCACCAGCCGGAACGCCAGGTAGAGGCCGGGGTAGCCCGGCATCCGGTCGTCGGTCTGGAAACCCTGCCCGGCCAACAGTCCTTCTACGGGGTTGATGTAGGTCATCATGTCGCCGTTGCTTTGCCCCCAAAAGCCGGTTATGTCATGGTAGTAGGTGCGGGACAGATACCAGGCAAAGAACGCCCCTTTTATGACCAGGGCCAGCAGAATCCAGAACGCCCGGTTTTGGGGCAGCGGCAAACGGCCCACCCGGCTCATTGCGGAGTTGTTTTATACCAATCCACAAACCGGCGGAGGCCCTCTTCCAAGTCTACGGCGGGCCGGTAGCCCAGCAGGGCGGCGGCGCGAGTGCCATCGGCGTAGGTACGTTCCACGTCGCCGGGTTGCTTGGGCAGGTGCTGCACGTGGGGCGTTTTGCCCATCAGCCGGTAGAGCGTCGAGACCAGCGTTTGCAGCGTAACGGGGTGTTGGTTGCCCAGGTTAATGATCTCGTAGGTGGCGGGGTGGGCATCCAGGTACGTTAGCGCGGCCATGATCCCGGCCACGGTGTCGCTCACATGGGTGTAATCGCGGGAGGTGTCACCCTGCCCGAACATCGGGATGGGTTCATCGGCGGCCATCATGCGCACAAATTTATGGATGGCCAGGTCGGGCCGTTGCCGTTCGCCGTAGACCGTAAAAAACCGCAGGTTCACCACGCCCATGCCGTAGAGGTAGTGGTAATTGTGGGTCAGCAGTTCGCACGACCGCTTGGTAAACGCATAGGGCGAAATGGGTTGTTCCACGCTGTCGGCCTCGCTGAAGGGTATCTTCTCGTTGTTGCCGTAAACGGAAGAGGACGAGGCAAACACCATTTTTTTCACGCCCGTGCGCTGCATCCAGGCTAGCAGGTTGTTGGTACCGGCAATGTTGGTGCTGATGTATTCGTCGGGCTGCTCAATGGAAGGCCGTACCCCGGCTTTGGCCGCAAGGTGCACCACGGCCTCCACCGGCCCCGTTAGTTGCGCCAGCCACCCCTGCTCCCGAATGTCGGTCTCAATAAATTGAAAATGAGGATGTTTCCTCGCCGCAGTCAGGTTGCGCTCTTTGATGGCGCGGGGGTAAAACGGGTCGAAATTGTCAACGCCAATGACGTGGTAGCCCTCGGCCAACAGTCGCTCTGTGAGATGACTGCCAATAAAACCCGCGCACCCCGTCACAACCAGTTGAGAAGAAGGAATCATAACGTGTGGGGAGAATGGCTGTTTGATTTTGTGCCCTGCTTGTTGTGCGCTCAGGCAGGAGCATTCAGGCGGGCCAACATACTGTCGTGAATCTGCACCAGGGTTTGCTCAAGGTCGTAGGTCCAGTTCCATCCAGGGTAATGCTCTTTGAATTTGTTCAGGTTCGAGATGTACCAGATATGATCACCAATTCGGTTGGTTTCCGAGTAGGCGTAGTTCATTTTGTTGCCCGAAATGGTTTCGCAGACCTTGATAGCCTCCAGCATCGAACAATTGGCGTGGCGACCACCCCCGGCGTTGTAGACTTCACCGGCTCGGGGATTCTGGTAAAAGTGCCAAAACATGTTCACCAGGTCGTAACTGTGAATGTTGTCCCGTACCTGCTTGCCTTTGTAGCCAAAAATGGTGTACTGCGTACCCGTAATGGCGCACTTCATGAGGTAGCTTAGGAAGCCGTGCAACTGCGCCCCCGAATGATTTGGGCCGGTGAGGCACCCCCCCCGGAACACGGCCGTTTTCATGCCAAAATACCGTCCGTACTCCTGCACCAGAACATCGGCGGCAACTTTCGAGGCCCCAAACAACGAGTGTTTGGTATGGTCGATGCTCATAAACTCGTCGATTCCGTCCTTGAAATACGGGTGACTTTCGTCTATTTCCCAACGTGTTTCGGTCTCAATCAGGGGCAGATAATTAGGGTTATCGCCGTAAACTTTGTTGGTTGACGTAAAAATAAAAACGGCTTCCGGCGCGTGTAGGCGGGTCATTTCCAGCAGGTTAAGCGTTCCGTTGGCGTTCACGGTAAAGTCCGTAAAGGGTTCGCGGGCGGCCCAGTCGTGGCTGGGTTGAGCGGCGGCGTGCACAATGAGCTTAATATCAGCCCCGTATTCTTTGAAAATAGGCTCTAATTGGCTCACTTCCCGAATGTCGGCACTGTGGTGTTTGTAGTTGGCAAAGCGTTCTTGCAAACGGTTTCGATT
>JAYUKZ010000045.1:0-19328 GCA_043763995.1 Fibrella sp.
GTCCGGGCAAGCCCCGCCCCTACACAGGAACCATCACCCAAAATGGCCATTGGTTTCAATGACGGCATTGTAGGGGCGGGGCTTGCCCGGACGCGGGACCGCTCCGCCCTGGGCCGATTCCGATACGCCAACACGCCGATAAACAACACGCCGAATACAACACGCCGCCAAACTCCCCTACACCAATTTCAACTCATCTACTACCCGCTGCACTTTGGCTTTCAGCAGGGCATAGGTGGCATCAAAGGCTTCTTTGTTGGGCAATGGCTCGTTTACGCTCACGTAGAACTTGATCTTCGGCTCGGTGCCAGAGGGGCGGGCCGACACTTTGGTGCCGTCGGCGGTGAAGAGTTGCAGCACGTTCGAGGCCTCGATTCCTAACGTACCTGAAGCAATGGCCGAGGTTTGGCCCGTGGTCATGTCGAGGCGCGTGAGGGCATCGTAATCATCTACCCGCACCACCGCCGACCCGGCAATTTCTCTGGGCGGATTGGCCCGGAAACTGGCCATCATCTGCTGAATTTCTTCGGCCCCGGCTTTGCCTTTCTTGGTTAAGGATACTAGCGTTTCGTAATAAAAACCGGTCTGCTGATACATCTCCATCAGCAAATCGAACAGGCTCAGGCCCTTGTCTTTGGCATCGGCAGTGAGTTCGGCAATCATGGCGCAGGAGGCCACCGCATCTTTGTCGCGCACAAAATCGCCGATGAGGTAGCCGTAACTTTCTTCGCCGCCGCCAATAAATTGCTCCTTTCCTTCCAGCTCCCGAATCACCTGGGCAATATATTTGAAGCCCGTCAGGGTGTTGTAGCACGTCACGCCATACTGCTCGCAAAGCCGGTCGATGAGGTCGGTGGTGACGATGGTTTTGGCCACAAATTCGTTGCCTGTCAGCTTGCCCGCGTCTTTCCAGGCCCGCAACAGGTAGAAAATTATCAGGCTGGCCATCTGGTTGCCGTTCAACAACTCAAACTCGCCGTGGTGGTTGCGGGCACCTGCCCCTACGCGGTCAGCATCGGGGTCGGTGGCAATGATGAGGTCGGCGTTTTGAGCAAGTGCTTGATCCAGTGCCATTTGCATGGCCGCCCGTTCTTCCGGGTTGGGCGATTTTACGGTCGGAAAGTTGCCATCCGGCTCGGCTTGTGCCGCCACAAGGTTTACGTTGGTGAAGCCCAGCGCGGCCAACGTGCGCGGCACCAGCGTGATACCCGTGCCGTGGATGGGCGTATAAACAATGTTCAGGTCGGTCTGCCGGGCAATCACGGCGGGGTTCACGGCGTTGGCTTTCACTCGCTCCACATAGGGCACGTCGATGTCTTCGCCAATCAGTTGAATCTTGCTGCTGACCCCCTCGAATCGAATCGCGTCGATGCCCGTAATGGCACTCACTTCGTCCACAATATTGCTATCGTGGGGCGACACCACCTGCGACCCATCATCCCAGTAGACTTTGTAGCCGTTGTATTCGGGCGGGTTGTGCGAGGCCGTTACCACCACGCCCCCCTGGCAACCTAGTTGGCGGATGGCAAAAGAGAGTTCGGGCGTGGGGCGGAGGTCGCTGAAGAGGTATACCTTTATGTTGTTGGCCGAAAAAATATCGGCGGCAATCCGCGCAAATTCGGGACTCATCCGGCGGCTGTCGTGGGCAATGGCTACGCTGATGTCCTGCCCGGCGAAGCTCTTGTTGAGGTAGTTGGCAAAGCCCTGTGTGGCCGCGCCCACGGTGTAGCGGTTCATGCGGTTGGAGCCAACGCCGATGACCCCGCGCAGCCCGCCGGTGCCAAATTCCAGGCTCCGGTAGAACGCATCGGTCAGTTCGGCGGTGTTTCCGCCGTCAATCAGGTGCTGAATGGTGGCTTTTGAATCGGCATCGTAGGGGCCGGTGAGCCAGGTGTCCACGTTTTGTTGCGTGGTGGCATCGAGGGGTTGCGTGGTCATAAAATCGAATCGGAGTCGTTTGGTAGGAACAAAGTTACGCCGTTGCCAACGCCCTGCAACGTACCTGATGGGGGTAAAACGCCCGTAAAAATGCATCTTTGTCCTACACAGTTTAGCGCGTCAAACCACTAGCTTTCCCGACCGATGACAGCCAACGTTGCCACTGAAAAAACGACCGTCGCCGACTTTCACCAACTGGAATTCGCCGAAAATGACACGTACCTGTACGAACTGCTCGATGGAGAACCCGTGAAAAAAAAGCATCTTCCCCCCGCCATCAGCGCATCGTGCGCCATTTGTCCTTTGCCCTTCACCAGTTTGTTCTGGCCGGTAAACTTGGCGAAGTCCTCTTTGCCCCCGTCGATGTGTTTCTGGACGATGTGAACGCCCCCCAACCGGATTTGGTCTTTGTGGCCACAGCTCAGGCTGACATCATCACTACCCACGGGGTTGAAGGCGTGCCCACGCTGGTGGTGGAGGTCATCTCGCCCACCAGCGTCTACCGCTACCGGGTAACGAAAAAAAGCCCTCTAAGAGCAGTTCGGCATTCAGGAATACTGGCTGGTTGACCCCGCTGATGCTTACATCGAAATCTTCGCCCTCACCGCTGGTTGCTACGAACTCCTCAGCGCAGCCTACTGGAAGAAGGTACCCTGCAATCGGGTGTATTGGCGAGTATTACACTGAATTTAGGAGAGCTTTTTGCGTAGTGATATCTCTAAATTGGCAACACGTTTTTAACATTCTACACTATTTTCTTGTCTGAATGCTAAGTAGGCTCACCGTTTTATTTAGTATAAAAAGAAGTTTAAATAACTTGCCGATTGTTAAAACTTTAGTGTTGTCGAAATAACAATCGACTGTATGAAGTATTGAGTCTGAGTACTTAGCTGATGCCAGACTACAATCGCTCAAACCAATTCTCAATTTCTACGCCGTCCAGCCTCTCGAAGTCTTTCACGTTGTCTGTCACCAGCGTAAGCTGGTTCTCAATGGCGGTAACGCCAATTAAGAGATCAAACTCGTCGTGCATCGGTTGGCCAATCTTCCTGAGTCGTACCTTTTCGATTGCATAACGCTTGATTGAACCGTAGATGGGAATTATGGAAAGGCCACTTACAAATGCATCAACGGCTTCGTGAGATTTCAGTGGGTCTTTACTATTTTCTGCACCATACCGAAGTTCAACAACGGTTATTTCTGAAAGGAAGCAATTCTCCCTTCCCTTTTGCTTGATTAGGGTATCCAAATCTAATTTGCCCCGTAAAAAGAAAACACAAATGCTTGTGTCAAGTAGGTATTGCATCAAAATTCAATTTTTTTATCCCTAAATTCTCTACTCGATTTAATATCGTCAATAATTTCCATTGGCGTTCTTTCAGAAGAAAAAGCACCGAAAGATTCATAAAACCTGTTATCCGTTAGTGCTTTCTCTAGGCTAAGTGATTTCGATAGACTCTCTATCAACTCAATTTTGCTCGAAGCACTTAGCCCTTCAAGCAAAACAGAGTAGGTCTCCACAAGGTGACGTTCGGTGTAGCTCATGCTAGTTTTTTAATAAGGAGTTGACATTTTACTATTGAATCATATCATTGTGAAAAATAACTCAACACCCACCCCGACTACACGTACCTGGCCGTAATGTGCCGTGCTCGCTCGTTGGTCTCCACCAACAGGGGGTGGCGGGGGGTGGTCAGGGCTTCGTCTAGTTCGGTAATGGTGTCTTTGAACAGGAAACAGACCGGAATGTCGTGCGTTTCGGTGGTGGTTTTTTGGTACCGGAGGCGGGGGCGGACTGTGCCCAGCGCGGCGGCGGCGTTGTAGGCGGTGCGGGCGCGGGTCCAGTCGGCATCGGTCGGGCCGAAGGGGATAAGCTGTTCGGTAAGGTCGGCGGTTTTGCGGTCGGCCAGGCGGGTGTCTAAGTCCTTCAGGAGTTGCTTCAGGCGGAAGGTGTCTTTGCCGGTTCGTATCCGCTCCCGCAACGACTGCCGGATCAGGTACGTTAGGGAGTCGCTCAGGTTCATGCCAATTTCGGCCATCTGCTTGAAAATCAGCGATGTGGGCGACATGCCCGGAATGGTGTTTGGGTCATGGAACAGAATTCGTTGCGGCTCTTCGTTCGTCAAAAAACCGTCGATCCGCGAGTAGACGTTGATGCCCAGCCCGGTAAACAGTTGCTCGATACCCACCTGAATAGCCCGGTTGTTTTCCAGGCTCGTCCCCACCGGAATCCGTTTTTTGGCCACGTTGCTGAGGTACTTCGTCTCGTAATCGAAGGCTTCGGCGTTGTAGATTTCGGTAGGGGGGAGGGCCACCGCCACCCCGTCATCGTCCTGAATTACGCCGCACGAAAACTCTTGCCCGCTGATGAATTCTTCAAACAGCAGTTCGTCTTCGGCGTTGACCGAGGCCAGCGTCAGGCAACGTACCTGCGCATTGTCGGCGTAATCGTCCAGCTTTTCAATCAAGTCGGCGGGGTGCATGGCGTAGTCGCCGGTTTCTTCAATAATGAGCGGGAAGCCCACGGCGGCACTCAGCGTGGTGGTGCGCTGGGCGTAGGCGTGTTTGGCCGGTTCGTCCATTGCTTCCCAGTCGGCCAAATTTAGTGTGGTGGTGAAAAAACACTGCCCCACGGCCCGCTGGAACGTACCCAGGTCGTTTTCGCGCACAATAACCACGCCAATTGACGACCCCTGGTGGGGGGCTTTTACCACAATGGGCAACCCCAAATGGGCGATCAGCGAAGCGAAATACGCCCCCTGATCGGCTTGGTTCCAGGCATCGCGGGTGATGGTGGCGGTCTTTTTCTCCTGCCCATTCACCAGCGCGATGAGGTGGTTTTGCAGAATTTTGTTGATACCCAACCCCGACCCCAGAATGCCCGGCCCGGTGTAGGGCATTTTGTGCCATTCCAGCAACCCCTGGATGGCCCCGTCTTCGCAGTCGGGGCCGTGCATGGCCAGAAACGCCAGGTCGAACCGGTCTTCAAACCACTCCGGCTCGATTTGTTCGCCGGGAATTACGTCTTCGGCTTCCAACGATTCGTCGTAGACCGAAAACCCATCCTGAAGGGGCAACGCCGCCCGGATGGAGTCGTGTTCCAGAAAATCGGGTTCCACGATGTAGAACCGGCCCCAACCGCTCACAAACACCAACACGGGGTCGAAAAGGGCTTTGTTGAGGTTGGCCAACGCGGTTCGTCCGCCGGCAAATGATACGTCGCGCTCCCGCGAGGGGCCACCAAAGAAGATTCCGATGCGCATAGAAAAGTGAATTGCGAATGAGTGAGTTGCGAATGAGCGAATGTTTGGTACCACTTTGTGGCACATAGCTTCTAAAGCCAAACATTCACTCATTCGCAATTCACTCATTCACTCATTTACAACAAAAGGCCCGCCAGGGTGGCCGACATGTAACTGGCTAACGTACCGCAGATCAGGGCTTTAAAGCCCAGTTTGGCCAGGTCGGTGCGGCGGCTGGGGGCCAATTCACCGATGCCGCCAATCTGGATGGCAATGGACGAGAAATTGGCAAACCCACAGAGGGCAAAACTAGTGATAGCCACCGTTTTGGGGTCGAGGGTGGGCTTCAGTTTCACCAGATCGATGTAGGCCACAAATTCGTTCACCACCATTTTGGTACCCATCAGTGCGCCCGCCGCCTCCACGTCTTTGCTGGGTACGCCCATGGCCCAGGCAAACACGGCAAACACTTTACCGAGCAAAAAATTGAGGCTCAACTGCGGAAAACCCGCCACGCTGCCTGCTTTGCCCAGCAGCATATCCACCAGGGCAATAAGGGCAATAAACCCAATCAGCATAGCCACCACATTGAGGCCAACTTTCAGCCCTTCCGAGGCACCACTGGCAATGGCATCGAGCAGGTTGGCGTGGGTTTTTTTAATGTCGATCTTCACCGTGCCCTGGGTGGTGGAGACTTCAGTTTCGGGGAACACAATTTTGGCAATCACCAACGCCCCCGGTGCGGCCATAATGCTGGCGGCCAACAGGTAGGGGGCCGGTACACCCAGCGAGATATAGACCGCCAGCACACCCCCGGCAATGCAGGCAAAACTGCCCGTCATGGAGGCCAGCAACTCGGAGTTGGTCATGGTGGCCAGGTAGGGTTTAATCATGATTTGGGCCTCTACCTGCCCCACAAACGTGCTGGCTACGTTGGAAAGGGCCTCGGCCCCGCTCACGCCCATGAGCCACTTCATCACTTTGGCCATGCCCGCCACAATGCGCTGCATGATGCCCAGATGGTAAAAAATGTTGACCAGCACGGCGACGAAGATGATGGTGGGAATGACCTTGAAAAAGAAAATAAAGTCATTCCCCCTCCCGAAAGCCTTCGACATCAGTTCCCGTTTTACCAGCGATCCAAACACAAACTCGGCCCCTTTGTCAGCATTTTCCAGGGTCTTGTTCACCAAAAAACCCAGGTAATTGAAAACATTCTGGCCGGTAGCGGTTTTCAACACAAAAACGGCAAAGCCAAATTGCAGGGCCAATCCTACGCAAACGGTTCGGTAATTGATGGCTTTGCGGTTGTTCGACATCGCGAAGGCGATACCCAGGATCAGAATAATGCCGAGCAGGCCGGTAAATCGCTCCATGCGGTCAGGTACGTACAGGTGGGTAAAAAAAGGAGATTGGCCCGCGAAGGTACGAAAAAAGGCCCCCGTGCGGCGGTCAGCTATTACCTTCGTGGCCAGAAACGCCCACGGGCACTCCTTACACATGCAAAACGACTCTATTACCAACCAGGATATTGAAGACCTTACCCTTGCCGTGGTCTACCTCACGGCCTGGCGCGAAGAACAAACCGATGCCGACGGCAACCCCACGGGCATGGGCGTAACCAACTGGAAAGGCTTAAATTTCGACACCCTCGACGCGCTGGCGGCTAAACAACTAACCGATGGAAACCGCCGCAGCAAAGCCGTTCAGCTTACGCAAGCTGGTGAGGCCAAAGCGCAGGAAGTCATCAAACGCCTGTTGGGCAAAGACTTCACCGTCACGGCGAGTCGCCTCCGGTCGTAAACCCGCGCCGGTTTCTGGCCAAAATCAACGTACCTGAGCGGCTAACTAGCTGACGGTGAGCAAAAAACCGGGCAATACATCTTCGCCCGACAAACTCATGACCTGTTCCAGCGTCACTTCAGGTACATTGGGGCGGTAGATGTAGGCCGTGCGGGTGGCGGGGTCTAGCAGCCAGGCCAACTGACACCCGTTGGCCAACCACTCGTTCATCTTCAGTTTGGCATCGGCCAGCCGGTCGGAGGGGGAGAGCAGTTCGAGGACGAAATCGGGGCATAGGGGCACAAACTTGCTCTGTTCCCGTTCGGTGAGGGCTTCCCAGCGGTCGCGGCGCACCCCGGCCACGTCGGGTGAGAGCACGGCGGTATCGGGCAGACGAAAAGCGGTAGAAGAATCGAAAAAATACCCCCATTTCGATTGCCGATTCCAGAACACAAAATCTGCTCCTAGTTCAATGTTCCGGTTGCCGGTCTTGCCGCCTGTTAAGCTCATAAGAATAATGTCGCCGTTTTTACGGCGTTCAAACCGTAGGCCCTGATTATCCTGACAGAAGCGAAAGAACTCATCGTCTGTCAGTTGCAGATCCTCAGCGAAATGAAGGCAGGCCGTTTCCATGAGCATAAAGATATTTTTTTAATCGATTTCAACACGTTCTTCGGCTTCGGAACTGGCATCAGCGTCAACCGGCATCTCATCAGGTAGCAGTTGGTCAGGTACGTTGCTGAAGAGTTGCGCGACCATTACGTCGGTTTCGCTCACGTTGAAAAAGGCGTGTTGCATATCGAACGGTTCGGCTCCCGGCTGGGGTTCGCGCTTTAAGTACGTGCCGTCTTCCTGCAATTCGTAGGCGTTCACGGTGTCGGTCAGGTTGTAGCTCAGAATCAGGATAGCCTGTTGCCGAACCCGCTCGTCGGCCAGGAAAAACAACGACTCGATCCGCCGGTCGAACGACCGCACCATCGCGTCGGCACTGCCGCCGTAGAGCTTGGGCGTACCCCCGTTGTGGAAATAAAACAGCCGGGTGTGTTCCAAGTAATTGCCCACGATAGAACATACCTGGATGTTTTCGCTCAGGCCTTTCCGCCCCGGCCGTAAACAGCATATTCCCCTCACAATCAGGCGAATAGGCACCCCGGCCTGAGAGGCGGCGTACAGTTCGTCGATGATGGTCTGGTCTTCGAGCGAGTTAATTTTAATGCAGATTCCGCTGGTAAGCCCCTGGCGGGCGTGGGTCGCTTCGGCCCGAATCAGGTCAATTAACTGGTTGCGCATGTCGCGCGGAGCCGTGATGAGGTACTGGTAGCCGCTCGGTAACGAATGGCCGGTAATGACATTGAAAAACTCCGAAATATCATTGGTATACATCTCATTGGTCGTCAACAGACCAATATCGGTATACATTCGGGCGGTGTCTTCGTTGTAATTTCCGCTCGACAGGTGGGCGTAGCGCACCACGCGGCTGCCTTCGTTGCGCACCACCAACAACAATTTGGTGTGAGTTTTGAACCGGCTGATGCCGTAGATCACGAAACAACCCGCTTTTTGCAACCGTTGCGCCTCCCGGATATTGTTTTCCTCGTCGAACCGGGCTTTCACCTCAAACAACACCGAGACGTGCTTGCCGTTCTCGGCGGCTTTCAGCAGAGCTTCCGTGATGCGCGACCGTTTTGCCAGCCGGTATACGGTCAGTTTTATGGCCAATACGTGGGGGTCTTCGGCGGCTTGTTCCAGCAGTTGCAGCACCGGCTCGAAGTTGTTGTAGGGATGGTGCATCAGGATGTCGCGCTCCCGAATAGCCTCGAAAATATCGTTGATCTTATCGCGTTCCAGCCCCACGGGCGGCACCGGCGGCAAGGGCGCGGGCATATCGTTCTTAAATTCCGGGTGCCGGATAATCTGCCACAGGCTCGTAAAATCAATCAGCGACGTGGCCTCGAATAGGTTGCTGCTGTCAATCTCCCACCGCTTTTTCAGCAAACTAATCATCCACGCCGACGAGGGCGAATCCGTTTTTCCGGCTTCGATTTCTACCCGCACTACGCGCCCCAAGCGGCGGTTTTTAATTTTTTGCTTGATTTCGTCCAGAAAATCGGCTTCCACGTCGTCGTTTTCTTCCAGCGTAAAATCGCCGTTGCGCGAAATGCGAAACAGGTTTATGGACGAAATTTCGACGTTGCGGTACAGTTTGCTCAGATGTTGCCGAACAATTTCTTCGATGGGCAAAAACGCGATGGCATCGTCGCGCTCGAAGGTCATAAACCGGGGCAGGTTGGCAGGAATCTGCACAAAAGACAGGCGGTGGTTGTCGCTGTCGTCGTCAGGCGTAGGGTCTCTGAAATCACCGGCGGGGGTGAAGGTCACAACCCCAAAAATGAGCACTTTGGCCAACAGCACCGGAAACGTATGGGTGTAGTCATACAACATCGGCGTGAGGGTGGGGTAAATCGTGCGGTCGAAATAGCTGTCGGCCTGTTCTTTTTCGGTGGGAAGCAACCCGGCATACGTCACCAGGGCCAGTTCGTTTCCGGCAAACAGCGGCAACAGTTGCTCGGTGAAAACGGCTTGCTGGTCGCGGTTAAACTGCTGCATGGCCCGGAAAAGGGCTTTTTTGAACGGCACTTCCCGCAACCCCGAATAGTCGATGCGCTCTTTATGGTAATCCAGGTAGTTGTACAGACTTCCCACCCGGATGCTGAAAAACTCGTCGGCGTTAGAATCCGTAATGGCCAGAAATTTCAGCCGTTCCATCAGCGTCCGGTTGGGGTTGCGGGCCTGGTCCAGCACTCGCTCGTTGAATTTGAGCCAACTCAAGTCGCGGCTGATGTAGTCACTTTGTTCGATGAGCGTACTGACCCGCTCGACAGATTTGGCCGGGCCTACCGGGGTTTCCGGTGTGGCGGTGCGGCTGGTGAGGCGGGAAACAAGGTGGCCGATCAGGTTGCGGCTACGTGTGGGTTGTTGGTCAGGATTGGGCATACGGCAAGGGTAAAGGCTGTGGTGTGTTGAGCAACGAAAGAGGTAGCACCGTTACTTTTTCGTAAACAACGTACCTGGAAGCAGAAAAGGATACTCGCCAGCCGGGAAATTTGTTTGTTAACAAAAAAAACCGAGCCTCTCGACCCGGTTTTGGCTACACGTCTATTTTGGCGTATTTGGCGTTTCGTTCAATGAAATCGCGCCGGGGGGGTACTTCATCGCCCATCAGCATGGAGAACACATGATCGGCATCTGCCGCCGACTCAATCGTAACCCGTTTCAGGCTCCGTTGCGAGGGGTCCATCGTGGTCTCCCAAAGTTGTTCGGCGTTCATTTCGCCCAACCCTTTGTACCGTTGAATGTGTACGCTCTCTTCGCGTCCGCTACCGGCCATGTCGCGCACGGCGGCTTCGCGTTGTGCCTCGGTCCAGCAGTAGCGTTGGTCTTTACCTTTTCTAACCAGATAAAACGGCGGCTGAGCAATGTACAAATAGCCATTTTCGATCAGGGGGCGCATATTTCGGAAAAACAGCGTCAGCAACAGCGTGCGGATGTGGCTACCGTCCACGTCGGCATCGGTCATGATGATGATCTTGTGGTAGCGCAGCTTTTCGAGGTTCATCTCAGTTTCGCCCGTTTCGCGGTTTTTCTCCAGCCGCACACCCAGGGCCGTCCAGATGTTTTTGATCTCCTCGTTCTCGTAGATTTTGTGCTCCATGGCTTTCTCTACGTTCAGGATTTTGCCACGCAGGGGCAAAATGGCCTGGTACGCCCGGTTGCGGCCCTGTTTGGCCGAGCCACCCGCCGAGTCTCCCTCCACCAGATACAGTTCGCACACGCGGGGGTCGGTGTCCGAGCAGTCAGCCAGTTTGCCGGGCAGACCCATGCCGCCCATGAAGTCCTTGCGGTCGGTCATGATGCGCGAGTAGGCCAAGTCGGCGGCAATGCGGGCCTGTGCCGAAATGAGCACTTTGCGCACAATGGCCTGTGCAATTTTGGGGTTCTCTTCGAGCCACATTTCCAACGTCTCGCCCACGGCCTGGCTCACGGCACTCACCACGTCCTGGTTGCCCAGTTTACCTTTTGTTTGCCCTTCAAATTGCGGTTCCTGCACTTTCACCGAAATCACGGCGGTGAGGCCCTTGCGAAAATCGCCCCCCTCGAACTTCACTTTGGTGGCGTTTTTCGGAATCAGGCCGGGGTTTTTCTCCAGATAGCGGCCAAACACCCGCGTGATGGCCGACCGGAACCCCTGCACGTGGGTACCGCCTTCGTGGGTGTTGATGTTGTTCACATACGACTGTACATTCTCGCCGGCCTCCATGTTGTAGAGCATGGCTACCTGCACGGGCGTGGCATATTTCTCGTTTTCGATGTAGATCGGAACCATGTTGTCCAGCGATTGCCGCGACTCGTCGAGGTACTTGACGAACTCGCCCAACCCGCCCTGCGAATGAAAATCGGCCACAAACAGTGGGTTGCCCTGCTCGTCCAATTCGCGGAGGTCGGTCAGGGTGATGCGGATACCCTTGTTGAGGTACGCCAATTCGCGCAGCCGCCCGGCCACGGTATCGAACCGGAACACGGTGGTTTCGGTGAAAATCGTTTCGTCGGGCTTAAAATGCACGATGGTACCGGTGTCGGTGGCGGTGCCAATTTGGCGGACATCATACTGCGGTTTGCCGATATGGTACGTTTGATCGTAAGCTTTTCCATCGCGGTGAACTTCCACTCGCAATACAGTGGAAAGGGCATTTACGCAAG
This sequence comes from Fibrella sp., assembly GCA_043763995.1. GTDB lineage: Bacteria > Bacteroidota > Bacteroidia > Cytophagales > Spirosomataceae > Fibrella. Next base: position 11,721 of record JAYUKZ010000045.1, read on the forward strand.
AAACCCCCACGCCGTGTAGCCCGCCCGACACTTTGTAGGTGTCTTTGTCAAATTTACCCCCAGCGTGGAGCACTGTCATGACCACTTCGAGCGAGTCGCGCCCGGTTTGTTTGTTGTAGCCAACGGGAATGCCGCGCCCATTGTCGCGCACGGTGATAGAATTGTCTTCGTTGATGGCGACGTTGATCGTGTCACAATAGCCGGCCATGGCCTCGTCGATGGAGTTATCGACCACTTCCCAAATCAGGTGGTGGAGACCCTTTGGCCCCACATCGCCGATGTACATGGCCGGGCGTTTCCGAACGGCTTCAAGGCCTTCCAGCACCTGAATGTTATCGGACCCATACTGGCCATTGGGGTTGGCTACTTCTTCCTCCAATTCGGTGTCAAGAGCGTTGTTTGTCATGCGGTACGTGTGTGTGTTTTTGACGAAAGACCGGGTCCCGGTAAAGCCGAAAACGGACAATCTGATAACGGGTATCAGATTGTAAAAATACAAAAAAAATTGGACATTTACCAGTAAAAAAACGGGTATTGTTACAGCCTGTGGGATGATTTTTCAGTCGGCTAACTGCCCGGCGAGAGAGAGCAGAAAGGCAACCTGGAGCACGGCTATCGAACGTCCTGCCGGTTTTTTCAGATTCAGTACCGGGCGTAGCCCAAAGGCGGGTCGCGGTGAAGTGCCACAACCAACGCGCCGCCAAGCCGACCACCGGTATTATTCTGCTGTGTGGTTCTGGCTATAATACAATTTCTTGCCAGCCGTCAAGACAAAGTTTGCTGGGTTTGTGACTGCAAAAGCTGGTTGAGGTGCCGTTCCACAACCGGAATCGAGACGTTAATATCCTCAACCAGGGCTTTCCTGAACCGTTGCTGAAGAAGTTTGCCATGGAGCGAGACCGAGTAGTGCAGTTGACGTACCTGGGCCAGATATTGAAAAAAGTCGGGGGCGTAGTTAACCGAGCACAACTCATGCAGGTACGTACCGGGACTACACCAGTTAATGTTGGTGAACGACGCGCCGTGTGGACCGATGATAAAACCAGCCCCCCGGAAAAGGCTCAATTGCTCGCTGAGCGAACCTGACTTTTCTTCCACGTAAACGAATCCATACTGGCTAAGCATCGTCATCAGGGCCTCTTCGTTGACAACCCGCCGCCGCCCGGCCCGGCTGATGTAGATCCGGGAGGGGCCGGTTTGGGTTGGGGGCTTCACAAGCGGCATAAGCCGCTTGTGAAGCACTTCTACATCCGATAAACCGGGGTAGAACCAATCGCCGCCGCTTCCCAACAGGTACTGCCTGGCGCGTACCTCCGTTTGGCGGGAGTCGAAGATGTTTTCGGGAGCAAAGCCCAGGTACGTCAGCAGTTCAACTTCATAGGGGGTGTTGAATAACGGATAAGCAATAGCCATGTTGGTAAAACCACTGGGCAACGAGGCTTCCATTCGGCAGAGTTTGGTCATAATCAGGCACATAAAATCGTAGTACCCGCCGAAGGTTAGCGGGTCCTGATGATGGCCGAACGGAGCCACGAGCGTTTCTACGTACACAACTGGGCGGGAGCGGGGTCTTAGCTGATCCAGAAAAGCCTGGTGGTTCCAATAGTCTGTACACAAAACAGTGTCGCCCGTTTTCAACGCGCCGCAGGGCAATACCGCACTGGTTTGAGTGGGGGCGGGTAGTTGCCAGATCCACGCGGGCGGCGTAACGGCTGTTTTGGCGGGAAAAACAATCCGGCCGGGGTTGCCCGCATCCCGCACTTCAGAGAGCGACACATACCCTTCGGGCTGGCTGGCAATGACGTTTGGGGAAAGTATGTTTTCTGTCTGTTGCCGGGTCAGTAGTTGCCAGCCACGGAGGGCGGCCAACCGATGAATAAGCCGGATGAAGATGGCTTTTACGCGTGCTACCATAGTTGAATACGTGGACGAATAGGTGTTGAATGTCAGTCTGTTGGTATTGTAAGTACCAGTTTAGACTACCCGTCACAAAAAATAGGTCGTGTAAATGGTTGTAAGATTCGGAGGCTTGCCTACAATATTTTAAGTGTCTTGCCAACCTTGAGGTAGCCCTGCAAAAATTTAGTATTTGACTAAGCTATTTGGTTTCGTTAGGGCATCATCCGTACTGAAATCTGCCGTTTTCTTATTCCTGAAGTACGTCGCCAACGCCCGCTTGCCAAATTGATGAAATACCACCGGCGTAACGATGATGTCCAGCAACGTACTCGATAACAGGCCACCCAGAATAACCGTGGCCACCGGGTACAGAATTTCTTTGCCCGCCGCCGACGCATCAAGCGTGAGCGGAATCAGGGCCAGAGCCGCCACGAGGGCGGTCATCAGCACCGGCACGAGCCGCTCCAGCGAACCCCGAATAATCATCTGTTCGGAGAACGTTTCGCCTTCCTGCTCGATGAGGTGGATGTAGTGCGAAATCATCATGATGCCGTTGCGCGAGGCAATGCCCGTCAGGGTGATGAACCCGACCAGCGTTGCCACCGAAAATGTACCGCCCGTCAGCATCACCGCCACCACGCTGCCAATCAGGGCCAGGGGTACGTTCAGCATGATTTGCAACACAATTCGTGATGACTTGAAGTGACTGTAGAGCACCAGAAAAATGCCCAGGATAGAGAAAATACTCAGCAACCCGATCAGACTCGTGGCTTGTTGCTGACTCTCGAATTGCCCGCCGTACTGCACAAAATAGCCCGTTGGCAGTTTGACCTCCTGCGCCACTTTGGTCTGCAATTCCTTAACAGTGCTACCCAAATCGCGGCCCTGCACGTTGCACGAAATCACGATCCGGCGCAGGGTGTTTTCGTGGGCAATAGAGTTGATAGCACTCGTGTAGGCAATGTCGGCGACCTGTTCCAGCGGAATAGCATTTCCCTGCGCATCGCTGATTTCGGCCCGCTTAATACGCTCAATATCAATTCGTTCGTCGTTCTGCACCCGGAGCAGAATATCGAATGTTTTGGGGCCGTCGAGCACTTGCCCGGTTACTTTACCGTTATAAAACACCTCTAAATTTTCGGCCACGCGGCCCGCCTGAATGCCGTAGCGTTGCAGGGCTTCACGCTTGAGCCGGACCACCAACTGCGGCACCATCACCTGCTTTTCGATCTGCACATCGACTACGCCGGGTACGTTGCCAATGGTTTGCCGGATGCGGTCGGCGTTGGTGCGCAACTCGTTCAAATCGTTTCCGAAAAGCTTGATGGCCACCTGCGCCCGAACGCCCGACAGCAAATGGTCGAGCCGGTGCGAGATGGGTTGGCCGATGTTGACCGTTACGCCTTTTAGCTGATCCATTTTCTGGCGAATGTCGGCCAGCACGGCTTCACGGGAGCGGTCGGACGGTTTCAGATCTACTTCGATTTCGGAGTTGGCGGGTGGTTCGGCGTGTTCGTCCAGTTCGGCCCGACCCGTCCGGCGGCTCACGTAACGTACCTCCGGCACCTGCATCAGCAGCTTTTCGCCCACCACGCCAATCTGATTCGACTCAGCCAGCGACGTACCTGCCGGGGTTGAAAAATTGATCGTAAACGAACCTTCGTTGAACGGTGGCAAAAACTCCGTTCCGAAAAACGGCACCAAACTGGCTGCGGCCACGATCAGCGCAACGGCCACGCCCATCACAAGCCGGGGCCGCTTCAATCCCCAATGCAACAGGCGGGTATCGTTGCGTTTCAGCCAGCGAACTAAGCCGCTTTCATGCTCCTGATCGTCAATGGTTTGAGCCGGGCGTTTTTTCCAGAACTGCCAATGGATCGGGCGACTAGGGTTGATCAACAAATAGCTGCACAGCGCGGGCGTAACGGTGAGCGAAACGACCAGCGAGGCCACGATACTTGTGATGTAGGCAATGCCAAGCGGTGCGAAAATCCGGCCCTCGATGCCCTGCATATAAAACAGCGGGATGAACACCAGCACCACGATAATGGTCGCGTAAACGATGGAGTTACGTACCTCCGCACTCGCCCGGTAAATGACTTCGAGCGTCGGCTTGGGCGTTTCTAGTTGCCGGTTTTCGCGCAATCTTCGGAACACGTTTTCTACGTCTACAATGGCATCGTCCACCAGTTCGCCGATGGCAATGGCCAGGCCGCCGAGCGTCAGCGTGTTGATGGAAATGTCGAACGCTTTAAAGATAATGGCCGACACCACCAGCGACAACGGAATGGCCGTGAGGGTGATAATTGTCGTGCGGAAATTCAGCAGAAACAGAAACAGCACGATCACCACCAGGATAAACCCGTCGCGGAGGGCTTCTTCCACGTTGCGGAGCGAAGTCTCGATAAAATGCCGTTGCTGGAACAGGTTCGGGTTGATTTTCACGTCGCCGGGCAGGGTTTTTTGCAATTCAGCCAACGCCGCTTCCACTTTTTTAGTCAACTCGACGGTGCTCGTGCCGGGCTGTTTTTCGACGGTCAGGATCACGGCGGGTTTACCGTTCACGCTGGCATCGCCCCGCTTGATGGCCCCGCCGAACTTGACCTCGGCAATCTGCGAGAGCAACACCGGCAAGCCATTCCGATTTGCCACGACCGTTGCCGACAAATCGGCCAACGTCTGCACCCGGCCCACGTTTCGGATGAGCACTTCGGAACCGTAGCGGTCGAAAAATCCGCCCGTCGTGTTTTGGTTGGTGCCCTGCACGGCCACGTCCACGTCGTCAATCGTGAGGCCGTATTGCCGGAGTTTGGCCGTGCTGATGAGCACCTGATACTGCCGCCGTTCGCCCCCGATGGGAATGACCTGTGCCACGCCCCCAATGCTCATCAGCCGCCTTCGAATGGTAAAATCAGCGAGGGTACGTAGGTCAGCCGCGCTGGTCGTATCCGATGTTAAACCCACGAGCATAATCTGGCCCATCACCGAACTGATTGGTCCCATCACGGGCGTAATACCGGTGGGTAGTTGCACGGATTGGAGTTTTTCGGCGGTCAGTTGGCGGGCGCGGTAAATGTCCGTTTCCCAGCTAAACTCGACAAACACCAGTCCCAGCCCCGGCGAGGCCACCGAGCGCACCACTTCCACGCCCGGCGACCCGTTGAGGGCCGTTTCGACCGGCAGAATGACCTGCGTTTCGATCTCTTCGGGAGCCAATCCGTTGGCTTCCAGAAACACCGTAACGCGGGGCCGGTTCAGGTCGGGCAGCACATCGACGGGCAGGTTCACGACCGTGTAGGCCCCGTAGACCAGCACTAAGGCCGCAAACGCCACCACAAACAGCCGATTGGCCAGCGAGAAATGGATGAGTCTGTTAAGCATAAGAACGCTATCTTGCCTCGGCTCAACCCCCAACCCCCTGAAGGGGGCTACTGCGCTGCCTGTTTCCCTTGCGGAGCTTTAGCCCCCTTCAGGGGGTTGGGGGTTACGCCGTGAGTTACTTCACAACAAGCACATAATCAGTCGTGTAGACTTTTCCATCGGCCTGGAACTGCACCCAACCCCGATAGATACCGGCCTTTTCAAACGTAGTGTGCAGGTCGAATTTGCCGTCTTTTACTTCGGGGTGAACATGCAGGTAGTTTTTGTCGTCCACGCCAACCACGACCATATGCGCTTTGGCTCCGAGGTAATTTTCCAGCGTAGCGGCATCCAGTTCCTTGCCGCCTTTTTTCAATACGCCCTGAATATGAGCCAGTTTTCCCACCGTGAACGAACCGCCTTCCGGTACTAAATCAAGCGTGTAACCGTCCACCGTCGAACTGAGTTTAGAAGCCGAGTATGTTGCCGGGGTGTAGGGCGTACCGCCAACGGTCAGGTTGATTTTCTCCAACTGCGCGTTGCCGCCGGTTGGGGCGTAATCGGCAAACAGGATATAATCGCCCCCTTTGGCAAAGCGCGTTTCGTTTTTGTTCGCCCCATCGGTGTAGGCTTTGCCAGTGGGCAGAACGGCGACATCATACGTACCTGACGGCTGATAATCGGGGTGGATATGCTCGAAATACGACAGGTCTTTGCTGACTACGATCAGGTGAATCTTTCGTTCGTGGTGTAACTCCAGCGGCACGAGTTCATCGGATTTATCCTTCACACCCGGCCTAAAAGATAATACGGCAGCTTTCCCGGCTTCAACGTTGCCCGGAACGGCTTTGAAATTCATCACGTAAGTTTTGCCGTCACTCTTACCGGCGTTGTCGTTATGTTCGAGTTTCATGCCGCACTTGGGGCACATATCGCCTTCCTTACCCGTCACTTCGGGGTGCATCGGGCAGGCGTAGGTGTGCGTTCCGCTGTGCTCATCGGCATCGGTCGTACTTGCCGCGTTGACAGTGGTTGTTTCGGTGGTGGTTTCCGTTTTTTCGGTCTGATTGCAGGCACTCATAAACAGGCCGGTACTCAGGGCCATCATCACGATGACGTTGATTTTTAATTGGTTACGCATTGCTTGAATTGGTTTTGATGAAAGAAATTATTGTTAAAGTCTCGCTCTGGCGTAGCCCCCAACCCCCTGAAGGGGGCTATTGCTTCGCTGACAAGCTGAACAGCGGAGCTTTAGCCCCCTTCAGGGGGTTGGGGCGGTCCCGCGTCCGGGTTACTGGTTTAAATAAATCATTTTAGCCTGGTACGTGCCGCTAACGATCACCCGTTCGTCGGCTTCGATACCGGCTGTAATCTGGGTCGTCAGCCCGTTATCCGCCCCCGTTGTGACGTACACCACGCTGACCACTTCGGGCGAATCCTTGATGAAGACGACCGGCTTGCCGTTCAGTTCACTCAACGCCGTATTGGGCACCGACAAGCCCCGCGTGGCAGTGGCCGACTGCACCCGGATGGTGACGAACTCGCCAATCTTAAAGGCTCCGCCCGCATTGTCCATTTCGAACAGCAACCGTTGCGACTGGTTGGAGGCGTTGATCGTCTGCGCCTGCGACAGTAACCGCGCTACGCCTCGTTTGCCCGCATCATTGACCCCTTCCACGCCGAACGATTTTGCCTGGCGCATCACCGCCAAATCCTTGTCGAATACCTGCGCTTCGATGTAGATTTTGCCCAGATTGGTAATCGTGAACAGGGTTTCGCCCGCGTTTGCCGTGGAGCCAATGGCCACCGTAAACGGCCCGACAATGCCGCCGACGGGTGCGCGAAGGGCCATTGAGCGAGCGTTGCTGCCACCACTACGGGTAATGTTTGCAAACACTTTCAGGTTAGCCTGGGCGCGGTTCAGGCGGGCTTCGGCTTCGGTCAGGTCGCGTTTGGCAATAATATCTTCGATGCTTTTAAGCCGGTCGTACTCTTTGCGGGCTACCTGCAATTCAGCCGTCAGGTTATTCCGCTCCGATTGCAGATTAACCTGAGTAGCCGCATCAATCGTTTGCTCAACCATCGCCAGCGTTTGCCCCTTGCTGACCGGTTGCCCCACCCGCACCAACAGCGACGTGATCCGGCCCACCTGCGGTGATTGCACAACGGCCTGCCCGCTCGAAGACGGAATGACCGTACCCGCCACGGTCGTGGTTTGGGCCTGATCGCCGTTCTGGAGCCGCTGCGTCAGAATGCCGAACAGAAATTGGGTTTCTTTCGGAATCGTGAACGTGTTCGACGTACCTGCGCCCCCGGTTGCTGCCCCGCCGTGGTCTTCGCCACCGTGCG
>JAYUKZ010000046.1:0-19306 GCA_043763995.1 Fibrella sp.
CAAAGCCGCCGCCTGACTCCCTACCAGACCACGCGCCTCCGGGCCGTTTGCCGGGTAGGTACCTGCCAGAGTGATAGCTCGGCACTGCTGACGGTGCAGGTACGTTCGGCCACGCCTACCCCGGTGCAGTTTACCACCATCCGCAACGGATGCCCCTACCTCACTGCCGACCTTACCGCCGCCATTGGGTCGGCGTTTCAGCCTACGCTTTCTTATGCGTTTCGGGCCGGGTCGGCTCCCGACAGCCCCGTGCTGGGGTCGCCGGGGGCGGTGCTGGCGGGGGTCTATTATGTGTCGGCCCGCACGGCTGAGGGGTGTTTAACCTTACCCGTGGCCGTTACGGCGCAAATCAGTACCTGCACCAACGGCATTGCCCCCTGCCTGAGCAACCCGCCCACGGTGAGCCTGGCCCTGGATTCGCTCGACCAGGCACGGGGTATTGTGTGTTTGACAGCCAAACTGCGCGGTACCGCCACCGATGGCCTCCGGCTCGACTCGGCCTGGGCTTGTACCGGCACGGGTCTTTTTTCTAACAAAACCACCACCAAACCGCGCTACGTGGCCTCGGAGGCCGACCGCAATACCCCCAACGTACTGTTCAGCCTGGTTACACCCGACCCCGACGGGGCTGGCCCGTGCCAGGCCGCTTCTGCCCGGCTGGCCGTGGCGCTGCTGGCCCCCCGGCCCGGAGCCCTGCCCCCCGCCACTCCCGACAGTGTTCAGACCGTGGTGGTGAACGTACCGGAGGCCGACGGGCTGTTTATTCCCGAAGGATTTTCGCCCAACGGCGATGGCGTGAACGACCGGTTTGTGGTGCAGGGGCTGGCCCCCAACGCCACCCTGGAACTGGAGGTGTTTAACCGCTGGGGCCAACGTGTTTTCGCCAACAAAGACTATAAAAATGACTGGGAGGGCGTACCAAATCAGGGCGTTCGGATTGCCGCTAGTCAGGGCCTGCCCGATGGTACCTACTTCTACGTGGTGCGCATCAGCGATGGCCGTGAATATGTTCGGTTTTTGACCATTGCCCGTTAACCCGCTTTCCGACTAAACCTTTATCCCACTTCGTTAGTAGGGTGAGCACCTCCGGCACACCCTTTCGGTGAAGTACTCAACATACCAATGCCTATGAAATGGCTCGTTTACACACTGTTTTTTTTACTATCCTGGATGGTTTGCCTGGCCGAAGCCGCCGCTCAACAGCCCGATTCGCTGTTGGTACAGGCCGACCGGATGCTGAGCTACAAAGCCTATGGCCGCGCCATTGACCTGTATACGCAACTACTCACCAACCCCCAACTACCCGCCGCCCGCCGCAGCAGTGCCCAGGCATCGCTGGCGCAGGCCTACCGGCTGGTGGGCGACAATCTGAAGGCCGAACGGGTATTTCGGGAGTGGCAAACTAACGTACCTGCGGGGCAGGAACAGGCTTCGGCCATCTTAGCCTATGCCCAAACGCTGGCCAGCAACGGTAAATATGCCGAAGCCCAGGAGCAGTATGACCGCTACCAGACCCTGCGCGATGCCCAGCGCACCAGCCGCCCCGCCCGAATTCCCACTGCCGCCGCCGGCCGGTCGGCGGGCGCGCGGGGCGAAGCCGTTCGGTATCAGGTAGATGATCTCAGCCTCAACACGCCCAACGAAGAGTTCAGCCCTATGTTCTACCGCGATGGCCTGGTGTACGTTACGGGTAGTAAGGGCGGTTCGGCCATTGAAACCAACGGAAAAGGCGGCGGCGCGGGCTACCTCGACCTCATCTACGTACCCAACCGCGCCACGCTTACGGCCAAACGGCGCATCAACGCCGACGGCGAGATCATTAAAACACCCGGCCAACCCAACCGCCCGGCGCAGGCCGGGGGCGGGCGCACCGTGGGGCGCGACCAGTACAGCTACCCCACCGCCAACGACTCGCGCACGGCGGCATCGTTTGACGGGGGCATCAACGTGGCCGAGGGGCTGGGTTACGACAAACGGCCCGCCAACGTGCCCAAACGCTTTGCCCAAACGCTGAACACCAAATACCATGAAGGCCCCGCCACGTTTTCTGCCGATGGATCGACCATTATTTTCACCCGAAACAATTTCAACAACGGCAAAGCCAAAACCACTACCGAGAACGTTAATGCGCTGAAACTCTACACCGCCCGCCAGGTGAACGGGGCCTGGGCCGACGTGACCGAACTGGCCTTCAACAGCGACGAGTATTCGGTGGGGCACCCCGCCCTGTGCCGGGGCCGCGACGGCACGCCTGACCAACTGCTGTATTTTGCCTCGAATATGCCCGGCGGGCAGGGCGGCACCGACCTCTACGTGTCGCGGTGGCAAAACAACCGCTGGAGCCAACCTACCAACCTGGGGCCAACCATAAACACCCCCAGCAACGAACTGTTTCCCTTTGCCGACGAAAACGGCAACCTTTACTTCTCGACCGATGGGCGGCGCGGGCTGGGCGGGCTGGATGTTTTCTACGCCGCCATGGACGGCCCCACGCCCCTGGCCGTGGAAGCCATCGACGCACCCATCAACTCGAACGGCGACGATTTTGGCCTTATTACCGATGGGGCACGCCAAACGGGCTACTTCAGCAGCAACCGCAACGGTTCAGACGACGTGTTCCGGTTTACCCGCGAAAGCTCGCTCTTCGGGTGCCGCGACCTCACCATCCGGGTCTTCGACGTGGCCACCGACTTGCCCCTGGATAGTGCCACGGTTACGGCCAAAGGGCAGCGCACCGGCCAAACCGACCAGGTGCTGATGGCCGACAAAAACGGCCTGGTACGTTTGTGCATCGAAGCCGAAAACGATTATCTCTTCACCGTCTCGCGCGATGGCTACATCAACAGCACCGTGGGCTGGGCCACCAAAGCACTCACCGACGACCAACCCACCCGCCTGGAATTGTCTATGATGCGGCCAACCGTTCTTGTTGATACCGTGGCCGCCACCGAAAGTCGTTTCAGCCGCCCCAGCCGCCCCCTTACCAGTTCAAGAATCAGGGGTACAGTGCTGGGCGAACGCGACGGAACGCCCATTGAAGGCGTGACGGTAAAACTGCGCAACGACTGCAACGCCCAACTGATGAGCACCGTGACCGGCCCCGACGGCACCTACGAGTTCGACATGGTGGAGGGGTGCGACTACACGCTCATTGCCAGCAAAACCGCCTACGGCACCAGCACCAGCCGGGTACGGAAAGTGGCCAAAAAATCGAAACCGAAAGAAGTGGTGGCTACCGTGAAAATGCTCCACGTGGGCGACGTGGTCACGATGGACAACATCTATTACGACATGGGCAACGCCACCATCCGGCCCGATGCCTCCCGCGAACTGGACAAGATGCTGGCCACCATGCGCCGCTACCCCTCGCTCGTGATCGAGATCCGGTCGCACACCGACAGCCGGGGCGATGCTACCCGCAACAGAGACCTTTCTTCGCGCCGGGCACGGGCCGTGGCCAACTACCTGGCCTCGAAGGGTGTGAGCCGCCAACGCATGACCGCCACCGGCTACGGCGAGTCGATGCTGGTCAACAACTGCCTGGACGGTATTATCTGCACTGAAGCCGAACACCAGCGCAACCGCCGCACCGAGTTTAAGGTCGTGGCCATCAAGTAACGTACCTGGCCTAGTCCAGGTCCAGATCGCGGATGGAGCCGAAACCGATCAGGTCTTTTACCGGGTCGGCTTGGCGCAGTTCGGTGGCCCGCACCAGGCTTTGGGGGCCAAACCGCGCTTTCACCTCGTGCAGCGTTTTTCGGAATGTGTCCTTCCGGCTGCTATCCTCGAAAAGCGTGTACTGCACACAGTCGGCGGGGATGAAATCGGTTACGCCCACGCCAATCTGTTGCACGTCGGGGTTGAGCAACGGGCCGCAGCCGTGGGCGGTTTCGTAGCGTTGCATCCGGTTCCAGAGGGCGGTGTAGATCTCGATGCCGTCCTGTATCGGAATGGTCAGCGTCAGTTCGGCTTCGTAGGTTTTGCCGTTCCGGTAACGTACCCAGCCCTGAAGGCGTTTGGCGAAAAAGCCCTGCCGCACCATGCGCCGTTCCAGGGTCAGGCACAGGGTGCGCAACACCGTCAGGAGCAAATCGGGCGTTTGGCGTTGCGGCCCCGACACCGACCGGATGGCTTGCATCTGTTTGTAGGCGTGGGTGGTGAGGTCGACTTCACCCCCAAAATTGAGCCGCAAATGCCAGTGCCAGCCAATAATGCTCTTGCACACCAGCCGCAGGCGGTCGGGCGAGGCGTAGCGCAGGGCCAGTGGCGTGTGGATGCCCCCCGCCTGCAACCGCGCCGCCATGCCGCTGGCAATGCCGGGCAGGTCGGTCAGGGTGAGGCCCGCCAGCACTTCGTCAATGTTTTCGGGCGAAATAAGCACCAGCCCGTCGGGTTTTTGTAGGTTGGAGGCCAGTTTGGCCAAAAACGCGTTGGGCGCAATGCCGATGGAACAGCGCAGGTAATCGCCCACGTCGGCCCGGATGGTTTGCTTAATGCGCCGGGCCACGTCGGTCATGCTTTTATAGGCCAGCTGGTAGTGGGTCAGATCCAGCACAGCCTCGTCGATGCTTTTGGGCAGCACGTCGTCGGCAAACTGTTTCAGTACGCCAATGATCTTGACGTGGTAGGCCCGGTAGCGGGCGGGGTTGGTCTCCAGCGGAATCAGTTCGGGGCAAAGCAGCATGGCTTCGCTCAGGCGCATCCCGGTTTTCACGCCCTTCTGTTTGGCCTCTATCGAGGGGGCAATAATGCAGCCATTGGGGCCGGTGTAGACACAGACCGCCACGGGCCGGTGCCGCAGCCAGAAATTATCCTGTTGTTCGCAACTGGCGAAGAAACTGTTCATGTCGATGAAAAGAACCGTTGGCTCGGTGTGCGCACGCATACGGTTGGCGGTCATGGTTTGGCAGATAAAGGCAAGGTGATATGTGTATAGTTTGCTATAATTTTGTTGAGAAATTACACTATGATGCTGCAATATATTTGACTTATATTATATTATCCAAATCTTCTTACTTAAAAAAGAAAAAATAGTCCGGGCGGGCGGGGCCAAAACCATCTATTTTTGTCGAAACGGCTGGTTTCAAAAAACTCAATGGTTATTCATCTACGAACAATCATTCCAAAAATATTGACAAAATGACGGCGACCAAAGTCCCCACACGGCATGGGCACGGTCATCAACGAATCGTATTCGCCCTACGCTGCTTGTGCTGGTTTGGGCAAGAGGAATACGTATGATATCGCGTACCGGGCCGCCCGCTTCAAGGCCGGTAAACGGACGGAGAATGCGTTGGTGACGCTGTATTTCAACGGAAAAAAGTACACACCAACCAGACCGCCAGCCGGGTATGGGGTGGCCCACAATAGGGTATCGACGGGGGGAACGATTCGGGAAAGAGCATTACCAACACGCCCGGCGGGTTGAAACTTCAGGCCGAAGGCCACGACGCACTGTACCGAAGCATCTAAACTAAATCCTTGACCATCAACAGGTCTGATACCAATCTCTAACGTCGGTGCCTCAGTCGTTCAGCCCTTTTCCGGCCAGAATTTGCGGCATACATTTTTCAATTCTTGCCTCCCTGGTTTTGGCTTGTTTGGGGGCGGCAAAGAACAACAGGTACGCCCGCTGCCGACCTGGTGTCAGGGCCTCGAAGGCAACCTTCAGGGCGGGGGTAAGGGCGAGTTTCCCCTCAAATTCCTCGACTATTCTAAATTCAGCCGTAGGCTTGATTAGCACGGTCAGACCGGCTTTTTCGATGGCAATGGCCTGGCCAATGAGGGCATTTAACCGGGGTTCCAGGTCAATGATTTCCTCTAGGTGGGTAAACCGAATTTGGCGGGTGGCCTGTACATTCGTCGTTTGCTGGATCAATATTCCTGTGTTGTCTGTCAGCAGGGCACCTTTCATAAACAGCATGGCGCAATAGTCCTTGAACTGGTGCAGCAACAGTACGTTTTTGTGCTGACAGGTGTAGCAGGGAACGCCCCACTTCAGCGCTTCAGCCAGCGGGTAGGCCACCACAATCCGCCGCAATTGCTGCAATTCAGTCTGCCATTGGCCTTCTTTGGTAAAATACCAGTCTACGTCGGGGTTCATTTGGTTTGTCTGGCAGAGATGTAGTGTTTGGGAACCGGCCAGGTATGTGTCGGAACCGGACAGTTTATTGGGGCAGAAAGACCGAGAAGGTGGCCCCCTGCCCCGGCTCGCTCACGGCCCCGATGCTGCCGCCGTGGTTTTCGGCCACGCGGCGGCAAACGGCCAGCCCCACGCCTGTACCCGCGAACTTATTTTTGCCATGAAGCCGCTGGAAGACCTCGAAAATCCGCTCCGTATAGGTTTGCTGGAAGCCAATGCCATTGTCGCGGACACTGATGTGCCAGTAGGGCTGGTGCGGCACCAGGCCGGGCGGAAGCTGGGCGGGTTGGGCCGGTTCGCAGCGCACCTCCACCATTGGTTTTTGGCCCACGGGTTGGAATTTCAGGGCGTTGCTGAGCAGGTTCTGAAACAATTGCCGCAGTTGCACGGCTTGCCCCCGCACCGTGGGCAGGTCGGCCAGTTGCATGGTGGGCTGGGTTTCCTGGATGCGCAGATCCAGGTCGGCCAGAGCTTCGGCCAGCACCCGGTTGAGGTCAACGGGTTGGGGGGCTTCGGTCTCGGTGGTGAGGCGGGCGTAGTTGAGCAAATCCCGAATCAGTTCCGACATGCGGCGGGCCGATGCCTGCATTCGGCCCAGCATTTCCAGGCCCTCGCCCGCCAGCGGCCCGGCATACTGTTCGGCCAGCATATCGCCAAAAGACTGCACCTTGCGGAGGGGTTCCTGCAAATCGTGGCTGGCAATGTAGGCAAACTGTTGTAGGCTCTGGTTAGATTGCAGCAGGGCGCGGTTCATCTGCGTAAGCTGTGTTTGCTGCTCCACCAGGCGGGTCACGTTCACGAAGGTAAACAGCACGCCGGTACCCTGTTTGAGGTAATATCCGTCGAAAGTACCCTTGATGCCGTACTGGTCATAGACGAAGGTATTCTGCGTGGTTTCGCCCGTTTGGCAGACACGTACCAGGGTTTTGAACAGATTCATGGCCTGATAACCGGGAAACAGCGACGACACCAGTTGGCCAGTCATCTGCGCCACGGTGAAGCCACTCACCCGCGCATTTAACTGATTGGTAATAAGATACTTAAAGTCAATTATCTGCCCGTCCTGATCCCGAACCGGTTCCAACAGCATCATACCTGATGGTGACTGATCGACGACGCGCTGCAAAAGCTGGGCCTGTTCCTGAGCTTGTTGGCTGGCCTCGTAACGGTCATGGATATCATAGAACGACACCAGCAAGGCATCGCCTACCCTGGAGACCGACAGATCGAGCCATCGTTTCAGCACGGGGTGGAGCATTTCCTGCCGGTAGGGTTTGGCCGTAACAAAAACATCAGCAAACAACGCGTTGTGGCCCGATGTGTGGAACGTGTCGTTGAAATCGCTGACCAGTTTACCGGTCAACTCGTTGGGGGTTCGGTTGAGGTGGCGGGCTGCCGCCGGGTTCACGTAGAGGTACCGGAAGTCGACTAACGCACCTGCATCGTCCCAAACCGGTTCCCAGAGCGAATTGGCCGACACGGTGTGCTCCACAATGGCACGAAGCAATTCGGCAGACTGGGTGTTTGGGTCGGAAACAGACAAAAACGGGAACGCCGCAACGGGCGCAGAAGGCGGGGTGAACATTAGTCTGAGTAGTTGTTGATGTTACGGTTCGTAAAAATAACGAAACGTAACACACCCCTGCCCCACTATTTCACAGCCGGTGGGGTATTTTTCAGCCCAGGTACGTTGGTGGCCTACCGTAGAGACGCGATACATCGCGTCTCAGCCGAGCGCGAAGCCTTTTCCCGGCGTGTGGCTCCGCGCTGGTCTGAGACGCGAATGTCGCGTCTCAGACCAGCGCGGAGCCACACGCCAGTCCTCCAGGGGAACAGGTTATGGGGGCAGAAATCTGGTTATATTTGGAGAAAAACAGCTACGGCCAATGAAAAATTATCCGGTTCCAGATGGCCCGGTCTGGCAAGTTCACGACGACGGTGTCAATGCGCCAATGGAGCATCAGCGGGTCATTAGTCGGCTCAACGTGGGGTTGGGTATCCTTTATTACAAGGAACATTCGATTGCCTACGAACCCCTGCCCGAAACGATGATCGACGAGGGGCAAACCTCTCCCACGCCCGACCTTGTTCTTTATGACTCCGTCACCGAACTGATGCCCATCATCATTGAGGTGTGCCATACACGGGGGCAAAAAAACGACCTCAAAAAAATCATCCGCCTTATTGAGGAGGACGACTATGGCATCCTGGAGGGCTTCGTCTACAACTACCGCACCCACGAATGGCTCCGCTACCGCAAAGGCGATGGGGGCATGGCCACAGGTACGTCGTTTTCAGAGCTGTTGAACCTTGATCTGGGGCAATTCCTGGACCTGCCGTAGAGACGCGACACTCGCGTCTGGGTACTGCGCGAAGCTGTTGTAGAGCAAATTTTTTCTACCCCACTGCTTCGCGCTGGTCTGAGACGCGATGTATCGCGTCTCTACGGCAGGCCAAAATTCATTCATTTCGCAACGAATCGACGGGGTTGGCCAGGGCGGCGCGGAGGCTTTGGAACGAGACCGTGAGCAGCGTGACGGCCAGGGCAATGGCGGCGGCCAGCACGAAGAGCCACCCGTTTAGCGGCGTTTTGTAGGCGAACGTGCTGAGCCACTGGTTCATGGCCCACCAGGCAAGGGGCGAGGCCACGAGAACGGCCAGCAAAACCAGCGTCAGGAATTCGCGGCTGAGCAACGCCACCACACTGCCCACACTGGCTCCCAGCACTTTACGGATGCCGATTTCTTTTGTCCGCCGTTGGGCGGTGAAGGTCACGAGGCCAAACAACCCCAGGGCCGAGATGAGCAGGGCCAGGGCCGCAAACGCCCCAAACACCTGCCCCGTGCGGGCATCCGACTGGTAGGTCTCGGTGAAGGCATCGTCCAGAAACTGGTAGGCAAAAGGCTGGCCGGGAAACAGGGCTTTCCAGGTACGTGCCACCTGCCCCACGGTAGCGGCCACGTTACCCCCCCGGAGGCTCACAGCCAGTTGCCCCTCCCAGCCTTCGGCCAGGGTATACAGCATGGGTTCCACGGTACGTTTGAGGTCGGCGTGGTGGTAGTCGTCAATCAGCCCGATCACCTCGCCGCGTTGGGGTACTTCTTTGTAGCCCCCCGCCCCGGTGGGGTCGGCGGCAAAGGTGTAGTAACCGGTTTGTTTGCCGGCAATGGTTTTCCAGCCGAAATAGCGCAGAGCCGCCCGGTTTATCAGAAACGCCGTTTTGTCGGCGGGGCGGTGGGGGTTGAAGGTACGGCCCGCCAGCAGCCGGATGTTGAATGTTTTCAGAAAATCGGCATCGATGGGCAACCGTTGCATCCCGGAATTTTGGGAGACCTTGGGCACAAATTCGCTCACGAGCTTGGCCCCCATGGCCGCTCCCGACCCCGGCAAACCAAACGACCGGGACACGGCCCGCACTCCGGCCAGGCTCTCCACCCGTTGTTTAAACTGCGCTTTGGCTTCATTGGGGGCATCGCGCAGGTCAAGCGTGAGCACCTGCTCACGGGTGTAACCCAGGTTGGTATGTTGCACGTAATGCAGTTGAGCACCCACCACCAGCGTGGCCACTACCAGCCCCACCGACACCGCAAACTGCCCCACCACCAGCCCCCGCCGCAGGGTGAGGCCGCCCCACGCACCCGGCCCCACCGGCACCGCCCCCTGCCCCCGCAGCACCAGCACCGGGTTGGGGCGGGCCAGCACCCAGGCCGGATAGCTGCCCGCCAGCAACACCACCGCCACCAGGGCAAGCCCCAGCAACACCCCACGCCCCGGCGTGAGCAAAGCCGCCACCGAAAGATTTTTATCGGCCACCTGATTCAGCACTGGCAGGGCCAGCCAGGCCAGCCCCACCGCCAGCACCAGGGCCACGCCCACCGTCAGCGCGGCTTCGGCCAGAAACTGCCCCCACAACTGCCCCACCGACGAGCCGAGGGCTTTTCTGACCCCCACTTCTTTGGCCCGAAACGCCGCGCGGGCCGTGGCAAGGTTGATGTAGTTGAACAACGCCAGCCCCAGAATGAGCGCGGCGACCAGCCCGAAAATATAGACATAGGTGAGGCGGTTGGGGGCAATGAGGTTGGTGCGCAGATACAGGTCGGGCAGGGGCACCAGGGCCAGTTTCCAGATCGCGGCGTTGGGATCGCCCAGGCTTTTGACGTAGGCGGGCAGTTGCCGGACCACCTCGGCGGGGTGGGCATTGGGGGCCAGCAACAGGTACGTCTGCGTGTCGTTGCCGCCCCAATAATTGGTCGTCACGTCGTAGCCAACCAGCACATTCGCCTGGGAATAGGGCAGCAGAAAGTCGGGCCGGAGGTGCGAGTTGGCGGGCACCGGGGCCAAAATACCCACCACGCGAAGCATAGTTTTGGGGCCACAGCGCAAGGGTTGCCCCAGCGGATTTTGGTTCGGAAAATAGGCGCGGGCCATTTTGTCGGAGATCACCACGCCGTCTTGCTCGCGCAGGGCTGTTTGGGGGTTGCCTGCCGCCAGCCGGAACGAAAATACCTGAAACAGTGTGCTGTCGGCGAAATAAACCGCCGGTTCGTGGCGGGCCAGGGCGGGGCTGGTCAGCAGCAGGTTGGCGCGGGTGAGGCGGGTTGTCTGCTCGATCTGCGCAAAGCGGGCCTTGAGGTCGGCAGCGAATTGACCGCCACTAGCGGGCGAATTCTCGAACTGCTGAAACAGCACCATCCGGTTGGCGTTGGTGTGAAATTGGTCGTAATCCAGTTCATCGAGCACATAAGCCGTCACCAGCATACAGCCCGCCAAACCCAGGGCCAGCCCGGTGAGGTTAATGACAGTAAGGGTACGGTTGGTGCGCCAGTTGCGCCAGGCCGAGCGAAGCAGTTGAGTCCTCATCTTGGGTTAATTCGGTTTGTAGTTGTATGCGTTTTTGACCCGGCCACAACCGGACAAAACAGGTACAGGTACGTATGCTCAAGGGCCGTGCCAACCCACTAAAACGTCCTTTCCAGGCTACGTAGGCACTTTTTGGCAACCGCCCGTGTCCGATATCGGACGGTGGTGTCCGGGTGGGGGCGTACTGTAGAGACGCGATACATCGCGTCTCTACAAAAGGGCCGAATTCATTCGTTTCGCAAACTATCCACCGGGTTGGCCAGGGCGGCGCGGATACTTTGGAACGAAACCGTGAGTAGCGCAACGGCCAGGGCCAGGGCGGCGGCACCGGCGAAGAGCCACCAACTCAGGTCGATTCGATAGGCGTAGGTGTTTAGCCATCGGCTCATAGCGTAGCCCGCCAGGGGCGTGGCCAGCACGATGGCAATGCTCACCAGCACCACAAATTCGCGGCTGAGCAAGCCCACCACACTCGCCACCGACGCGCCCAGCACTTTGCGAATTCCGATTTCTTTCGTTCGCTGAAAAGCCGTGAGCGTGGCCAGCCCGAACAGGCCGAGGCATGAGATCAGGATCGACACCAGCGTGGCCAGGTTGATGATCTTGGCTAATGTCTGCTCCTGACTGTACATATCGCCCAACGTGTCGTCGTAGAATTTGTAGGCAAAGGCATCATCGGAGTACGCCTTTTTCCAGGCTGCTTCCATCGCCGACAACGTACCCAGCCAGTCGGTGGGGTTCATGGAAGCAAGTTTGACGTTGATGGTATTGCCACCGTCTTTTGTGGCCATTATGGCCACCGGATTAAGCTTGTTGCCAAACGCCTGCGTGTTGAAATCCTTCACCACGCCCACGATGGGGTAGGAACGGTTATTTTCACTAATGATCTTGCCTAAAGCCTGTTGCGGCGTACCCAGCTCAAAAACTTTCAGCGCGGTTTCGTTCACAACATACTCCCGGACGGTATCAGACGGTGCCACATTGCGCCCGGCCAGTAGCGTTACGCCGTAGAGGTTCAGCCAGGCCGTATCGACAGCCTTGCGTTGCATCAGGTGTTCGATTTCCTGCCCTTTGCGGCCCCGGCTTTTCATGTTGTTGCTCGAAAACGACCCCGAAAACGGTTGGTCGCCCAAACTCACTGCTCCCACACCGGGGAGTTTTCTCAGTTCGTCGCGCAAGGCGAAATGCCGATTTTTTAGGGGCGACCTCTCATTCCAGACATACTTGATGGGTACCTGCAGGGTCAGTACGGCCTGCCGGTCAAAACCCATGTCGTGGGTGTAGGCATACCGCAACTGTTGCCCGATGATGACCGCCCCCACGATGAACACCTGTGCAATGACAAACTGAAACACAATCAGGCTTTTGCGGAGCGTAATCCGCCCCGAACCACTGCCCGCCAACACCACTCCCTGCCCCGCCCGCAAGACCTTCACGGGCTGCAACCGCGTAATGAGCCAGGCTGGATACGCACCTGCTACTATGCTGATAACCAGCACCAAACCAGCCAAAAACAGCAACAACCGGCCCGTATCAGCATAGTCAGCAATGCCTTCGGGAACCAGGTCGCCGAACGAGTTCATGAACAGCCCCGACAGCGGCCACGCCAACAGCAGGGCCAGACTCGTGACTAAGCATGTTTCGCCCAGAAACTGCCCCATAAGCGCGGCCCGGCTACTACCCAACGTTTTCCGAACCCCGATCTCGCGGGCGCGGCCCGGCACCCGCGCCGTGCTGAGGTTGATGTAATTGACGCAGGCCAGTACCAGCACAAATAGCGCGAGGCCCATCAACCCGAACAGCATCGTCTTGTTGGCCCGTCCATTATACTCAGTACCGAAATGGACATCGGCTAACGGTTGCAGCAGGTGCTCTCGATCTTCGGGTTTGCCGCCCCATTTCGCCATCGACGGCCTCGACAGCCGTTGCGACAGGTTATTGGTCCGTTGCGCCACGCGGGCGGGGTCGGCATTGGGTTGGAGGAGCACGAAAAGCTGATTTTCGGAGTTGACGCTGCCCCACTCTTCTAGGCTGGCATAAGTTGTATCGCCTCTGAGGGAGAGAAAGTCTTTCCCCGTGAAATCCGTTGGGTACGTCAGGTCGGCAATTACACCCGACACCTCGGCGCGGGTGGTATCGCTGAAGCCGATATAGTTAAGCCGTTGGCCAATAGCCTGTTGCGGGGTCAGGCGTGGAAAATACTGACGTACCCGGCTCTCCGACAGCACCACCTTATCGGGGGCCGACAGTGCGTTGGCCGGGTCGCCCGCTAACCAGGTGTAGGGTACGATTCGGAAATAATCGGACGTGGTGCGCCAGATGTCTTTCGATTCATTGATAAGCGTTGGTTTGGCACCTGCCACGGCGGGGGGTACGTCGATAGTCAGGCCATAATGCTTCCGCACCGGCACGGCCCACTCCACACCCGCCACCTGCGTTTGC
Organism: Fibrella sp.; assembly: GCA_043763995.1. Classification (GTDB taxonomy): domain Bacteria; phylum Bacteroidota; class Bacteroidia; order Cytophagales; family Spirosomataceae; genus Fibrella. The sequence continues at coordinate 13,445 of JAYUKZ010000046.1, forward strand.
ATGGCCCCGGCCAGCGGTTTGGGCGTACCCGCGTTGCCCGATTCCCGCCCGTCGAAGGTAAACCGGCTCACCACCCGGTAGAGGCGGTCGCCGTTGGGTTGGTTTTTGTCGAAACTAAACTCGAAGCTGACGATCTGAAAAATGACCCAGCAGGCACTGAGGCCAATAGCCAGGCCCAGCACGTTGAGGCTGGTGTAGAGGCGGTTTCGCCAAAGCTGGCGCAGGGCAAGGATGAAGTATGAACGCAGCATGGCACAGGGGTTTGCACAGGTACGTCAAGGGCCGTGCCACAACAACAGAATGCCGTTTCTGGCCCAGAAACGGCATCTTTCAGCAGGCACATTGTCCGAAAGCGGACAGCGGGGCGGACACTATTCCGAGAACAGCGTTGACCAGGGGATTATGAACGGCAGCACCACCACCCAGATCACAAAAAACAGGGCCATTCCTTTCGGGTAAGGTTGGCTGTTGAGGTGCGCGGGCAAGGCCACCACCACCAACCAGGCCGATTTGTAGATAAGTTGAAACAGCAACACCAAACTCATCTTCTGCGGAAAAAACAGCCCCAAAATCGATAATAGAAAGATGGCCAGCCACAACGCCCCCACCAGCCGGATCGATTCGGAGTAGGCGAGGCTGTTGCTGAACACGGTGTACAGGGCCGTTTTGGGCCGAAACAGGCTGGTCAGGCTGATCCAGCCCGCCACCAGAATATTGGCGCAATAAACAAGAGTAAGCATCACCAGATAAACGGGTTTGTTAAAAACGTTTGCCGACCCCGATTTTCAGGACGGGGTAAATACCGGTGTGGTCGGCGTTGAGAATGGGGCCAACACCCAGGCGACCATCCACAGCCCAATTGTGAGCCATTACGTGCGCATAGCCCCAACCCGCGTAGGGTAACAGCGCACTGCGGCCGTCTTCGCGCAGCGATTCACTCCGCACAAAAGCGTTGCCCACAAAGACGTACCCCCGTTCGAGGGGCGCGTGCAGGTAATATTTGAGGTTGACCCCGTGGATACGGCCAAAATTAGTTTCGCCCTGCACCGTCAGATTCCCCACCGCACGGCATTCGACGGTGAGCAACGGCGTGAACGGCACCGCGAGTACACTCAACCGAACCGAAAAAATGGGCGGGTTTGGCTGGGTATAACCTGTAACCGCGAGTAGCCACAAAACACTGGTAAACAGCTTTTTCATTACTCAGGAAGCATTCTAATTGTGGGGCAAAGGTCATACCCGACACAGTATACCGGGAAATGAACGCGCGAAAGGGATGCATGACCCGAAGGTAAAGTCATAAGGGCATTTTTTCAGGATCAGTCCGTGTGTCCACAACAGTCAGGATGAAAATATACTGATCGCTGACGCGGTAGAAACAGACTGCATTTTTATGAATCAGACAACGCCGCGCTTCAGGATTTTTCGGAGAAGCCTGATACATAAATGGCATCTGCTCGATCAATGCCAACCGTTCCGAAAATGCTTGCAAGAAACTAATTTTCGCCCCATTAAACTGTGTCTCTTCCAGAAATGAAGCAATCCGCTCAAGGTCCTCTTAAGCTGTCTCCGTCAAAACCACCGTTCTCATGCCTTACCCATCAACTGATCGATAATTGACTGTGCAGGTACGTATCGGCCAGACTCGGCATCTGCCAGGCCAAGTTCGATGCGGTTTTGCACAGCCGGAGACAAGGATTCCCAGAAATCAACATCTGTTGATTCGACTTTCTGAAAGGTAATATTCATGTATCGAAGGAGTGTTTTCAAAACTTCTTCCTGTTCCGTATTTACCTCAAGCAATAGCGTCGACATGGCTTTCTTGTCTTTTTGGGCGTAACAATACAGAAAGATAACAAATTTCGGCCTGACCAACAGTAAACCCATCCCACCTCGGCTACGGAAGCGTAAGCTGCTTTTTCTCGCCCCCGGCAATGGTCAGCGGCATCTCGATGGTTGGTTGACCGCGTTGCTTGTAGACCAGGCGATAGTCGCCCGGCGCGAGGGGCACCGTTATCGGAAACACATCGGCACCGGCCCGGTTGTCGTTCAGCTTGCGGGTGTGTACTGAGTTGGTCCCGTAAATTTCCAGGTCTCCTTTACGGATGCAGGTGGCGCAGGTAATCGTTACGCTGTTTTCCGATTCTGTGTTCGCCGTGCCGGGAACATACGGCTTCGGCATAGGGATACCCAGCGCGGCCAGCGTGCGGCTGCTTTGCCGGTAAAGCGAATCGCGCTCCGGTTGGGTCAGGCCGGTGGTTTCGTAGCGGAACGAGTGCCGGAAGGGCCGACCATCCCGCGTGCCGATTACGTTCATAGCCAGCACATCGGGGTTGTCTGTCGTTTGCATACTGGTGACGACGGTTTGTGCCGAACCCGCCAACGGGCAGAGTAATAGGGCGATTTTCAGGTAGGCATTCATGCTTTTTGGGGGTTTGTTTAAGGGTAATGTGGTAGGTGAACGTAAGCAGGAATTGAAACGAGCTGTATCTTGTTTTCAAAAGAAAATCCAATGGTCCATCCTCCCTTGACTAACATACAGGCCGAATTGCTGAAAGTATTTTCCCGGCAAATTCCAGATGAAGATTTAGTTGAACTTCGTCGGGTAATGGCTACTTTTCTACTGCAAAAAGCGCGTCAGCGTGCCGATGCTGTTTGGCAGGTAAAAGGACACACTGACAGCACCTTTGATCAGTTGCTGAACGACAATGGCTGACCGGCTAACTGTGGTGTTAGACACAAACGCACTCTTAGTAGCCATACCCACCCGTTCACCCCACCGGGTTGTATTGGATGCGCTATTTGCCGGTGTCTACGATGCCTTTATATCGACTGACACCATGATGGAGTATGCGGAGAAAATGACTGAGTTCTTCGATGAGGAAGTGACCGAGGCAATTCTTGGCGGTTTGTTATTGCTTCCCAATGTCTACAAGACAGACATCTATTTCAATATGGGGTTGATTCACGTCGACGAGGATGACAATAAATTTGTTGACTGCGCTTTTTCAGCCAATGTGCAGTACATCGTCACGAATGATCGTCATTTCAACGTATTGCAGAACTATGACTTCCCCAAACTCAATCTCATACGGATCGAGGCCTTCACGAAGATGCTGACTTCTCTACAATCAGAGCGATAGTAAGTAGGTTTTCAGTCACTTCTTAAACTCTTCACCGGGTTGGCCACCGCCGCCCGGATACTCTGGAAACTGACCGTCAGCAGGGCAATCGCTACGGCCAACGTACCTGCCAGCGCGAAGAGCGGCCAGCCCAACTCGATTTTGTAAGCGAACGTACCTAGCCAAGTGCTCACGGCCCACCACGCCAGCGGTGTTGCCAGCACGAGCGCGATCAGCACCAACCGCAGGAAGTCGCTGCTCAGGAGCCGAACGATGCTGACCACACTGGCACCCAAGACTTTACGAACACCGATCTCTTTCGTGCGCTGCTCGGCGGTGAAGGCGGCCAACCCAAACAACCCCAGGCACGAAATCAGGATGGCCAGCACGCCGAACGTGTTGATGAGTGCGCTGATTTGCTGTTCGCGGTTATACAGGTTCTCGTAAGCTTCATCCAAAAAGTGGTAGGTGAAGGGGTAGTTTGGATTGACTTGCTTCAGTGTTCGTTCCAGGTCGGCGAGGGCTTGCGGGGTTTGGTTGGCGCGGGGTTTCACCAGCAAATACTGCGCACTCGGCGGCATATAGGTCAGCACCAGCGGGCCGATGGGCGTGTGGAGCGAACCGAGGTGAAAATCCTTCATCACCCCGATAATTGGCCCTTTGCCAAACCAGAACTTGATTTGCTTACCCACCGGATTCTTCATGTCCGGCGTGGATTCGCTCATCAACTTGGCGGCGGCTTCGTTAATGAGATACGTACCGGTATCGGCAATGGTGTTGGTCCGAAAATCACGCCCGGCGATGAGTTTGATGCCCGCCGTTTTGGTAAAATCATTCCCCACCGACATCGCCGCTACCTCGACCATCTGCTTCGGCGGCTGACCCGGCCAGTGCAAATCGGTGCTGCTGCTCTGGATGTTCAGCGGTAAATGCGCGGTGGTCGTTGCCGATTGAACAGACGGGTTTTGGAGCAGTTCCTGCCGGAAGGCTTCGGCCTTTTCGTAATCAGTCAGTGCCCCTTCGAGATTCAGGTAGATCATGTTTTCACGGTCTAGGCCGAGGTGTTTGGTGCGCAGGTACGTCATCTGCCGCCCTACGGCCAGCATCCCCACGATCAGGAAAATCGACAGTGCAAATTGAAACACCACCAACGCCCGCCGCAGTTGCGCGGGCCCCACCATGCGCGGCCCGGCTCCGGTCAGAATCCAGTTGGGCCGGAGTCCCGACAGAAACAGGGCCGGGTAGCTGCCCGCCACCACGCCCGTGAACAACACCAGCCCGACAATACCGAGCCAACGCGTGGGGTCGGTGAGGTCGAGGGTTAAGTGCTTATCGAACAGGGCGTTGAATTGCGGTAGGGCAAGCCACACCAGCCCCAGCGCAAGCACCGCCCCCACCGCACTCAGCAGCAGCGATTCGCCCAAAAACTGCCCGATCAAGGCGGTACGCCCCGCACCAATTACCTTCCGAACGCCCACTTCTTTCGCCCGTTTCGCTGACCGGGCCGTGCTGAGGTTCATGAAATTAATACAGGCGATGAGCAGAATGAACAAAGCCACCGCCCCGAAAATGCGGACGTATTCGACCTGCCCACCCACGGGTACGCCGTTCTGGTAATCGCCCCACAGGTGCAGGTCAGTCATCGGTTGCAGGATAATCTGCTCTTTATTGTCGAAGCTGGCGTAGCGTTGAATCATGCCCCGCATGGCGGTTTCGGCCTGCGCGGGCGTAGCATCGGGGCGAAGGCGCAGGTACGTCTGCACACAGTTGAAGCCCCAGGTACGTTGCCATTCCTGTTCCTGCACCTTGAAGTTGACGAGCCAGTCGAACCGGAGCGTGGAGTTGGCGGGCAAATCTTCCAGCACGGCCCCGACTGCAAACCGTTTGTCGTTGTCGAGTTGAAGCGTTTGGCCCACGGCTTGTCCTTTCGGAAAATATTTTTCGGCCATTGTTCGGCTAATCACGATCTGGTTCAGGTTGGCCAAAGCGGCTTTGGCGTTTCCTTGCACAGCAGGTAGTTCAAACACCTCGAAAAAGCCGGGCGTAGCGTATTGGCCCGACTCTTTCGCCATTTTGCTGCCCACCCGCACCAGGGCTTCTTTGGGCCAGGTCAGTTTGGTGGTAGCGGCCACTTGCGGTACGTCGCGGTCGATGGCTTCGGCCAGGGGGCCGGGCGTGGCGAAGGCCGTCTGTTGGTCGCCCCGCATCGTGAAGTTTACCCGCACGTACTGAATCTGTTCGTGGCGGGGCAACCACCGGTCGTAGGTCAGTTCGTCGTAGACCCACAGGCCGATCAGCCCGCTACAGGCCATGCCCAGGGCCAGCCCCACAATGTTGAGCACCGAATAAGTGGCATTTTTGGTCAGGTTTCGCCAGGCGACGAGGAAATAGTTGCGGAGCATATCGGGATGAAGAAAAAAGGGTGAGGGGTGTTCGGAAGAGTTACGTTTGATGGCCCATGGTCGGGCAAAGCCGAGAATGTCGCGCCAGTATCGCCACTGCGCCCGGCGTAGTCCCACGCGCCCGACCTGATGGGCAAATTCTTCGTGGAGGTCGCCCTGAATACTTTCGAGCCGGTGCGGGGCCACAAACCAGTTGAGCAGCCGGTCGGCCAGGGCGGGGGGTTTGGGTACGTTGGGCATAACTACTCGGTGCGTAAGGAGTTGACGGGATTCATTAGCGCAGCTTTGATGCTCTGAAAACTGACCGTCAGCAGGGCAATCGACACCGTGACAAAGGC
>JAYUKZ010000047.1:0-1425 GCA_043763995.1 Fibrella sp.
CCAAAATCGAACAACGCCTGTGATTTTTCGAGCACATAATTCACCTCACTCGACTCGTCCCAGTCAATACGGATATCTACTTCGATCATCACTTTAGGCGGCACATCAAAGTATTTACCTTTCGGCGGGGGCAAAGTGGCTTTGTCGAAAATAGCAATGTCGGCAGAGAGGTTATTGCCTTTACTCAGGTGCAAACCAGCCTCGCTAGTTACCAAACGGTACTGCTTGCGATCAATCTTATTCCATAGCGAACCGTATAGAATTCCGACGATAATACTCTGTAAATCACTGCTTCCCATAATTTCTTCGGGTGTGGCCCGGTGTTGCAGCACCTCGCGGTAGCCTTTGTAGTAGAGCGGTTTGCCGTTGAGCACCTCCCGAATGAGCCGGGTGGGAATGACCTGTTCAGAAACGGCCTGTTCGGGGGCGGGCGGGGCGAGAGTAGCGGTGGTCATGGCGTTGGTTTAAGGTGCTCCTGTTTAAATTTTCGGCCCGCTTCCAACCCTTTCGGCATCCAGACGGTGGCCACGTTCATCACGCGGGGGGCTATGGGCCGCAGCAGGGGGTACATGAAACTGTTGCGGGTTTGGTTAGTCGGCATCAGGATGTTCATAAAACTAAACAGCCACAGCAGCACACTAATTCCGAACACCCAGGTGAAGGTGCCCACCGCCGCCCCGGCCAGCTTGTCGAACGTACCCAGCAGGGTGTATTTCAGCGAGTTACGCAGGCTGTAGCCCAGCCGGTTCACCATGAACACCACCGGAAAGAAAATGACCGAAAACCCCAGCCAGGGCAAAAATTTCCGCGCCAACTCCCGACTGATATAAGGAGCCAGCAGATCAATGCCGAACTGAAGGAATTTGAAGCCCACGATGAGGGCCACCACAAAGGCGATGATGGCCACAATTTCGACCAGCAACCCCTTCCGGTAGCCGTTATACGCCCCCCAAATCAGCGGAATCAGGATCAGGATATCCAGGGTTGCCATACAGAGAAGCGGGCCGTGCTAAGCTGTTTATAACAAGCTTTTTACCATCGCCGAAATGGCTTTGCCCTCGGCCTGCCCCGCCAGTGCTTTCGAGGCCACGCCCATCACCCGGCCCAGGTCGGCGGGGCCGGTGGCACCCACCTGTGCCATGATGGCCTGAATTTGCTGCCGGAGTTCGTCTTCGGTCAGTTGCTTGGGCAGGTACGTCTCGATCACGGCAATTTCGGCCAATTCGGTGGCCAGCAGGTCGTCGCGGTTTTGTTGCCGAAAAATGTCTGCCGAATCGCGGCGTTGCTTCACGGCTTTGGCCAGCAGTTTCAGTTCGGCTTCGGGCGTAAGGCCCCCCTCGGTGGCTCCTTCTTTGGTTTCTTCCAGCAAAATCATGGCTTTCACGGCCCGCAACGCCCGGAGGCGGTTCTGGTCGCGGGCTTTCA
>JAYUKZ010000048.1:0-19230 GCA_043763995.1 Fibrella sp.
AGGTGCCCCGCCGTGATGCGGGTAAGGGGAGTCGTATACGGATCGAGAGCAGCCATCGACGGAACAGAAAAAGACAAAGCACTTTACACTTATTGGCTGTTGTCAAAAATAGTTCCAAAGTAACTCTTGTAAAAATTTGGGGTGGGTATTTGTCGTCTCCATCCTGGACGCAGGACCGCCTCTGAAGGGAGGGTTGTCTGTATCGTAATGGGCGTTGGCGTATGGGCGGAGGGGGAAGGGTGTTGGCGTATGGGCATCGGCGTATCGGAATCGGCGTAGGGGTGTTGGCGTATGGGCATCGGCGTATGGGATGCGGCGTATCGTAATCGGCGTAGGGCGGAGCGGTCCCGCGTCCGGGCAAGCCCCGCCCCTACAATGCCGTCATCTCACAAATTACCAGCTTGTTTCGGGGGTTCCTATGTAGGGGCGGGGCTTGCCTCCGCCCTACGCCAACACCCCTATGCCGATGCCTATCCGCCGATGCTAACGAAGCCGTGCCGATACTAAAACATAGCCGTCTAACGGCCTTTCAACCCTTCTCATACAGCACATTGCGGTTCACGGAGGGCGGCAATGACCCCCGCCGGATGAGCTTCAGGGCGGCCAGGTTGGCCCCGGCCCCGGCGCATTCGAGGGGGGAGCGGCCGTCGAGCCAGGCGGTGAGGAAACCGGCCCAATAGGCATCGCCCGCGCCGGTGGCATCAACCACGGTCAGGGGCTTGCCAGGCATCTGCACCACGTTTTGCCCATTTTGGGTAGACACAATGCTGCCCGCCGCGCCCAGGGTGAGGCACACCAGTTTGGCCCCCATTTGGTGGAAATCGGCACGTACCTGGGCGGGGGTTTGGGGGCTGCCATAGAGGCGTTCGGCATCGTCTTCGCTCAGTTTCACCAGCGCACCGGCGGCGCAATAGTCGGTCAGGATTTGCCAGGCTTCGGCGCGGTCGGGCCAGATACTGGGGGCGTAATTGGCATCGATGCTGATTTGCGCTCCGGCGGCAGCGGCGCGGTGGGCGGCATCCACAATGGTTTGCTGGGCGGGGTTGCGGCTCAGGGCAAAGCAGGTGGTGTGGAACAGGGCGGTCTTGGCCAGCAGCGCATCAGGCAGGTGGTGGGGCCGAATGAGGCAGTCGGCGGTGCGGTAGGCAATGAAATCGGGGGTGCCTTTGGTGCGCGAGACTACCACCAGGCTGGTGGGCTGGGTACGTTCCACGGCCACGTGGCTGACATCGATACCGGTTTCGGCTACTTTCTGCGTTAGGTACCGCCCCAGATTATCGTCGCCTACGCAGGCTACCAGGGCGGCGGGGTTGCCCAGCCGGGCCATGTTGGCGGCCAAGTTGGCGGGCGAACCACCCTGAAAACGGGTGAACTCGTCGGCATCGAACAGGCTTTCGGAAAACTGCTGGCCAATAAAATCGGCGAGCAGTTCGCCAACGGACAAAATCAGGGATTTGGAGGTAAGGGTCATGGCGGAGGGGGGGGGTGACAAAACGCCCCCCACCGCCAACAAAGACGGTGGGGGGCGCACGAAAGTAAGGCACGGAACGCCGAAGGGACGTACCTGCCGCTAGTTCTTTACTTCTTTCACCAAAAAACACGAGCCTGCCGCCAGCACCATGCACACCCCGGCCAGCACTAGGGCGTTGCGGGGGTCGTTGCCGAGCAGGGTTTTGTAGAACAGCGGCACGGTAAGCATCCCGATGAACTGCGGCACACAGATAAACCCGTTGAAAATGCCCATGTAGACACCCATCCTGTCTGTGGGTACGGCCCCGGCCAACATCAAATACGGCATCGACATGATGGACCCCCAGGCGAGGCCAATGATGGTCATGCCGACCATGTAAATCAGCTTGTCGTTGGAAGTCAGGGTGAGGAAAAAACCCGCCGCGCCGATGCACAAAAACAGCGCATGGGTGGCGCGGGCACTGCCGAAGGCTTTGGCAATGCGCGGAATGAAGATGGAGATCACGGCGCAGGAAATGCTGAAGGCCCCAAAACACAGCCCGCCCCACTTGGTACCGGCCTCAAAACCAGCCGGGTTCGAGACGGCATCGGGCGCATTGAAGGCATACCGGGCCACAGATAAAGACAGGAACTGCCACATCAGCGGCAGGCCATACCAGGTAAAAAACTTCACCCACCAGAGCTGTTTCATCACCGTGGGCATAGACGAAAGCGAAGCCAGCACTTCCTTGAAAACGGGTAGCATCAGAAATAAATATCCCCCTGCCAACACGCCCAGCCCCCATTTCAGGCCGTAGACAAAACCGCCGGTGTTGTAGGCGAAACCAAAAGCCAGAATGGCCGCGCCCACGGCCAAAGCCAGGTGCCAAAACGAGATCGATGCGGTTTCTTCGGCGGTGAAGACGTGGGCTTTCTTGTAGTTATCGTCAACCGGGGGGTACTCGTTGGTGGTGCGCATGGTCCAGAAAACCGAGAGCAGAATGGCTGCGCCACCAATGTAGAACGGGTAGCGCACCGAGTTGGGAATGCCGTTGGCCAGTTGCGTAGCCGACACCGCCATAGAGATGCCCAGCACGGGCAGGATATACGGCATGACGTTGGCCAGCGTTTGGCCAAAACCCACAAAGAATGACTGCACGGCGAAGCCCGTGGGCCGCTGTTTCTCGTTGAGCATATCGCCCACAAACGCCCGGAACGGCTCCATGGCCGAGTTCAGGCCCGCGTCCAGCATCCACATCAGGCCCGCCGCCATCCAGACCGTCGACGAGTTGGGCATCAAAATCATGGCGATGCTACCCACCAGGGCACCCACCAGCACAAACGGCTTGCGCCGCCCCCACCTGGGCGACCAGCTACGGTCGGAAACGGCCCCGATGATGGGCTGGAGCAACAACCCCGTAAGCGGCCCGGCCAGCCACAAACCGGGAATGGCGGCCTCGTCGGCACCCAGATACCGGTAAATAGGACTCATGTTGGCCTGTTGCAGGCCGAAACCATATTGAATGCCCAGGAAGCCGAAGCTCATGTTCCAGATCTGCCAGAAACTCAGCATGGGCTTGGCAGTGGCATCAACGGCAGTGGGGGCGCGTTCGGTTTGCATAAAGAGAGCGTTGTAATGGTTAGTCAGACTACCAACGAAATAGACAACAATAATACGCAGGGGTTGTATGATTTGGCGATGCAGTTGGGTTATTTTCTTACATTAACCCCATTTGCCCGGTGGCGGGTGGTTTGCATCCGGCCAGGGCCTACTTTCGTTTATCTCCCAGACCCCGCCTCCAGGTACGTTACTCCGCTGTTTGTATGTCGTTGCTTGCCCTTGCTCTTGCCCTTTGCCAGGTGGTGCCTTCCCCGCAACCCACCCCGCCTCCGCCCGATTCGGGGGCGTTGATGGTAGTGGTACGGTCGGTAAGTTTGCGGGGAAACGTGCGTACCCGCGACCGTATTATTGGCCGGGAAATGGTGCTGCACCCCGGCGACACCATCCGCCGGGCCGATCTGGCCCAGAAACTGGCCTGGGATCAGCGCAAAATCTGGAACACCAACCTGTTTATTTCCGCAGAAGTGGTGGCCGCCGAAGACAGCACGGCCCCCGCCCGCTACCGCCCCCTCGACCTGACGGTGACGATGAAAGAACGCTGGTTTTTGTTTGTGATACCCCTGGTTGAACTGGCCGACCGCAACCTCAACGAGTGGTGGTATGACCGGGGGCGCGACTTGCGGCGGGTCAATTATGGGTTGCAACTAAGCTGGCGCAACCTCACGGGCCGCAACGACCGGCTTTCGGGCGTGGTGCAGGCTGGCTTTACCACCCGGTATGTGCTCACCTACAACCGCCCCTACATTGACCGGGCGCAACGCATGGGGGCCAACGTCGATTTTTTCTACGCCACCAACCGCGAAATTGCCTACCGCCCCTTTCTGGACAAGTGGCTGTTCATTCGGCCCGACGGGCTGACTACTCTCCGCACCCGCCTCACGGGCAGCCTGGCCCTTACCCGCCGCGACGGGTTCTACCATTTCCACGAACTGGAGGCCCGCTATACCGTCAACACCATTGCCGACACCGTGGCCCGCCTCAACCCCGACTATTTTCTGGATGGCCGCACCCGCCAACGGTTCGCTACCCTCACGTACCAGTACCGCTACGACCGCCGCGACAATGTGGCCTATGCCCTGCGGGGTACGTTGCTTACCGCCTCTTTGGCCCACGCGGGCTGGCTCCCCAACGCCGACCTCACCCAAACCGACCTGCTGCTGGGCGGTAGCCGCTACTGGCCCCTGGGCAAACGATTTTTTGCCGCCAACACCGTGCGGTTTCGGCAGGTGTGGGCCAACCGTCAGCCCTATTTTTCGACCAGGGGCCTGGGTGTGGGTGCCGATGTGGTGCGGGGCTACGAACTGTTTGTGATTGAAGGAAACCGCTACGCCGTATTCCGAAATAATATCCGGTTCCAACTGTTCGACGTAAAAAAAGAGCTTCGCTGGGTGCCCGTCCGGCAGTTCAACACCCTGCCCATTGCCGCCTATCTGTCGCTTATTGCCGATGCGGGATACATCAACAGCACCATTGCCGAAAAATACCAGAGCCAACTGGCCAACCGGTGGTTGTATGGGGCGGGCCTCAGCCTGGATGTGGTTACGTATTATAACCTGGTTTTCAAGGTTAGCTCGGTTATAAACGCCCAGCGGCAGGTGGGTTTCTTTCTCAACATCCAGCGCGAGTTGTAGCTTCGCGGCATGAACCGTTTTTTACTGCCCGGCTCGCTGCTTCTCCTGCTGGCGGCCTGCACCAGCCGCCCCGCCACCGAGCAGCAGGGTACCGCCCCCACCGATTCGGCCCGCGTGGCCACCGCCGCCCCTGGTACGTTGCCTGCCACACCCACAGCCCTGCCGGCCCGGCTGCAAAACCTGGGCCTGCAACCCAACCACGATTGGCGGGCCGTAAGCCTGGGCGATGCCTTTGCCGCCGCCAAAGCCACCGAAACCGCTACCCCCTTCGAGCAAGACAGCACCCACGTGGGCTATACCCAAGAGTTAGATAACCTGGAATCGGTTGATTACCAGTACATTCAGCAGAACGGAGTAGTCGCAACCATCGAGGTTGATCTCTACCTCAACACGGCCGGGTCGGTGGAGGCCTACCGGCAAGACCTGACCACGTACCTGACCGCCCGCTACGGCCCAGGTACGCGCACTGAGCTGGTTACAAGCTGGCAAAACGGCAAAGCCGTGCTCCGCAACGTGTCGAAACGAAAAGATTTCGGGTTGAAACTGACCCTGAAACGCTAGCCCCGCCCGGTAGGGGTAGTTTATTTGGGAAATGTGATTTTGAACGTAGTGCCCTGCCCCATTTCGCTCTCCACGTCGATGTGGCCTTTGTGGCTGGTCACAATGTTTTGGGTGGCGGTGAGGCCCAGCCCCATACCGCTTTGTTTGCCGGTGAAAAACGGGTCGAAAAGCCGTTGAATATTTTCGGGCGCAATGCCGCTGCCGTTATCCCGAATCACGACGCACACCTGATTGTCGTCGATGCAGCGGGTGCTGACCCACAGTTTGCCCTGTTGGGGTTCCATAGCTTCCACGGCGTTTATCAGAATATTGGTCAGGGCCATCCGTACCTGCTCCACATCCAGCGGGGCGGTGCAGTCGCCGGTGTCGTAGTTGGTCACGAGCGTCATCTGTTTCAGCTTGATGCGGTCGGTCACGAAACCCAGCGTGTCGCGCACTACATCGTTGATATTCAGGGGTTTGAGGGTCAACTCGCGGGGTTTCGACGAGTTGAGCATATCGGTGATGAGCGAGCCGATGCGCACCACGTTTCGGCCAATAATGTCGGTATAGAGTTGGGTATCTTCCTGGTTGTCGCCCAGTTCTTCCTGTAGCTGATCCAGGGCCAGGCTCAGGTTGGTGAGCGGGTTTCGGACTTCGTGGGCAATGCTGCGGGCAAATTGGGCGGTCATGGTCAGTTTTTCGGCCACAATCAGTTCCTGCTGTGCCTTTTTCTGCTCCGTAACGTCCCGAACAATGCCCTGGTACCACACCGGTTGACCCGTGGTGTCTTCCACGGCCCACACCGACACCAGGCAGATGCGTTTGCGGCCTTCCTTGCTGATGAGTACAGTCTCGAAATCTTTCATAAACGAAAACTCGCGCACCGAAAACCGCAGTTGCCGCAGCGAGTCGAGCCGGTCGAAGAGCCGCGCCGGACTCATCCGAATCAGCTCGTTTCGGGAATAGCCCAACAGCCGCTCCACGGCGGGGTTAATGTCCCGGAAGTGCATGTGGCTGTCTACCACGAAGATGGCATCGAACGACCGCTCGAAGAGAGAACGGTATTTTTTCTCCTGCTCCAGCGACCGCACCAGCGACTCGGCCTGCCGCATGGCGTACCGGATGCTGCGGCCCAGTAGTTGGGCATCAATCCGGCCTTTGACCAGGTAATCGGACGCGCCGATGGCCATTGCCGAATAGTCGATAGATTGGTCGTCCTGCCCCGTGAGCAGAATCATAGGGGCCTGACAACCTCGGTCGGTGGCGGCCTGAATCAACTCGATCCCGGTACGTTCGCCCAGGCGGTAATCGACCAGATAGACATCGTAGGCTCCGGTCTGAACGGTGGCCAGGGCTTCCTCATAGTCCTCCACCCAGTCGAGGTGTAGGTTTTTGTTTTCGGGGGCGTTTATCAGCGTCCGGGTCAGGATGTAGTCGTCTTCATCGTCTTCTACCAACAACACCCGAATGGGGGCGGTTTCGGCGGCAGGAAACACGGCGGTTTGCGTGGGGAGAGGTAGCATTTGGGTGTTGAGTAGATAAAAAAGAGCAAACTGCTACTGAAGGCAGTCTGGTTGCGCTAAAGTAGCACGAATACCAATTGAGCAAGCATAACGTTAACCTCATTTTTGCTCTGCCAAAAGCAAATCACTGTTGCCCCCGAACGCCGAAAGTGTGGAAGGGTATCCTCACTTATTGGACGTTTTGCAGGTACGTTGCCAACCGTCGAATGCAGTTCGAAGTACATCTAACCCTTTCATAATCACGTAGGTATAAGGAAATATAGGCCGAACAATTTCAAGCTGGCACGAATTTCATAGTTATTACCGCAAACAGCTCGGCTGTTTCAAAAGACCATTTAATTCACCAACCAAATAAAAACGTTATGAAAAACTTCATCAAACCGCTGGCCCTAACCGCCTTCGCTACCGCCAGTATGTTTCTTTCATCTACTGATCTACAAGCCCAGAATCGGGTGCGTACCGGCGTGAAAGGGGGCCTCACGGCCAGCACCTTGCAGTTCAACGGGGCCGACTTCAACAGCCGCAAAGAGCGCATCGGCTTCCACGCGGGTGTGTTCACGCAAATCCCGCTTGGCTCGGCCTTTGCCATTCAGCCCGAACTGCTCTACGTAAACAAAGGTGCCTCGGCCAATTACCGCCTGTTGGGGCAGGACAACCGTGCCGCGTTCAACCTGAACTATGTTGATTTGCCCGTTTTGGCCACGCTGAAACTGGGCGATGCCGTCGAGATTCAGGCCGGTCCCTACGCCAGTTACCTGCTCAGTTCGGGCCTCAGCAACACGGGTGGGCTGGGTACGTCGGTGCTAAACCTCAACGCCGACCAGTTTAATAGGCTCGATTATGGTCTGGCTGGTGGCCTGAACATCTATTTCGGTCAGGTGCTGGTGGGTGTTCGTTATACGCAGGGCCTCCAGCAAATCGCCAACACTACAGCTTCGCGCACCGTCTTCGGTAATGCCAAAAACGGTATGGGTCTGCTTTCGGTTGGGTATAGTTTTAATTAGGAATGTAGGTGTGGGGCTTCGCGCTCGGTAGAGACGCGAAGTATCGCGTCTCTACAGCAGCCCCACACATACCAACCATTCACAGATGAATATCGTAAGCTTTCAGTTTGTTATACAGCGTCTTACGGTCAATATTCAACACTTCGGCGGCTTTGGTCTTGTTATAACCCGTCTTCTCCAACACCTTCAGAATAGCCGCCCGTTCGGCACTTTCCGATACGGATTTGAGGTTGCCCCCCTGCCCCTGAATGGGTTGCTGGATTACGGGCATGGAGCCGGGCCGGATGGCATCGAGCACAAACCCCGCCGAATCGTTGGCGCTCAGGTACGTTGGCGACACAATTTCGTGGGGCAGCACCTCCAGGCTAACGTAATCGGACTGGGTCAGGAGTACAGCCCGTTTCACCACGTTTTGTAGTTCGCGCAGGTTGCCGTGCCAGTAGTAGTCTCGGAATTTGTCGCGCACGGCCTCGTCGAACCCCAGCACGTTTTTCTCCAGTTGCTGGTTGGCCGTTTCCAGAAAATGTTCGGCAAAAAGCATGATGTCGGCGCGGCGGTCGCGGAGGGGGGGCAGGTCAATGCGGAACTCGTCGAGGCGGTGAAAGA
This sequence comes from Fibrella sp., assembly GCA_043763995.1. Taxonomy (GTDB): domain Bacteria; phylum Bacteroidota; class Bacteroidia; order Cytophagales; family Spirosomataceae; genus Fibrella. The sequence goes on from JAYUKZ010000048.1 coordinate 8,378, forward strand.
TATCTTCCCGGAAACGGCCTTGCCGCACCGCATCGCGCAGGTCTTCGTTGGTGGCGCACACAATGCGCACATCCACGCTGATGTCGTTGTTGCCGCCCACGCGCTTAATCTTGCGTTCCTGCAATACCCGCAACAGTTTTATCTGGTTTTCGTAGGACAGATTCCCGATTTCGTCCAGAAACAGCGTACCCCCGTTGGCAAACTCGAAACTGCCCATCTTCTCCGACATGGCCCCGGTGAAGGCCCCTTTCACGTGGCCAAAAAGCTCGCTCCCGGCCAGTTCTTTCGACAGGGCACCGCAGTCGATGGCCACAAAGGGTTTATCGGCGCGTTTGCTGCTGAGGTGAATGGCGTTAGCCACAAACTCTTTGCCGGTGCCGGTTTCGCCGGAGATAATGACCGACATGCTGGTGGGGGCAATAAGTTCGATATGCTTCTGAAGCTGCTCTGCCGCCCGGCTTTTCCCGAAAATAAACCGTTTGCCGCCCAGTGCCAACTCGTTTTTGCCACTTCTGGCGGGCTTTGCCGTGCTTTTCTCAGCCGGTTCAGTGGCTTTGGCGGGTTGGGCGGCCTTCTTGTCGAGGGCGTTTTTGATGGTGTACAGAATCTCGTCGGGCAGCAGCGGCTTCGTCACGTAGTCGAAGGCCCCGTATTTGAGGGCCTGAACCGCAATGCGTACATCTGAGTAGCCCGTGATGATGATAACAGCGGTGGTGGGGCTGAGCACCTTGATGCGCCGCAGCATTTCGAGGCCGTCGGTGTCGGGCAGTTTAAAATCGCAGATAACCAGGTCGTAGGCATCGGCCCGCAGGAGGGTGAGGCCCTCTTCGCCGCGTTGTGCTGAGGCCGTTTTGTATTTCTGTTTAGTCAGAAATCGTTCCAGCAACACACAGATGTCGTTGTTGTCATCAATGATCAGGATTTTCTCCATAGGGAACTACCCACTCGGCTATGGGTGGCCGCATTGGGTCGGAAAAGTAGTGAGTAAGGCACCGCCCGGTTTGTGGGTTCGGGTAGGGTTGGCAACTGGGATGGGCTGATTTTAGCCGGGAGCGCATGTACAAAGATGCACTAAACCTGAATGGACTCCAACGCCTGCTCTACCGTTTTGCGGGTAAAAGGCTTGCCCATAAAATAGTCGGCTCCCTGGTCGGTAGCTCGTCTGCGCTCAGCCATCCCGTCGAAAGCACTAATCATAACCACTTTGGGGCTATCGGACAGGGAGTGGCCCTTGATAACCGGCAGCAGGTCGAAGCCTACACCGTCGGGCAGGTTCAGGTCCAGGAAAATGGCATCGAAGCGTTGGCGGCTGAGGCACTGACGGCCTTCTTCCAAAAAATGAGCGCAGGTGGGCTGGTAACCCAGGCGGCGCAGCAAGCCCGACAACAGCAGGCAAATATCAGCTTCGTCGTCTACAATCAGGACGTGTTTCACGGGGGTCATGGCGGTGCTACTGGCCGGACGAAAGGCGTGGATGTTGATGGTATTTCCTACTAGTGCGCCAACCATAATCTGGGTACGTTACGTTTTTAACTCTTGTTCTCGATAAACCTCTATAAAATATTGTGCCTGACTTCGACACTCAGCGGCGTGTGCCACCAAATAGAGGGTAAAGTGCCCCTAAAGCACCACTCAGGGCACTCTCTTTCTGTTCTGGTACCGTTCACCTCCCCCGAAAAGTGTGGTATGTTGGGGAAAAGTGTGGAAAACCGGGTTGCCCACTATCCCTCTTTTGGGGAAAATATTCTACACTATGGCGCACCGGCCAGGTACGTATGTGGGATGAGCAGGGGCCGTTTGGGCGGATATAGCCCTCATTTTCATGCTTGGTGGGCTTGTTTGGGCTTTGTGGGTAGCCACCGGGTTTACTCTGGCACGAAATTTTCGAAAGGCATATTCAGAATTCAGCAAGCAAGCCTTCTGATTTACTCAACAATAGTAGCGTTATGGGAAATCTGCTTTACACCATTGCCGTGATTTTAGTGATTGTCTGGGCACTCGGTTTCTTCGGATTCGGGGGCTTCGGTACGGGAAACCTGATTCACGTGTTGCTGGTGCTGGCGGTCATAGCGATTTTGTTTCGCCTCATCAGCGGACGCGGGGTCTGACCGGAAACGGAACAGTATGCGCAAATCCAACAGGTACGTTGGTACCTCAAGAATTTAACCGGAAGTTCGCTTCCGGGGTTACATTTTAGGTTAAGTACAAGTTACGGTGGGTACCGAATCCCTGCGTCGTTATGAACGCAGGGATTTTTTTGTCCATTACAACGACAACATATCTTTGAACCGGATGGCCTGGCGGCGGCTGATCTCGATCTTATCGTGGCTACCCCGCAGCGTGACCAGCAACCCGCCGCTGAACCAGGGTTCGATCTTCTCGATCCAGTGCAGGTTGATGATGTGTTTGCGGTTGGCCCGGAAATACGTAGCCGGGTCGAGGCGGTCTTCCAGCGCATTTAACGACTTGAGTACCAGCGGTTTCTGGTCGTCGAAATAAAGCCGGACGTAGTTGCCCATCGACTCGAACAGCCGCACTTTGCCCAGGGTAACGAACCAGCATTTTTCGCCGTCTTTCACAAATACCTGATCGGTTTCGCCCAGCAGTTTTGTGTGGTCTTTGGCCGTGCCGGGGTGTTCGGCCAGGGTGTTTTGGTGCAGTTCTTCCTCCACCCGGTGAATGGCTTCGCTCAGGCGGGCCAGTTCAACGGGTTTCAGCAGGTAGTCCAGGGCGTTGAACTCAAACGCCTTGATGGCGTATTCGTCGTAGGCGGTGGTGAACACCACTTCGGGGGCTTTGCCTTCGATGGCCTGAAGCAGCTCGAACCCGTTTTTGCCCGGCATTTGGATATCCAGGAACAGCAGGTCGGGTTGAAGGGCCTCAATCATGGGCAGCGCTTCGTCGGCGTTGGCGGCTTCGCCAACGATGGTCACTTTGGGGAAATTCTCCAGCAGGCGGCGCAGTTCGTTGCGGGCCAGCCGCTCATCATCAATCAGGATCGTTCTCATGGCAGTGAAGTGTTTTTATTGCGTGGTTTCTTTTTCTCGTTTAAATACCCCTTCCGACTGTTGGGGAATCTGGATATCGGCCACCACAATGCCCGGTGTTTCCTGGCCAATGCTAAATCGGGCATCGGTGCCGTAGAGCAAATCGAGGCGTTGGGCGGTGTTTTTCAGGCCAAAACCGCCCGTTGGGGGCAGGGTATTGCCGTTGGCGGGCGGGGGCGCGGGTTGCAGCGTACCAGTGTTTCGGATGCGGATGTGCAGTTCGTCGCGGCCACTGATGCCCGTGGCCACGCGGGCCACCAGTTCCACAAACCCCCCGTTGATGGCTTTGGAAACGCCGTGTTTAATAGCGTTTTCGACCAGCGTTTGCAGCATCATGGGTGGCACCTGCCAGTAGTTGGCCTGGGGGTCAACGCTCACGCGGCAGTCGAGGCGTTCTTCGTAGCGCACTTTTTCCAGGGCCAGGTAGTCTTGTACGGTCCTGATCTCCTCGCGCAGTTCCACGGTTTTGCGGCGGTCGGCTAGGAGCGAGTTGCGGAGAATGTTGGACAGTTGGGTGATGCCCAACTGCGCTTTCTGGGGGTTTTCGTGTACCAACGCCCGGATGCTATTCAGGGCGTTGAACATAAAATGCGGGTTGAGCTGCGCCCGTAATACCTTAGCTTCGGTTTCGCGGATGCTGGATTTGAGCAAAATTTTCTCGATCTCAGCCTGCCTGGTACGTTCCACATAATGGTAGGCGGTGTAGCTCAGCACCCACGCCAACATGGTTTTAACCCAGCTTACCATCGTGGCCATAAAAAAAGAAAGGCCGTGAAGCTGTTGATCCACAATGAGTTGCAGATCGACCGGAACGTTCACCACCGACATGATGAAGGCCAGAGCCACCACCGACAGCAACACGCGGGGCACCAACTGAAAGAACGGCAACCGCACCCAATTCCAGCGTTGAATGGTGAGCCGGTAGAGGTGTGTCAGGCTGATACCGAGCAAAATGTCGGCAATGGCCAGGTAAAAAACTTCGGCCTTGAACCCATCGTCGAGCCAGTAGATGACAAAATCGACCATGATGAGCAACGTCCAGCCCACAATCTGGCAAAACCAATAAATACGCTGTTTCGACATACGGAGACCGGGCCGGGTGGTGTGGCCTTCTACACGAAGCTACGCCGGGGCGCGGCTGCGACCCGGCAGTTTGTGGGAAACCGGCTTTGGGCCGGATAAGCGGTCAATAACGGCCTACTGCTGCAACACCGGCTGGTGCAGCAAGCCCAGCAGGTGGGTGGTATCGTTGGCCACATTGAGCGTAAACAGGCCCGTTTCGGCCTGGTACGTCAATTTGTAGAGACAGAGGTTGCTGTGCTCGAATTCGTCCATCCGGGCCAGGGGTTTGCCCAACAGCCAAGACAGCAAAATCCGCATGGCCCGCCCGTGCATGGCCACCAGCACCGGCGACTCGTGGGGTTGCGCCATAATGCGGGCCAGAGCCGGGCGTTGGCGGGCCACCACTTGCTCCGGGCTTTCGCCCTGGTCGGTGCTCAGGGCGGTGTTGCCCGCCGACCAGTTTTCAATCAGGTTTCGGAAGTACCCGTCAGAGAGGCTGTTGGGAATTTTTCCTTCCATGGTGCCCCAGCTAATCTCGTTCAGACCCGACAATCGCTCCACGGGGATACCCAGTTCCAGGAAGGGTTCGACGGTTTGGTAGGTACGTTTCAGGGTGGAGGTGTAGATTTTGGCGAAGGGTATGTGCTGATACGCCTCGAAGAATGCCATCGCCTGCGCTCGGCCCATCTCGTTCAGGTCAGAGTCTACGCCGCTGCCCTGCACCACACCCCGGCGGTTGTAGTCTGTTTCGCCGTGGCGAATAATATAGATATCTTTCCGAGCCAAAACCGTTGGTGTTGCACAAAGGGCAACCTGTAATTGGCCGCAAAAGTACGAAAAAAACCCCGCATTTATGAACACCCCCGTCGATCTGGTGGCTATGGCCGCGTTTCACCAACGCTCTATTGTGGGCCACCTGGGCATTGAATTTCTGGAAGCCACCGACACGTACCTGACCGCCCGGATGCCCGTTGACGAGCGCACCCACCAACCGTTTGGCATTCTGCACGGCGGGGCCTCGGTGGTGCTGGCCGAATCGTTGGGTAGCGTGGCCTCGGTGTTGCGCCTACCCGACCCAACCACGCAGCGGGCCGTGGGGCTGGAAATCAACGCCAACCACATCCGGTCGGTGCGGTCGGGCTGGGTGTATGGCCGTTGCGAAGCCATCCATATTGGCCGCACCACCCACGTCTGGGACATCCGCATCACCGACGACCAAGACCGCCTGGTCTGCATCAGCCGGTTAACCATCGCCATCATTGCCGCCGGTGCGTAGAGACGCATCCTTGCGTCTGGGTAGAGCGCGAAGCAATGGGGTGGAAAAAATGCTTCGCCAGCTACCCAGACGCGAGTGTCGCGTCTCTACACGTGCGGCCACAAAAAAACCCGCCTCCTTTCGGGGGGCGGGTTTTGGGGGTAAACAAACGGGTTTGGCCCGGCTGTTTACATCTTCGATACGTTCATGGCGTTCAGGCCCTTCTTGCCGTCAACGATTTCGTACGATACCTGATCGTTCTCGCGAATGGTCAGACCGTTCAGGCCGGTGATGTGGACGAAAATGTCTTTCTTCGATTCGTCGTCTACAATGAAACCAAATCCTTTGCTCTCATTGAAAAATTTTACTACTCCTGTTTGCATGGGTTTAAGCAACTAAAAGGGTGATAAACTAAAACGGGACACTCTTCTACAAAATAAGCAAAACAGGGCACCAAAGACGCAAACAAGAGTACTTGGTAATCAACTGAGCGCAATTTGTCAGACAGTGCGGTAGCTTCCGGTATACATTTGTAGAAGCATCGTACATGAAACGGCTTTTCCTGGATAAGGTTCCCTAACCTGAGAGTTTAGCATACTTTTTTCGGAGACATTTCAGTAAACGGTTTTGCCTGCACGGTTACGGGCGCGGTGGGTAGTTTGGCCATCACTAAACCTTTGTTTGTTAGGTCACTCTAACATTCGTAGACAAGTAGTACAGGCTATCGGGTCCAGGCTTTTTTGGGCCTGTTTGGCTCCGTTACTTTCCGATTTATCCACCATTCATGACAAAAACCGTCCGGGCCTCCGGGCGGTTTTCTGGTTTAAATTCGGTCTTACAGTTTCGGGCAATTTGTCAGATAGCTGACCAAAACGCCCCCCGCCCTAAAGGGAGCCTTGCTTGTGCAAAAGCCTACTTGGGTGCAAGCAAGGCTCCCTTTAGGACGGGGGGCGGTCCCGCCTCCGGGCAAGGCCTCAACCCAACTTTCAGGTGCCCAGCGGCAAACAGACCGTGAACACCGTTTGGCCGGGTTGCGAAGTCAGCGTGAGGCTGCCGTTGTGGTGTTTCACAATGCCCTGCACAATATCCAGCCCCAGCCCGGTGCCTTTGCCCACAGGTTTGGTGGTGAAAAACGGCTCGAAAATTTTACTCTGAATCGCTTCCGGGATGCCCGTGCCGTTGTCGGTAAAGCTGATGCGGATAAACTGGTCGCGGTCGGGGGTGGCGGCAATCAGCAACGTACCTGCGCGGGGGGGCAGGGCATCAATGGCATTGTGGATGAGGTTCGTCCAAACTTGGTTCAATTCGCCGGGCCAACCCAACAGGGGGGGCAACCCGGTGGGAATCTGAACGGTGACGGTAGCGTTTTTGGCCCGAATGTCGTGGCCCAACAGCGTCAGGGTGCTCTGGATGCCTTCGGTCAGATCTACAATTTCTTTGCCGCCGCCCCGGTCCATGTGGGTGTAGGCTTTTATGGAAGCCACCAGCGTAGCCATGCGGCCAGAGGCATCGGCAATGTCCACCACCAGTTTTTCAGTAACCAAATTACTGTTGACCCACCCCAGCACCCCCGGCAGGTTGGCCGCGCCCACTTCGCCCAAAATATAGGCAAGGTCGGTTTCGCTGAAGCGGTGTGTGGCCAGTGTGCTGGCCAGGTCGGTGGGGTCAGGTACGTTGTGTTGGCCGAGCCAGTCGGTCAGGTCGTCTTCCAGATTACTGCGTTCCAGCAGCGGGAGGGGTTTGGCTTTGCTGTCGAGTTTATCGAACAGCCACTCATTTAGGGTATCGGTCTGCTGGTCGGTCAGGCGCAGGGCCATAATTTGTTTGAACCGGTCGGGGGTGGCGCGGAGGTGGTTTTTGAGGGCATCGGCGTTGCGCACAATGGCCGCCACGGGGTTGTTCAGTTCGTGGGCCAGCCCGGCAGAGAGCCGCCCCAACGAGGCCATTTTCTCTTCCTGCTGGGCCTGGTGGGCAAAATTTCTGACCCGGTCGGTCATTTGTTGCACCAGGGCTTGGGTCAGTTCGTAGCAAGTGGCGGTCAGGTCGCGGAGGTGGCGGCGGTGCAGCGTCAGGGTGCGCACGGCGGTGTCGGCCACGAGTGGGTTGGTGGCCTCGGTCAGGCGCGAGTAGGGCAACACGCCCAGCACGGCGGGGGCCACGTAGGTCAGCAGGTCATCGTCGGCCTGGCTCACGATGCTGATTTCGCCTTCCAGCAAAAACCGCATGACATCAATGGGGGCATGGGCGGCGTAGAGCACCTCGCCGGGGGCAAAATCGTCGGTTTCGGCCCGGTCCAGCAGCCACTGCAACTGTTGGTCAGGTACGTTGCCGAAACCGGGAAAAAGGCGCAGGTCACTGAGGGAAGGCATCTTTCGGACGAAAAAAAATGGTTAGTCTGCCGAAAAACCGGCATCAACGTGGGTACGAATCTGGTCTTGGAGTTGGGCCACGGTGAGCCACTCGGTGTTGGTGCCGGAGTTGTATTTGAAGCCCTCGGCCACGCGGGTGCCGCCAAACGCAGCCAGGTAATCGTTTACCTGCCAGGTGGGAGTCGAGGGTGTAATCACGAAATACTGCTCCGTTTCGAGGGTGTTGAGCGAGTCGGTTTCGGTAATCATTTCCTCGTGCAGCTTTTCGCCGGGGCGCACCCCCACCAGCACCTGTTGGCAGCGGGGGCCAATGGCGGTAGCCACGTCGGTGATGCGGTAGGAGGGAATCTTGGGTACGTATATTTCGCCGCCCCAGGCGTGTTCCAGGGCGTAGAGCACCATCTCCACCCCGTCCTGGAGCGAGATGTTGAACCGCGTCATGTCGGCGTGGGTAATGGGCAGGATGCCTTCTTTTCGCTTCTCCAGAAAAAACGGCACCACCGACCCCCGCGAGCCGATTACGTTGCCGTAGCGCACCACCGAGAACCGCAAATCCCGGCTGCCTTTCATGTTGTTGGCTGCCACAAAGAGTTTGTCCGAACAGAGTTTGGTGGCTCCGTAGAGGTTGATGGGCGCGGCGGCTTTATCGGTCGAAAGGGCCACTACGCGCTGTACGCCGTTATCCAGGGCAGCGTTTATGACGTTTTCGGCCCCAAACACGTTGGTTTTGATGCACTCCATCGGGTTGTATTCGGCGGCGGGCACTTGCTTCAGGGCGGCGGCGTGGATGATGATGTCGATGCCTTCGCAGGCACGTTTCAGCCGCTCGCCGTCGCGCACGTCGCCAATGAAATAGCGCATGGCTTTGTATTGGCTGGTGGGGAAGGTCTGGCTCATCTCGAACTGTTTCAGTTCGTCGCGCGAGTAGACCACCAGCCGCCGAATGCCGGGGTGGCGGGCCAATACCATTTCCACAAATTTTTTGCCGAACGAACCCGTTCCGCCGGTAATTAAAATCGATTTATTAGTGAGGTCAAGCATGAGGGAGTGCAAACGCGGATGAGGCAGATATAGCGGATTGACGCAGATTTTTCAAATTGACCTAAACGGATTAAAAATCTGCGTCAATCCGCTACATCTGCCCCATCCGCGTTCGCAATTAATTTAGTTTAACTCGTTTGAACGCATCAACGTAGGTTTTTGCGCTGGCGTTCAGCACCCGTACCTGGCGGGCGGCGGCATAATCGCGCAGGATTTCGTAGCTATAGAAGGCTTTGGAAAGCGACGAAAATTGGGCCGACATCCGGGAGGTTTCGTGCTTAACCACGTCATATACAGGTACGTAGGTGGCTTCGCCGGGTTTGTCGTAGAAGTGTTCCTGCTTCATTAACAACTCGTTGGCATCGGACACCCGGATTTCTTCGTGCCAGGAATGGTCGGCCCCGAAGAGGTAAACCGTCTGGAACCGCCGCGTGATGGCCAGGTAGAGCGAAGCCGCCAAAATGTTCTGGCATTGGGGCATTCCCCACCCCCGGCCAAACACAAAATGCCGAAACCAGGCGTAGCCCCGCACCACAGTGTAGTTGAAAAACACCACCCGGATGTGGGGCTGTTTGCCCTGCACCTGCCGCACCAAATAACTGCCCCGCGCCCCCTGCGGCACCCACAGCAGCAGGGGCCACACCGTGAGGTTGACCAAACAGCGAATGGTTTTCTCCAAGTCTTTGCGCCCGTTATTTTGGTCGGAAAACAGAAAAAACGCCGGGTCGAGCAGGGCGTAGTTCATGGGTTTAAGCCGGGCATATTCGGGCGAGGATGCAAAATTATTGACGCAAAACGTCTCCGTTTCGGCTAGCCAATCCCAACCCTCATCCAGCGATTGGCGCAGCGACGGCCCGTTGCCCAACACCGAACAAACCGCCCGCTGCGGCGCAGGAATTTCCACGAAAAAACGCGATTTAATCAGCACCTTCAGCACCGATAATAGCGTTTGGCTAAGCAGACCAAGCTGACGCGAGACGGTGTTGAAAATAGTTTCAAGCATGGGGCAAAGGTAGGCCGTGTGTAGAGACGCGACACTCGCGTCTGGGTAGAGCGCGAAGCAGTGGGGTAGAATCAATTCCGGCGTATGGCTTCGCGCTGGTATGAGACGCAAAGATGCGTCTCTACACGCGGGTCAAAACTGGAAATAGATGAACTGGTTGGACGTGAATACGCCGAACAGGTAAGTTGTGAAAAGAATGAGGGTTAGCAGCAGGTAGAAACGGGGCGTGTGGCGGGTGGGAATGACCAGGTAGGTGCCTTCTTTAATGAGCAAAAACAAAATCAGGACGAAGCAAACGCCCATCTCGGTGGCGTTGAGGGGCGTGCTGACCGGCTCGAAGACAGAGAGCGTGGCTATCTTTTTCAGAATCAACAACGCCGAACTTACACTGTTGGCCCGGAAAAATACCCACGTCAGCATCACTAACGCGAAGGTTATCAGCACATTACCGACGTACCAGGGCGAAAATTTATTGTCAACGGCCTGTGCTTTGCCGTTGGTCAACTCGGCACTGCCCCGCCCTGTATTAACCAGCCTGGTGCGGCCCAGCCATTTGTCGCGCCGACCTGCCGCCACCTGATATAGGCCGTGGAGGCCGCCCCAGATGACGTAGGTCCAGTTGGCCCCGTGCCAGAGGCCCGATGCCATAAAAACGGCCAGTTGGTTCAGGTCGCGGCGGAATGCGCCCTTGCGGTTGCCGCCCAACGGAATGTACAGATAGTCGCGGAACCAGGTGGAGAGTGAGATGTGCCACCGCCGCCAGAATTCGGTGATGGAGTTGGCCAGATAGGGCGCGTTGAAATTCTCCATAAGGTTGAAACCCATCACCCGCGCCGCGCCGATGGCAATATCGGAGTAGCCCGAAAAATCGCAGTAAATCTGGAAGGTGTAGAAAAAAGTGGCCACCAGCAGCGTGAGGCCGTTGTGTTGGGCGGGGTCGGCGTAGGCGGGGTCGACCATCAGGGCGAGGCGGTCGGCAATGACCACTTTCTTGAAAAACCCAAACGCCATGCGCATCAGCCCGGCTTTTATGTTTTCGAAGTTATAGGCAAAATGGGCGTGAAACTGGTGCAGCA
>JAYUKZ010000049.1:0-1424 GCA_043763995.1 Fibrella sp.
AACCACAGTTTCAGCACGTTGTAGGTCACGGCCATGCCCAGAATTTGCCAGACAGACACGTAGCTGCGGGCAAAGTCCAGAAACCAGCGCAGAAAATGGGGGTTGCCCCGGTGGTAGTCGGGGTCGTGTTCGGTGGCGGCGTGGCGGTGGTGCAGGTGGTGCCCCGCCGACAGTTTTCGGTAATTATTGAAGGCAAACAGCAACGTAGCCACCCAGCCAAACGCGTGGTTGAGGCGTTTGTTTCCGGGGGCCACCACGCCGTGAATGGCATCGTGAGCGGTGATGAACACGCCCGTGTAGAGGTGCATCTGGAGCAGCACGAACGCATACACCAAAGGGTCGGCCCAACTCAGGCCCACGCCAGACCAGGCGGCTACGGGGCTACGGTAGGTGAGCAAAAACGCCAGGAGCGAAAACCAGGCCACCAGGATGGTGAGGGCAATCCAAATGCCTCTCGTGCTCTGTTGGGCCGGGCTAACTAACGTACCTGCGTGCATGGTGGCGTGGCGAAAACTTCGCTGATTGTTCAGTAAGTCAACGGTGAGTGCCCCCAAAATGTTCGTTACCTTTGGCTACCCTAACCGGCCCAACGGGCCGCACTCTCCCGTTCATGCGTTTTTCTCTGTTGCTCGCTTGCTTCATTGCCCTGTTGGGTACGTCGGTTGCCGTTGGGCAGACCAAACAACCGCCCGTTACCCCGCCCGTTTCGGCGGTTTTCCCCAACCGACCCAAGTTGGTGGTAGGCATCGTGATCGACCAGATGCGGTACGACTATTTATATCGGTATTACGAAAAATACAGCACCACGGCCACCGGGGGCGGTTTTCGGCGGTTGTTGGATCAGGGTTTTAACTGCCGGAATAACCAGTATCATTTTGCTGCCACCTACACCGGCCCCGGCCATGCGGCCATCTACACCGGCTCGGCCCCAGCCCTGAACGGCATTGTGGGCAATGAATTTTACGACCGTCAACAGGGCCGAATGGTCTACTGCGCCGAAGATACCACCGTGAAAACGGTAGGCAACACGGGCGTGGCGGGCCACATGTCGCCGCGAAATATGCTCGTCACCACCCTGGGCGATCAGCTTAAACTGGCCACCGACAACCGGGCCAAAGTCATTGGCGTGGCCCTCAAAGACCGGGGGTCTATTTTGCCCGCCGGCCACAGTGCCGATGCCGCCTACTGGTTCGACTCCAAAGATGGGAACTGGATCACAAGCACGTTTTACCGCGCCGACCTGCCCGCCTGGGTGAAGGCCTACAACAACCGCCGCCTACCCGACCAGTTTCTGGCCCGCAAATGGGAGCCACTCCGCCCCCTGAACACGTACCTGGAAAGTACCACCGACGACGAACCCTTCGAGGCCAACCTTCCCGGCGAAGCCAAAGCCGTGTTCCCCCACGAACTGATTGTGGGCAACG
>JAYUKZ010000050.1:0-1423 GCA_043763995.1 Fibrella sp.
TTAAACAACAACTGATTATGAACGTCTACGCTGATATCGTCACTTCTATGCTTGCCGGTATGTCGCCCGATCAAATTCTGGCCTTTAAACCATCTGAAAGTTCACAAACCCGCGTGAGTGAACTACTTTGGCTGTCGAACAGTGGCAATATTTCTCCCGACGAACGCGCCGAACTAACGCATTATATGGAAGTGGAAAGTGTTATCCGGCTGGCTAAAGCAAGAGCGAGGAAATATGTCCAGAGTCGGTGATCGCATTCCGGCAGACATCCGTAAGGTGGTGATTGAGCGGGCTGAAAACCGATGTGAATATTGCCTGATGCCCGATGATGACGAGTTGAACAACTACACTCATCACATCGATCATATTCGATCTTTAAAGCACCGAGGTACCAGTAACCTGGATAATCTGGCCTACGCCTGTATGCTTTGCAACGCCGCGAAAGGGGCCGACATAGGTACAACTCACGATGAATGTGGCGATTTCGTTTATTTTTTTAACCCCAGAAAAGACAATTGGTCTGACCATTTTGAACTGGTCGACTCTGTGATAGAATCACGCACAGCAACGGGATGGGTAATTACCCTGATGTTACGCTTCAATACGCCTGAACGCATCGAAGCGCGTAGGCTGATTTTTTAATAGACAATGGTAGACGTATTATTGGGCCTCCAGTGGGGCGACGAAGGCAAGGGTAAAATTGTGGATGTGCTGGCACCGCAATATCAGGTGGTGGCCCGGTTTCAGGGTGGCCCCAACGCGGGCCACACGCTTGAATTTGACGGGTTCAAGCACGTGCTGCACCAAATTCCGTCGGGTATTTTTCGGGCCGATATTCTCAACATCATCGGCAACGGGGTAGTGCTCGACCCCATCGTGTTTCGGCGCGAAATTGACGGATTGGCCAAATACGACCTTCCCCTGCGCCAGAACCTGCTTATTTCCCGCAAGGCATCGCTCATTATTCCCACCCACCGCCTGCTCGATGCGGCGTATGAACAGGCCAAAGGAGCCGCCAAGATTGGCTCGACCCTGCGGGGAATCGGGCCAACGTACCAGGACAAAGTGGCCCGGCAAGGGCTGCGCGTGGGCGACGTGCTGCTGCCCAGTTTCCCCGAAAAATACCACGCCCTGGTACGTACCCACATGCTCATTCTGGACCGCTTGGCCTTCGACTATGCGGCGGTGCTGGCCGAAGCAGAGGCCGATTTCTTCAGTGCCGTTGAGTTCCTGAAAACGTTTAAACTTACCGACAGCGAATATGACCTGAACCGCGCCCTGGTGGCCGGGCAACGGGTTTTGGCCGAGGGGGCGCAGGGATCACTATTGGATATTGACTTCGGTTCGTACCCCTTCGTAACCAGTTCCAGCACCATGAGCGCGGGAGCCTGCACGGGGCTGGGGGTGGCTCCCCGCCAAATTG
>JAYUKZ010000051.1:0-19196 GCA_043763995.1 Fibrella sp.
CCAACCAGGATTTTTCCCGCTATTCGATCCGCAAAGTAACCGGCGTGTTCAACATGGAAGGCGGCTTGTAAGGGCCTCCAGGTACGTGGTGGCGGCGGGGTTTCAGGGCTTGTTGGGGCAGTTGGCCAGAATAGCCTCGGCTTCTTTGCCAGTCACGAGGCGTTTGTCGTTACCCCATTCGCTGTAGATGTAGGTCGTTATTTCGGCTACTTCCAGGGCACTAAACTGCAATTGGGCGGGCATGACGCGGTTGTAGGGCTTGCCGTTTACCACAATTGCCCCCTGTTGCCCGTACCGAATGGAGCAGATCACGGCGTTTTTGTTGGCCTTCATATAGTCAGAGCCGACCAGGGGCGGGTATAAATTGGCCAGCCCCGCGCCGTTGGTTTGGTGGCAGTTGGCGCAGTTTTTTCGGTACAGCATGATGCCCTCCGTAATGTATTTCTGGCGTTTGGTTTCCTCCTCGCTTTGGCAGGAAGTCAGGAAGCAGAGTAATAGCAGAAGTACCGAATAGAACAGGCCGGTACTGCCCAAAAGCTGCCGGATGCCGAGGGTGAGGGATGTTTTGGCGAATGTCATGGTGATCGTGTTGGTATGTTGAATTGATGTTTTTTGGGGGGGTATTAGTATTCGGCGTATCAGCATCGGCCCAGGGCGGAGGCAAGCCCCGCCCCTACAATGCCATCATTACCCAAATTCCCTACTTGTTTCGGGGGCTGCTGTGTAGAGGCGGGGCTTGCCTCCGCCCTGGCCGAGTACGATACACCGAATACTAATACACCGCCAAAAAAAATACCCCCTACCCCATCACTCCTTTTCCGCCAGCAACTTATCCATATCCAGCATCAGTTTATTTACACCGTCGGGGGTGGTACCGTCGTAAATGCCCCGGATGTGCCGGTTTTTATCGACCAGAATAAACGCGCCGCTGTGCACCACGCCGCCCGGTGCCGAGGCATCCTGCTGCGCCGTAACCATGTAGCTCGTCTGGCCGATATCGTAAATTTTCTCCCGGTCGCCGGTCACGAAAAGCCAGCTTTTGTCCGTCACGCCGAGCGCGTCGGCGAAGGCTTTGAGCACCGGCACCGAGTCGTGAGCGGGGTCTATGGTATGCGAAAGCAACACCACGCTGGAGTTGGTACCGAAGCGTTCGTACACCCGCTTCAACTGGGTTTTCATAATGGGGCAAATGGTGGGGCACGAGGTAAAGAAAAAATCGGCCACGTAAATTTTCCCCGCCAACGTTGCCTGAGTTACGGTGTCGCCGTACTGGCTCACAAACGCAAAATCGGGGATAGTGTGGTAGACCGAATCCGTAACGGTCTGGCCGTTCACCTGCCGGGTTTCCAGGCTTCGTTCGCCCAAAATAGGCAGTTTTTCGGGCTGGCTACAAGCCACCAACAGGCCCA
Organism: Fibrella sp.; assembly: GCA_043763995.1. Lineage (GTDB taxonomy): Bacteria > Bacteroidota > Bacteroidia > Cytophagales > Spirosomataceae > Fibrella. Next base: position 1,410 of record JAYUKZ010000051.1, read on the forward strand.
AAAAAACCACCGTAACGTACCTGAGCCAACGTTGGGCAGCGTTAGGGTTGCAGATAAGCATTGGCTTGGCTAATGCTTTGGTCAATTTTATTTTTGGCATCGGTGATGCGTTGTTTTTGGTCGTTGAGGTACCGGATGGCTTCGGCCTGGGGTATTTTTTTCAGCGTGTCGCCGTTGTAGTTGGCCATCCAGTCCATCATCAGGCTGTCGGCCTCGGTGAGGCGAGTCACAAGCTGACGTACCTGGGCTTTCTGCTCGTCGGCGCGGAGGGCCTGGGTAGGGTTGGCGGTAGCGGCCACACTGTCGAGCGCAACAAGTTGGCCGTTGAGGGCTTTCTTGAGTTTCATCACCTCGTCAATACGGGGCATGGCTTCGTCATGAACGGCAAAAACGGCTTTTTCGGCTTGCTCAACGGAAGCCTCAGTGCCAGTAGCTTGCTCCACAGCGGCTTCCGCCTTTTTTTCGGCAGGGCCACACGCCCAAACCGTGAGCAGTAAAGCAAGGGAAAATACGATGTTCTTCATTGATCGTTAAGCAGTTGCGTTTAATTCTAAAATTTCGCGGGCGTTGCTGACCGCGCTCGGCGACGGCGTTTTGCCGCCAATCATCTGGGCGATTTCCTGTACCCGTTCGTCGAAACTAAGCTTCCGAATACGGCTCACGGTTTTGGCCGACGAATGATCTTTATACACAAAATAGTGGGCCACGCCCTGCGCCGCAATCTGGGGCAGGTGCGTAATGGCAATCAGTTGGTGCGTGTGGGCCATATCGCGCATCATGTTGCCCATTTTAATGGCAATTTCCCCCGAAACGCCCGTGTCTATTTCGTCGAAAATGATGGTGGGCAACGACCGTTTGCTGGCCAGAATGTACTTAATGGCCATCATCAACCGCGAAAATTCGCCACCCGATGCCACCTGCTTCAACTGTTGGGGTTTCACGCCCTTATTGGCACTGAACAGGAACGAAACCGTGTCGATACCCGACGGGCCGGGTCGTCCTTTTTCGGCTTCGATCCGTAGTGAGGCGTTGGGCATTCCCAGGTCTTGCAGCAACGTACCCAGCTCTTTTTCAATGGGTTTCAGCGCGGCTGTCCGCACTTTGGAGAGGCTTTCGGCACTGGCCAGCATCTTTTTCTGGGCCGCGTCGGCCTTCGCTTTTGCCTTACTGATTTCCTCGTCCAGGTTCAGCACGTTGTTCACTTTCTGGCCCAGTTCATCGCGCAGGGCCATGAGCGCGGCCACGTTTTTGGCCTGATGCTTGGTTTGCAGTTGATACAGCAGGTTAAGGCGGTCGCGCACGGTGGTGGTGCGGGTGTCGTCCATCTCCACGCTCTCCTGTTCAGTACCGATTTCGCCCGCCAAATCGCGCAGTTCAATCAGCGTACTCTGGGCGCGTTCCTGCAACGGGCGGTACTGCGCGGCCAGTTTGCTGACTTGGTTCAAACACCCCACCGCGCTTTTCAGCAACGACACCACCGACTGTTCGGGGTTGTCCAGATAGTCGGCGGCGAGTTGGAGGCGTTCTTTGATTTCGCCCGCGTTCTCCAGCACGTTCAACTCCTGTTCCAGACTCTCCTGCTCGTGGGGCACAAGGGCGGCTTTGGTCAGTTCTTCAAACAAAAAATTGTTATAATCGAACTCGCGGCGCATGGCTCCGGCCTCGTTGGTGAGGTGGTCATAGGCAATCTGCCGTTCCCGATAGGTCTGGTAATCAACACGATAAATACGTAGCCGGTCATCGTCCTGGGCGTAAGTATCCACAATCTGCAACTGGTATTCGTTGGAACCCAACAGTACCGAATCGTGCTGCGAATGGATGTCCATCAGTTGGCTCGTGACCCTCCGCATGGTGTCCAGGTTTACGGGCGTGTCGTTCACAAATGCCCGCGACTTGCCCGCCGGGCTGATTTCGCGCCGCACAATGCAAACGGGTGCAAAATCGAGTTCTTCCTCCTCGAAAATGGTTTCGATCACGTACCCGGCCACATCAAACGACCCTTCAATAACGCATTTCACCGAAGGGTCGTAGAGCACCCTCGTGTCGGCGCGGTGGCCCAACAGCAGCCCAATGGCCCCCAGCATAATGGATTTTCCCGCGCCGGTTTCGCCCGTAACGATGTTAAGGGCATGATCGGGGGCCATTTCCAGTTGATCGATCAGCGCGTAATTCTTAATCAACAAGTGCGATAGCATACGAGGAAGAAACAGTCTTTACAGCGAAATAATTTGGCGGGGGTTAGTTGAGCAATCGCCGGTAGCTTTCGGTTTTGCCGGGGTCCAGAAACGAGAGCAAATCGAAGGCCCGTTTGCGTTCGTCGCGGGTGCCTTCGGCCAAAATATTCAGTAACTCGTCGGATTTGGCATCGAAAAAGGCGTTCAGCAGCACCGCGCCCGGCTTTTGCAACGCAATTTGCCGAATGCTCGTCAGCAACTCCATGGTGTATTTCCGGGCCTGAACGGGGTTGGTGGCAAAGGCATCCAGCCCCAGCCGGTGGTAGGCGTAAAACCCATCGCGAAACGGTATAACCTGCTGATTCTGAATATTTTCGACCAGCCAATACCGGTTTCGGCGGCTGTTATCCTGCGCCGTCCAGCCGCCATTGTCCGACACAGCCTGCGCCACGTTCACGATCTGAAACGCCCGTTGCACATACACGCTGCCCCCCTGCCGCGAAAACGAATCGTAATCGACCGCCAAAATGATGTTCGCATAAAACGCCAGCATCTGTGTCAGGTCGTCGGAATACTGGTTTTCGCGGTAAAAAAACGGTTGCGTGGGTAACCAGCCAAAATCGAAATTCCGGTCTACGAAGGTGAGCGTGGTGGTCTGGTAGCTGGTACCGAAGATGGGGCGGGTCACGCTCAGTTGGGCGTTGCCCTTGAAAACACCCAGGGCCGTAGACTGCAACAGGCTGATGGTGAGGGTACAGTTGATCTTCTCGGCGGTCGAAAACTGATCCGTTGACCAGCGGCGGTTGTTCATAAATTCCGATATCACGCCCTTCAACTGGCTAAAATAGGTGAGGTCGCTTTTCTGGGAAGCCGCCAACTGATCGGTGTTCAGAATCACGTTACAGGCCAGTTCCTGCGCGTGGGCAGTGCGCAAACCAATCGTGAATAGCAGTGCCAAAAGTAGTTTACGAAGCATAAAACGGTTGGTTAGCACAGGGTGGCGGTCACGAGGGTCAGCAGGTCGTGGGCCACGGCTTCTTTGGTTTTCAGGTCAAATTCCAGTACGGTTTCCTGCCGGTCTATAACGGTAATTTTGTTCGTGTCGTGCCCAAAACCGGCCCCTACATCGCGCAGGGAGTTGAGCACAATCCAGTCCAGGTTTTTGCGGCGTAGTTTGTCCAGGGCGTTAGCCCGTTCGTTGGTGGTTTCCAGCGCAAAGCCCATCATGTGCTGGTCGGGGCGTTTTTGGGCACCCAGTGTGGCAGCAATATCCACGGTTTTGGTCAGGTCGATACTGATTTGACTGTCTTTCTTCTTTATTTTTTCCGACGCCACTTCCACGGGGCGATAATCGGCCACGGCAGCGTTGAGGATGGTTAGGTGCGCGGCAGGAAAGGCGGCGGCGGCGACTTCATACATCTCCTGCGCCGACCGAACATCTACCCGCCGAATGCCGGGGCGGGGGGTGTCCAGGTACGTTGGCCCGCACACCAGCGTCACCTCGGCACCGGCCAGCGCAAAGGCGTTGGCCAGCGCAAAACCCATTTTGCCGGTGGAATGATTGCTGATGTACCGCACCGGGTCAAGGGCCTCTTGCGTGGGGCCAGCCGTAATCAATACCGATTTGCCTACCCAGCCAGGTTGCCGCCCAAAGTGGCTTTCCAGCGTCTGGACAATGGTTTCGGGTTCGGCTAGTCGGCCTTCGCCCACCAATCCGCTCGCCAGTTCGCCGTGGCCGGGGCTGATGATGTGGTTACCGAACCGCCGCAGCCGGTCCAGATTCTCCCGCGTGGCGGGGTGTTGGTACATGTCCAGATCCATGGCCGGGGCCACAAAAACGGGGCACCGAGCCGAGAGGTACGTGGCCGAGAGCAGGTCGTCGGCCAGGGCATGGGCGCAGCGAGCCAGGGTGCGGGCCGAAGCCGGGGCAATCACGAGCGCATCGGCCCAAAGGCCCAGGTCAACGTGGTTGTTCCAGATTCCGGTTTCCGAATTGGCTACCAGAGCCATGAGGGCGGGGCGTTTAGACAGCGTGGCCAGGGTAAGCGGGGTAATAAACGTCGTGGCCGATTCGGTCATAATGACCTGCACTTGGGCTTCGGCTTTCACCAGCAATCGCACCAGCAACGCCGCTTTGTAGGCGGCAATGCTGCCCGACACACCCAGCAAAATTCGTTTACCCCGCAGTGGATTCATGGTATTGAAAACAAGCATGTCCCACGGGCGCAACGCACCGCCTGCCACGGGGGTCAGGTACGTTGGTTTACGCCCGTGGGACACACGAAAAGGGCCTTTTTTGGCCGGTGACTATACTTTTTCTTCGCCCTCTACCGGGTAGCGGAAATACACTTTACCGGCCAGAAACTCGTCGGTAGCCAGGGTAGTGGGCTTGGGCAAGCGTTCGTAGAACTTAGAGATTTCGATCTGCTCGCGGTTTTCAAATACCTCTTCCAGCGTGTCTACGGCGGTAACGAATTCAGACAGCCGGTTGCTGAGTTCTTCTTTGTTTTTGACCGAAATCTGCCGGGCGCGTTTCGAGATAATCGAAACCGACTCGTACATATTGCCCGTTACGACGGCAATTTTGTCGGTGTCGCGGGTAATGATTGACGGATTGGATGCCATAGATTTATTTGTTTGCCGAAGTGACCTTTGCCGGGGCGTTGGGGTTCGGGAGTGGTTGCTTTTTAAGGTCTTCGCGGGCTTTTTCTTCGCTCGCCAATCGGCTGAGTTCTTTGGCGGTGAGGTCCCGCATACGCTCAGCTTCTTTCAAATACTTGCTGTTGGGGTACTTTTCTTTGAAGTCTCTGAAGAACGTCAACTCATCCAAAAACCGTTCCTTCTGCTTGGTTTCCAGCGAATTACGGGCCAAGTTGTATTCAGCATCGATCTTCAAAAACGCCAGTTCTTCGTTGTATTCCGAATCGGGAAATTCGCGCTGAAAATTGGTGATGGCCACCACCGACGATTTGTAGTTGGCAATGCTAAACCCGCTCACTTTATGGTACTGCTTGGCGCGTTCGTAGGCTTTGCGTTCCAGGCGTTTGCGCAGGTTCAGAATCAGGTTGGTGCAGTCAGGTACGTGTTCGCTGTCGGGGTTGGTGTTCACAAAATCCTGCAACGCCGACATGGCCGAGACGGTATTGGACTGGTCGAGGTTGTAATTTGGCGTTGATTTGTAGAGCGACAGGGCGTACATATACATCGCATCCGGGGCCGATTCGCTGCGGGCAAAGGTCTCGTAAAACCGTTTAAAGAGTTGCGCGGCGGGTTCATACAGCCCCTGATTGTACTGGGTGTGTGCGTAGTTGATCTGCGATATTTCCTGCTCGGAGCTACCCTTCAGCTTGGGGATGATCTCTTCAAACAGCACCCCCGCCCGGTACCAGTCTTTCTTGGCAAAGTAGTTCAGGGCGGCTTTGTATTTCTCGGTGTCGGTACCTTTTTTCTGCACTTTGGCAAAATCGCCGCAGCCCCACAAGCCCGTTAGCAACACCCCGATTACCACCCCAATAAGACAACGATTTCGCATAAGGTCGCAAAGATACAAAAATAATGGCTACACCCTCTCAACGGGGTTGTAGCCAGTCTGGTGTCTGCACCGGGGCAGATTAACAATCCTTAACACAGCCCACTACTAGGGGTGTTTCACGAGCAGTTTTTTGGTAGCCACCTTCACGCCTTCTACCGAAAGCTGGTAGAAATAGTAGCCCGTGGGAAGGTCGCGGGTTTGGAGGCGTACTTTCCGGTCGGCGCGGTCGAGGGTGTATTCGGCCACGGGCGAGCCGAAAATGCTGAGCAACGTGATGGTTACGCCGCCGGTGTTGCCACTAATGACATAGTCAATCTCGGCCAAATCGTGGGCGGGGTTGGGGTAGATGTTCGAGACCGTGAGCCGGTCGTTGCTGAACATGTACTCATCGGCTCGAACGGCCATTTCCACCGACCGTTCAGTGTTTAGACCCGCCGCCACTGAAGCATCGTTGGGGGCAGCTACCTGCCGGGCCGTCTGCGATTTGGCCGTGGGTGCCGCAATCAGGATAGACCGGTAATAGTCGCGCATGGCCAAGTTTTTTCCCTGCGTCAAGAGCCTGTCCATGGGCGACATAGGCCGGGGCAATGGCATCAGCAACCGTTGGGGCTTGTTGGCCGAAACGGTGGGGGTAGGCAGAGTAGTTTTTCGGCCTAACTCCAGCCGACTCCGCCCCGGCACCTGCGCCCGCACGGAAGTGGCCAACAGCAGACCAAGTAAACACCCGTATAAACGTACATTTTGTTTCATAGCTGACAGTCAGAACGTTGGTTTGTTGTTGAGTAAAGCGGGCAACGGCAACGCGGTAAAATCCATAAAATTGTGAATACAATGCGATTTACTTCTTTTGACCCTTATTATCAGGGATTAGTTTATTTATTGCATCAAATTTAATGCCGTTCTTATCTAACGGCAACGTCCTGACCGATTCGGGCGGCAAAGGTTGCTTCACCAGCGTACCCAGTACCTGTTCTTTGGTAGGCTTGTCGGCCATTCGCCACCGGAACCCATCGAGTTTTTTCTTGTCTTCTGTCAGCAGTTTAGGCGGCGTGAGCACTCCGTCGGGGCTTCCGTAGAACCGAATTGTACCTACGCGACCTTTCTTAAATTCGATGTTCATCTTGCTGCAATCTACGCGGTTCATGCCCGTGAAGACGTTCTTCTCATCCACTACGTAATAAATGCTCTGACCGTTGCCCTCCACCACCACCCGGTTCAGCAGCGTTTTGGTGGCAACGGTGGGTGGCGCGGCAGAAACCGGCACCGGGCGGGCAGTGCGCGGGGCAGCTTTGGCCCCGGCGCGGGCTACCGGTTTGGGGCGCAACGTGTCTTGCACGGTGCTGAACGAAGCCGTGATGGAACGGCCTTTTATCTGATTGAAATACTGAAGCGAATCCTGCGAGATAACAAACGAACGGCCCCGCAACAGCATGGTATTGATGCGGTTATTTTTGAGTTTCGCCGTCAGCGTATCGGCCTCCATCTGGTAGGATTGGCTCCAGACAATGGGTTTTTTATAGAAATAGATAATGGAATCCGACACGGCGTAGACCAGCGAATCGCAGCGGCTTTGGAGGTCAGATTTGTAGACGAGCACGTTTTTTTGCCCCACCAGTTTGCGGGCTTTTTTTTCTTTGCTGCCGCTGGGCGTATCATACGAAAACAGCGTATCGGCCCGCATGTAGAGCGTATCCTGGCTCACCACGGCCCGCACCACGGCGTTGCCCGTCACCCTTGACACGCCCGCTTTGCCGTTGTAGCGGCCCTGTTGGCCCGTGATGGTAGTGTTGTTTTCTTTGCCCACCAGCACCACGTTGCCCCGCGCCAAACCCAGTTCGGTCTGGTTGTCGAACACCAGCGTGTCGCCCGTGAGGGTGTATTTGTCGGTTACGGCGGTGGCCCGTTGCTGAAAATCCGACACGCGGGAGAGGGTGTTGTAGGTGCCTTTTTTGGCCAGCAAAGTGCCGTCTTTGCTCACAATGCGGGTTGGCCCCTGAAACGTGGCAATCCGGGTGAGACTGTTGTAGAGCAGCGAGTCGGCGGTGAGGGTAGTTTTGGGGTTTACCAGCCGTACTTTCCGAATAAACGTAAACTGCTTGGTGCGGGTGTCGTAATAGCCTTCTTCGCTGGTGAGTATGTTTTCTTTGTCCACAATGCGGCCTTTGGTGGGGTAGTGGGCCAGGCCGTTGGCCAGGTCATAGTCGAGGCGGGCGGTGGTAAGCGTCATTTTGGTGTCGCGCAGGGATACCCGGCCCAGCAGGGTTGAGGAGCGCGTATTGCCATAGTAGTACATGGTGTCGCCTTTCACGGTGATGGTGTCGCCCTGAAGAATGCGCACGTTTCCGTAGGCTTCCACCACGTTGGCCGAGGCGTTCTGGATGGCCAGGTCGCAAAACATGAGTGCCCCTTTGTGGCGCAACCGCACCCGCCCCACCAGCCGCCGCGTGGCCGTGCCCGGCACCTGATTCACCTCCAGACTGTCGGCACCCAAAATCTCGACCTGCTCGGTGGTGCCTCGGCCCGTTGCCGGGGGAAAACCGCCTACCTGCGCCCGGGCCAACGTACCTGAGCCGACCAACACGCCAATAAAAAAGGCGATTCGGCAGTAAAGGCTATATTTTTGTCGGGCTAACTTCACGTTTGACAAGGTTTTCCAGACCACAAAAATAACCCACCCTGTGCTCTCCCGCGTTTTTTTAGCGTTTATTAACGAACAGCACCTCTTTGCCCCCACCGACCGCGTATTGCTGGCCGTGAGCGGGGGGCTGGATTCGATGGTACTCTGGCACCTGATGCAGCAGGCTGGATATGCCGTTGGCGTGGCCCACGTAGATTTCGGTCTGCGCGGGGCCGAATCTGATGCCGATGCCGACTTTGTGGCCGCCGAGGCTCTGCGCCGGGGCGTTCCCTTTTACCAAACCCGGTTCAACACAGCCAAAGAAGCGCAGACGCGGGGCGAATCGGTTCAGGAAACGGCCCGGCACCTACGCTACACCTGGTTTGCCACGCTGCTTGCCGAACACAGGTACGTTGCCGTGGCTACGGCCCACCACCTCAACGACGTGTTGGAAACCGTGCTGCTGAACCTGGTACGCGGCACGGGCCTGGCGGGGCTACGCGGAATGCCCGCCCGCCATCCCGGCAACGTACCTGGTTGGCCCGCCGTGGTGCGCCCGCTCTGGCCCGCCACCCGCGCCCAAATTCTGGCCTACGCCCACCAGCACGGGCTGGTTTGGCGCGAAGATGCCAGCAACGCCACCGAGGCGTATAGCCGCAATCTGCTCCGGCACCGCGTGGTGCCCGTGCTGGAGCAGCTAAACCCCGCCTTGTTTCAGACCCTAACCCGCTCACTAGCCCAACTTCAAGCCGCCGACACACTGGTACAGAATGAATTGACTGCCTCGTGGGGGCAGTGTGGGCAGGCAGTGCCGGGCGGGCTGGTGCTGAGTGTGGCCCGGCTGGGTACGTTGCCCGAACCGCTGTTCCGGCTGGGCGAATGGCTGCGCCCCTACGGCTTCATGCCCGACGTGCTGGCCCAGTGCTGGCGAGCCGTTTTTCCAGTACCGGCAAGCCGTAGCGGGCAGGTTTTTTTGGCTCCCCAGCACCACCTCACTCACGACCGAGGGCTGCTCTGGCTGCTACCGCCCCACACCCCACACCCCGCCCAAACCCTTACCGCCTGGCCCGCCCAACCCCTGCCGTTGGGAACAGACGGCCACCTCACGGCCCACAGCCCGGCACCAACAACGTACCTGGCCGACGCAACCCACCCCGATTCGCCCAACACGGTGTACCTCGATGCTGCCGCGCTGCCCTTTCCGTGGGTGCTGCGGCCCTGGCAACCCGGCGATCGGTTTCGGCCCCTGGGCCTGAACAAAAGCCAGTTGGTGGGGCATTTTTTGGCTACGCTGAAGCTGCCCCTCCCCCACCGCCAACGTACCTGGGTGCTGGTGTGCGGCGGGGTGGTGGTGTGGGTGGTGGGCCTGCGGGCAAGCCATCAGGCGCGTATTTCGGCCCAAACCACCCGCGTGGCCACTCTCATCTGGCAACCCAACCCCGCCACCCAACTGCCCATCAACCCGTTTTCGGCTTGAGGAACACCACTAATCCGGCGGCAATCTGTAAGGGGCGGTCTAGTTTGGCACTTGTTTTGATATAGCACGTCTGAGAAACCCATAGTTTATAAAACCGTTTACCTCATGAACCGATCTGTACAGATATTGCTGGTCATGGCAGGGCTGCTACTCACGTCGCTGTCCTTGCAGGCACAAAGCGGACGACTGCGGGCCGCCAACAAGCAATACGAAAACTATAGCTACCTGACCGCCGTGCGCCTCTACGAAGACGTACTGCGCGGCAAAGCAGGTAACGCGGCCGAAACCCGCGAGGCCATGACTAAATTGGCCTTTAGCTACCGCAAACTCCAGGACACCCGCAACGCCGAGCGCGTCTACGGCGAACTGATTGCCAACTACCCCGACCTGGAAAGCGAACTATACCTCTATTACGCTCAGGCCCTGGCCTCGAACGGCAAAAGCCGCGAAGCCCAGAAAATGTACAGCCAATACGGCCAACGCCAAAGCAACGACTTGCGCGGCCGCACCGGCACCATCACCTACATGGATCTGAGCAAGTTTTATTTAGACTCGTCTTCCTACCGAATCCAGAACCTGCCCATCAACTCGCGGCAGGCCGATTTTAGCCCCGCTTACTACAAAAAAGGGCTTGTCTTTGTTTCCTCGCGGGATGAAGGCGGCATCATCAAGCGGGTCTTCTCCTGGAACCAAACGCCCTTTCTGGACCTCTACTCCTTCCCCGACACCAACCAATTGCGCATCCCTGGCTTCGACCCGGTGGTGAAACCGGCGGCCACGGCGGTGCTGGGCGGTGGTGGCCCGGCGGGCGAACAATCGGTGGAGGCGGTGGCCGAAAACAAGCTCATCTCCAAATCCGAGAAGTTCAGCCGTACCCTCAACACCAAATACCACGAAGGCCCCGTGACCTTCACGCAAGACCAGAATTTCATTGTCTTCACCCGCAACAACGGCAGCAAAGGCAAATCGGCCAAGAGCAGCGACGGGGTGCGCAAGTTGAAACTGTATTCGGGCGTTTTCCGCAACAACCGCTGGCACGACATTACCGAACTGCCCTTCAACAACAGCGAATATTCGGTGGGCCACCCCTCGTTTGCGCCCGACGACCAGAAACTCTATTTCGTGTCGGACATGCCCGGCGGCTTTGGCGGTACCGATCTGTATGTGGTCGAATATACCAACGGCCAATGGGGTACGCCCGTCAACATGGGCAAGGAAGTTAATACCGAAGGCAACGAAATGTTCCCCTTTGCCGATGCCGCCGGCAATCTCTACTTCGCCTCCGACGGTCACGCCGGGTTGGGTGGGCTGGATGTGTTTTATGCCGAACTGAAAGACGGTGTACCCGTCCGCGAGGTGCAGAACGTGGGCTACCCCATCAATTCGGAAAAAGACGATTTCGGCCTCATCACCGACCGAACGCGCTCGACGGGCTATTTCAGCAGCAACCGCCGCAAGGGCATCAGCGACGACGATATTTACTCCTTCCGCCGGTCGTGCAAGCAACTGAACATTCTGGTATTCGATGCCAAAACGGGAGCCGCTCTCGAAGCTGCCGACGTGCGCATTGTGCGCAACGGCTCGAACCAGGACCTGAAAATGACCAACACCGAAGGCAAAACGGATCTTTGCCTGGACGTTAATACCGAGTATGAGTTCAAGGCCGTAAAAGAGGGCTATGCACCCAACAGTGTGCGGTTCTCGACCCTCACCCAGTCGAACCGGCCCCAGATGAACGTGTCGATTTACCTGGAAAAAACCGAGAACACCATTGTGCGGGGCGTGATAAAAACGGAGGTAAACCAGAAACCCGCCGAGGGCGTGAAAGTGACCCTGCGCAACGACAAAGACAAGTCGGAAAAGACCGTCATTACCGGCCCCGATGGTGGCTATGAGTTCGACGTGAAACCGAACGCGCCCTACACTATTACGGCTCAAAAAGACAAGTACGCCACCAAACGTACCCAGGGCAAAATAGCCAAAGGCAAGAAAAACCCCCGCGCCGCCCCCGTCGATTCGCTGGGCCTGTACGGCGAAGGCGACGTGTTTCAACTCAAAAACATTTATTACGACCTGAACAAGTTCTTTATCCGGGCCGATGCCGCCCGCGAACTGGACCGGGTGGTGACCGTGCTGAAAGAATACCCGACGATGAAAATCGAGGTCCGGTCGCACACCGATGCCCGGTCGGGCGATGCCTACAACCTGCGCCTGTCGGAAAGCCGCGCCCGCGCCGCCATCGACTACATTGCCTCGCGTGGGATAGACCCCGAACGGCTCAGCTCACGCGGCTACGGCGAAAGCGAAGTGGTAAACGGGTGCAGCGACGGGGTAAACTGTTCGGAGGGCGAGCACCAACAAAACCGCCGCACGGAGTTCAAAATTCTGGCCGTGAAGTAAGCCCCCCGACCCCCTTATCTCGGCGTAACCCCCAACCCCCTGAAGGGGGCTTTTACTCCGATAGAGGTACGCTTGCGTAAGCAAAAGCCCCCTTCAGGGGGTTGGGGGTTACGCCGAGACAAAAGTTGGACTACGCCGAATACAAACAACGTACCTGATATTAGTCCTTGTGTTGAGTGAGGTTGAGTGCCGAATGCGCAGGCTTTTTATAGGTCGGCGCGTTTGGCGTTGAGCGGGCACACGGGCGCGAAGAAACCTTTTCTGCTTTTTCTTGTTTATCCACTTGTACGGCTAACTTGCCTTATATTTGTTTACCTATCCGGCACGATTGCCCACGAGCATCCTGCCGATAGTCTGCAAGCCAATGCTTAACCCGTTGCAGCACCAACCCCACCGGGTATCCTTCCGGGCACGGTCTTAAAGGCCAATCAAGTTAAGTACCCCCTGTCGTTTATCTCTCAGCCAACGCCACCTGTTAGCTGGCTCATGCAGCCACCCTACTACGTCTCTTTGTGTGCTCCCTCCGCTCGCTCTCTCGCCAACAGAAGTCTGCGCTAACCCTCCCCTATGTATACCCTTGACGATTTATCGGGCAAGCTTGTTGCTGAACTACGCGGTCTTGCTGCCAATGAGTTTGGCGTATCCGATACCCCCAAATACCCCAAGAAAGACCTTATTTATAAGATATTGGATCAACAATCCCGGCAACCCGGCCCCGCCGATGCCCCTACCCCCACTGCCAGCAACGGCACCGAACCGGCACTGAAACGGCCCGTGCGTACCCGTAAAGCGCAACCCACCCCCACTGGCGAAGAAGCCCAACTGCCACCGGCTGACCTGGCCCCGGCCACCGGCGAGGCCCCCGAACGGGAAGCCCCAAAGGCCAGAACAACCCGGACCAAACGCACCGCCGAACTTAGTTCAGAGTCTATTAATCAAGACGTTGCTCCCACCCCGGCCAACCCCACGGCAGACCAAACCGTCCCCAACGTACCTGTGGCCGAAAACAACCCCGCCGAGCCGGATACCGACCAACGGCGCGAACCCCGGCAACGAATGGATGCCCAACGCCCGGCAGATAATAACCGGCCCGGCAGACAGGACAACCGCCCACCCCGCCCCGACCAGAACCGCAACGACCAGAACCGGCAGGGCAACCCGCGCAACGAAACCGGCGAGATAAACCGGCAGAACGAACCCCGCAACAACCGGCAAGACCGCCAAAACAACCAAACCGACCGCCCACGCGAAAACGGCTACAACCGCCCGGAACAGGGTCGCCCGGAACAGGGTCGCCCGGATATGGGTCGCCCGGAGCAGGGGAATCGGTTTGAGAACCGACCCGACCGGCAGGGCAACCAACCCCGCAACGACCGGTTTGGCAACGGTAACCAGCAACGCCCGGCCCGGCCCGAACAGGATGGCAACCGCAACCAGCCTACCCGCCGCGAACTGCGCGAAAACTACCGCAGCGACCCCAACCGCCAGAATAACCAGGGGGCAGCGGCCTATCAACAACCCACCCAGAACCGCCGACCCGGCCTTTGGGATGCCGCCGCCACCAACTACCAGCAGGAACCCGACGAAGAAACGCAACCAACTCCGGCCAACGACCAGGCCGCCAGCAACGTACCTGAGCCGGGCGCACAAGCCGCCGCGCCGCAAACCAACCCCACCGAACAGGAACCCGGTGGCAATGAGGCCGACGAACAACGCCCGCAGATGGCCCAGCCCACCCGCGAACAGGCCGAGTACGCCAACCGGATCAGAAAGCAGTACAATCACTACGTCCGCGAATTCGACGGCATTATCGACAACGAAGGCGTACTCGAAATTATGTCCGACGGGGGGTACGGGTTCATGCGCTCTGCCGATTACAATTACCTGGCAAGCCCCGACGATATTTATGTGTCGCCCACGCAGATAAAACTCTTCGGCTTCAAAACCGGCGACACCATCAACGGGTCTATTCGTCCGCCCAAAGAGGGCGAAAAATATTTTGCGCTGCTGAAAGTCAACACCGTAAACGGAAAAACCACCGAGGAGATCCGCGACCGCATTCCGTTCGAATACCTCACGCCCCTTTTCCCCGAAGAACAGCTTAAACTCAGCACCCGCCCCGACCAGTTTTCGACCCGCGTGCTGGACCTTTTTGCGCCCATCGGCAAAGGGCAGCGCGGCATGATTGTAGCCCAGCCCAAAACCGGCAAAACGGTGCTGCTGAAGGAGATAGCCAACGCCATTACCAAAAACCACCCCGAAGTTTGCCTTCTAATTCTGCTCATCGATGAGCGGCCTGAAGAAGTGACCGACATGGCTCGCAGCGTAAACGCCGAGGTGATCTCGTCTACGTTCGATGAGCAGGCCGACCGCCACGTGAAAGTGGCTAGCATGTTGCTCGAAAAAGCCAAACGCATGGTCGAGTGCGGCCACGACGTGGTGATTCTGCTCGATTCGCTCACGCGCCTGGCCCGCGCCTACAACACCGTAGTGCCCTCGTCGGGCAAGATTTTGTCGGGGGGGGTAGATGCCAACGCACTGCACAAACCCAAGCGGTTTTTTGGCGCGGCCCGCAACGTAGAACACGGCGGTTCGCTGACCATCATCGCCACCGCCCTGATCGATACGGGGTCGAAGATGGACGAGGTTATTTTCGAGGAATTCAAAGGCACCGGCAACATGGAGTTGCAGCTAGACCGGCGGTTGGCCAACAAACGGGTATACCCTGCCATTGACGTGATGGCCTCCGGCACCCGCAAAGAAGACCTCCTCATTGACCGCGAAACCCTGCAACGGGTCTGGATTCTGCGCAAGCACATGTCGGACATGAACCCCGTCGAGTCGATGGATTTCCTGCTCGACCGGATGCGCGGCACCCGCAACAACGAAGAATTTTTGATCTCGATGAACCGGTAGCGCGTGCGTATGGGCCTGTGAGTCAGGCCATCAGCCTGTTTTTAGTTTAAGTACGTGTTGCCTTAATCCGGCACGCAGGAGCAATTAGTTCGATAATCGAACAAGTACGTTACGTGGTGGTTTGCTATTTGCCAACTAAAACGTATGTTCGCGGAAATTGGCGTTTCCCACCCACTAGTCGCTGACAAATGTTTCCTGTTGATGCACCCGCTATCCGGCTCACGGACAAGAGGCAAGACAATGACGTTGTTCTCAACCTGCTCCTGCTGCTAGGCTATGCCTGCTTCACCGGGTTCGTCCTCTACCGCCACGAACCCTATTTCGACGAGCTACACGCCTGGGTAATTGTGTTGCAAAGTCACTCGCTGGCAGAACTTCACGCCAACAAAGTTTATGAAGGTCACCCCGACGGCTGGTACGTGCTTCTGTACGCCATCAGCCAGTTTACGACCAATATTTTCTGGATGAAGGTGGCCCACTGGCTGCTTATTGTGGCGGCTATGGCCTTGCTGGTTCGCCACGCACCCTTTCCATTTTCGGTGAAAACATTACTGCTTTTCGGCTACCTGTTTAGCTACGAGTACGCCGCCATCAGCCGGAACTACGCCCTGGGTATTCTGTCGCTGTTTGGCGTTTGTGCCCTTTTCCCATACCGCCATCGGCCACGGGGCTACCTGGCCATTTGCGGATTGCTGGCCCTGCTGTTTCAGGCTTCGGCCATGACCGCGCTGGTGGGCTGCGCTCTTTTCGCCATGCTTGGTTTGGAAATTCTACTGTACCAAAAAGAACGGGTAATCAACCAGTGGCCCATCTACCTGCTGGGTGTGGCTCTGTTGACGGGCGGAATGCTTTTCTTCCTGTGGACAGTCAGCCCCCCACCCGACCTGAGTCTCTACTGGATTGACCGGCAACTGACCCCTGAGCGTTTCCTGTGGTCTGTTACTTATTTTGCCAACGCCTTCGTTCAGATTCCCGCCGACCCCTGGTATTTTTGGAATACGGCGTTGCTTGAGGTTATTAGCCATAAGCCTACGCAACTACTGGCTAAGTGTCTGCTGGTAGCAGTGTTATTTTTTTTCGTGACCATCCCATTGCTCCGTAGCCAATTGGCACTGTTGGGCTGGCTGGTGGCGTGCGGGCTTATCTTCACCATGCTCTACACCCAGTATCCGGGCATTTTCAGGCATCACGGGCATTTCTTTATTGCGTTTGTGTGCCTGCTCTGGGTTCAGCCTCTGCTGCCCGACTACACACCAACCCCCAACGTACCTGGCCAACCACAAATAATAGTCAGAATAGCCTCGTCAGCGTGGATCTCGCTTCTGCTTATTCAGGTTGGAATGGCCATTTTTGCCGGGTATCAGGACATCAAGCGGCCTTTTTCCCTCAACAAACAGGCGGCAGAACTGATTGTTAACGGCCCCTATAAAGACCACTTGCTGGTGGGATATCTGGATCATATTGGTGAAAGCGTGGCAGCCTATTTACCAAACCGGGCCGTGTATTACCCCTCGTCGGGCCGGTGGAATGGCTATCTGAAAAACACTAAAAACGTGCGGTTTCTATCCCCCGAACAGTTGGCCGACTCCATTCAGTGCCACAGGAAAGGCCCGGCCCTACTGCTGTTGAACGGTCCAATTCCTGACCCAAAAGCAGACTCGCTCGGTTTTAAACCAGTGCGTTTTCTTGTTGGAAGCATCCTGCCCGACGAACAGATGATGCTTTACGAAATAAAGTAACCAGGTACGTCGCCCCCCCCTAACCCGGCAGCAAGGCGCGGTTTAGAAACGCCACCAGAGGTTGCAAAGCCGCTAAGGCACTCACCGCCGTGGGGGCCAACTTGGGCGAACGCAGTAGGGAATCGGGCAGGGCGTAAGAAGCCGTGAAACTCTTGAGCCGCAGGTACGGCAGAGCCGGGTTGTCGGGCCGGTAGCCTTTGGGGGCGTTCACCAGCGCGTTGTCGGTGGCTAGACCGGTGTAGTTTTTTTGAAAAACGGGGTCGGCTAGTAGAGCCTCAAAGGCGGGCAGGTTGTAGTCTATCTCCTGCCGGATGGTGGTCAGGATGGCCGGTTCGGGGGCATACACGCCCCCCGCCACAAACGAGCCGCCCGGCTCCAGATGGACATAGTACCCGGCGGCGGGCGATTTTTTTCCGCCCACGGCAAACCACGCCCCAAAACACGTTTTATACGGTGCTTTGTTGGCCGAAAACCGCACGTCGCGGTTAATTCGGAACAAACACGATTTGGCCACCAACTGCGCCGTGGCCAGGGCCGGGTCGGTTTGTTCCAGGCCACTGAGCACCGTAGTCAGCAAACTCACTATATCGGTTTTGGCCGTCTCATACAGTTTGCGGTGCGCATCGAACCAGGGTTTGTTGTTGTTCTGTTTAAGCTGGGTCAGAAATTGACTGGTTTCGGGCTGAAGCATGGACGGGGGAAAACGGTTTTGGCAGCACCTGTCATGGCTCAGGTACGTGTTGGCAAGGCAAAATTAACGCTTTCCTGCCGCCCCGCCTCTACCAAACCACGCCCCAGCAACGTACCTGAGTGCGTTAGGCCAACAACGGGTGGATGGCCGGGTTTTGAGTCAGAAAATCAATCAATGATGTCAGGGCGCGGGCGCGGTGGCTGATCTTGTTTTTTTCCGCTGCCGGTAGTTCGCCGAAGGT
>JAYUKZ010000052.1:0-4945 GCA_043763995.1 Fibrella sp.
GGGCCAACGCTGGCCGCGCTCACGCTCTCGTCTCAGTATATTATTGGGGCTGGGTACGTGCTTTTTCTGCGTTCTTTCCTGCAAATAGCCCCCCACATGCCCCGCCTCAACCGGGGCATCTCGTGGTTGGTGGGGGTGTTGCTGGGCATGGCTGCGCTCAGTTTCTGGAGCGGCCTGTATTTAGTAGAGTCGGTTTACAAATTCACTGACCAGGCCATACTCTACACCGAACTCACCCTGCTGGCCATTGTGGTGGGGGTGAGCCGGGCGCGGGTACCCAATCGAACGCTGTTCATCATCGGGTCGCTGGGCCTGATTGCGCTGGCGGGCGTGGGCACGGTTATCAACGAATTTGGCCCCGCCGACGGGGAGTTTTTCTGGACCGACCCCATTGCCTGGTTCGGGCTGGGCGTGGGGTTCGAGCTGCTCTTTTTCAACCTGGCCCTGAGCCAACGCGCCAACCGCACCGTGCGCGAAAAACAACAACTTGAATATGATAAACAGCTTGACGATCAGCGCGTTGAACAAATGGCCGAGCAGTTTCGGCAGCGCATTGCCCATATTGAAATGTCGGCGTTGCGGGCGCAGATGAACCCGCACTTTATTTTCAACTGCCTCAATTCGATCCAGTATTTCACGGCCCAGAACGATGCTGCCCGCGCCTCGGAATACCTCACCAAATTCAGTCGGCTGATCCGGCTGGTGCTGGAAAACTCGCGCTCCAACAAGGTGTCGTTGCGCAACGAACTGGAAACGCTGCGGCTGTTTATGGAGATGGAAACCATGCGCTACGGCGACAAGCTCAGGTACGTCATTTGCGTGGCCGACGGCGTTGACCCCGAAGACCTGGAGATTCCGCCGTTGCTGTTGCAGCCCTTCGTGGAAAACGCCATTTGGCATGGGCTGATGCACAAAACCGAAGGCGGCACCGTGCGCGTGGCCGTGAGCCAACCCGACCCCCGCCGCTTGCAAATCGAGATCAGCGACGACGGGGTGGGGCGGGCCAAAGCGGCGGAATACAAGAGCAAATCGGCCACCAAAAACAAATCGTTCGGCTTGCAACTCACCGCCGAACGCATTGACCTCATCAACCAACTCTACCACACCCACACCCAGGCCATTGTTGACGACCTCCTCGACGAGCATCAGCAACCCGCCGGGACGCGGGTACGTATCAATATCCCCGTTTAGCCCCTACTGTTATGATCCGCGCTGTAATTATTGACGATGAACCCAACGCCGTGGGGCTACTGTCGCTCCGGCTGGCGCAGTGCTGCCCGCAGGTGGAGGTTATTGCCGCCTGCACCAATAGCCACAAAGGCGTGGAAGCCATTTTGGCCCAGCAGCCCGACCTGGTTTTTCTGGACATCGAAATGCCGCAGATGAACGGGTTCGAAGTCTTGCAGGCCGTGGCCGAATTGCAGTTTTCGCTGGTGTTCGTGACCGCCTACGATAAATTTGCGCTGAAAGCGTTTCGGTACAGCGCGGTAGATTACCTGTTGAAACCCATTGATACCCAAGAGCTTATTCAGTCGGTGCAGCGCGTGGAGAAGAGCCAGAAGGTGGTGCCCGAACAAATTGCGCACCTGCGGGGGCAACTCAGTGGCCAAGCCCGCCTTCTGCCCGACCGCATTGCATTGCCCTACCAAAACGGCGTGGCGTTTGTGAACCTGGCCGATATTGTCTACTGCGAAGCGGACGATAATTACACGAAGTTCTTCCTGGCCGATGGCCACTATCACCTCGCCACCAAATCCATGCGCGAGATGCAGGATTTGCTGGAAGAGCGCGATTTTTTGCGCGTCCACCGGCAGTACCTTATCAATTTGAATCACATCAAAAAATTTGTGAAGGGCGAGGGCAACTACGTCATCATGTCTACCGGTCAGTCTGTGCCCGTGTCGCGCACCCAAAAAGACCGCCTCATGGACCGCTTCGGCTGGTTGTGACCTCACCCGGACGCGCACGTTCAGGCATAATCTACGCCCAAATGCGTACCTTACCCACACAACAACGTACCTGCCGCCATGACCGCGCCCGATGCCCCCGCCCTGCAAACTCACCACCGCGCCTGTAACCTTTGCGAGGCCATCTGCGGCCTGACCATCACCCACCAAAACGGGCGCGTGGTCAGCATCAGCGGCGATGCCGAAGACCCCTTCAGCCGGGGCCACATCTGCCCCAAAGCCGTGGCCCTCAAGGATATATACGAAGACCCCAACCGCCTTCGTAAACCCATGAAACGCATCGGAACGGAGTGGCACGAGATAGAGTGGGAGCAAGCCCTGGACGAAGTGGCCGCCGGGCTCAACCAGGTACGTACCCAACACGGGCCGGGGGCCGTTGGCGTGTATGCGGGTAACCCCACGGTGCACAATTCGGGGTCGTTCCTGGCCATGCCCGGTTTTGTGAAAGCCCTGGGCACCCGCACGGTTTTTTCGGCCTCGTCTGTCGATCAGTTTCCGCACCATTTTGCGGCCTGGCAACTGTTTGGCCACCCCCTGCTGATGCCCGTGCCCGACATTGACCACACCGATTTCTGGCTCATCATGGGGGCCAACCCCATCGCGTCCAACGGCAGCATCATGACCGCCCCCGATGTGGCCAACCGGCTCAAGGCCATTCAGCAGCGGGGCGGTAAGGTTGTGGTGATCGACCCGCGCCGGACCGAGACCGCCCACCGGGCCGACGCGCACCATTTCATCCGGCCCGGCACTGACGTATACTTGCTGTTGGCGATGGTGCAGACGGTGTTTGCCGAAGATTTGGTGCATTTGGGTCGATTGGCGGACTGTACGGATGGCGTTGATGCGTTGCGCGAAGCCGTTGCCGGATTCACCTCCGAGCGGGCAGCCCCACTGACGGGCATACCGGCGGAAACCATCCGGCAACTGACGCGTGACTTTGCCGGAGCTGAACGGGCTGCGTGTTACGGTCGGGTAGGGGTGTCGGTGCAGGAGTTCGGGGGTTTGTGCCTGTGGCTTGTCAACGTGCTGAACGGGCTGACGGGCCACCTCGATGAACCCGGCGGGATGATGTTCACCTCCCCGGCCATCGACGCACTCGGACCCGTAACTGATACCCCCAAACTGTACCAGCGCTATGATCGGTACCGGAGCCGGGTAAGTCAGCGGCCCGAGTTCATGGGCGAACTGCCCGTATCGTGTTTAGCCGAAGAAATTCTGACTGACCAAGTGGGAGTGGAATCGTCCCATCCAGGGGCCGGGCGGATTCGGGCGATGGTGACGAGTTGCGGTAATCCAATCCTGTCAACGCCCAACGGTCGTCGGTTAGACGAAGCGTTCGATACCCTCGATTTTATGGTGTCGGTCGATATTTTTCTGAACGAGACCACCCGCCACGCTGACTATATCCTGCCCCCGGCTACCGGACTCGAAACGGCCCATTACGACCTGACCTTTCACGCGCTGGCCATTCGCAACACGACTCGCTACTCGGTGCCGATGATCGACAAAGTGCCGGGAGCCAAGTACGACTGGGAAATCTTTGAGGAACTCCGGCTGCGCATGGAGAGTGATACCTACGACCCGGCCACGGCACCCCCGCTTCAGGACCCGGCCATCAAACTCGACAAAGGACTCCGATTCGGTCCGTACGGGCAGAACAGCACCACGGGACTCAACCTGTCGCTGCAAACCCTGCTGGATCACCCGCACGGCATCGACCTTGGCCTACTGCAATCCCGGCTACCGGGTCGTTTGCTGACCGAAAACCGCCGTATCAATCTGTCACCCGCGCCCTTCCTGCACGACCTGACCCGCGTTCGCGACCGCTCTTGGCCATCGGCTCCGCCCGGCGACACTTTCGTTCTGATCAGTCGACGGCACCTGCGCGACAACAATTCCTGGATGCACAATGCGCATCGGTTGGTGAAAGGGCCGAACCGCTGTACCCTGCAAATGAACCCGGCCGACGCCGAACGGCTGGGTGTTGCAAGCGGTCGGCTCGTTGAGGTGCGCTCGCGGGTGGGATCGGTCGAACTGCCCGCCGAGGTGACGGCCGACCTGATGCCGGGGGTCGTGTGTATGCCGCACGGCTACGGACACAACCGGCCCGGCACCCGGTTGGACGTCGCTCACCAACACGCGGGCGTAAGCATCAACGACCTCACCGACGAAACCCTCATGGACGAACTGACGGGTAATGCTGCCTTGTCGGGTGTTTCTGTAACCGTCAATGCCGTTGCGCAACGGGTGCCCACAACGAAACTAACCGAGCAACTATAACTATCGGTTTAGTTTTTCGGCCAGCTCTGTTCTGATTCGTTCCCTATATGTGGCAAACTGTTCCTGGTTCACCCGTTTATCGGTCGTCACCTCTACAAGTTTTGCCGTAGTACCGGGCTGGAAGAAGTCGGGGAGGAGGGACCGGAGGGAGTCGACGGTGTCACACACCTGATAGTCCACATTGGCGTCTTCGGCCGTGCGCCGGGCGGTATAGCCGTGGGGGGTTTCAAAGTAGGTCTCCAGTTCGGGCTGTCGGCTGGGGCCGTCGATCATTCGGAATATGTGCCCCCCGTCGTTGTTGAGCAGTACGATTCTGAGGTTGGGCGGGACGGGTGCCGACCACAACGCATTGCGATCGTAGAAAAACGCCACGTCGCCGATGAGCAGCGTCACGATCCGGTCGGTCATCAGGGCTGCGCCCACGGCCGTGCTCAAACAGCCGTCGATGCCGCTGACACCCCGGTTTGCCGAAACGCTGATCTCCTGCTGTTCGCCGACACTGCACAGGTTCGCGTACCGGACGGGCATACTATTGGCTACTTGCAGTACCGACCCGTCGGGTAACTGTTCCAGCACGAGTGCCGTTGCCGACCAGTCGGTCAGGGGTTGGGTGTTGGCAGCAGCGTCAATGGTTTGGGCAACGAGTTTAGCCGCTTGTTGGTCGGCCATCTGCCAGCGGGATAGGAACCCGTTTATTT
>JAYUKZ010000053.1:0-1417 GCA_043763995.1 Fibrella sp.
CTGCTGGCGGGCTGTTTGCTTTTGCTAGTGGTGCGGTTGGTGTGGTCGGCCCGCGCCCCGGAGGCCGCGCCGCGCCCCATACCGTTGGCGGGTGGGTTACTGGCGGGGGGCGGCATCGGGCTGCTGTCGGGGATGCTGGGCATTGGCGGGGGCATTATCCTTAGCCCGCTGATGCTACTTTTTGGTTGGGCCACCGCCCGCCAAACCGCCGCTACCTCGGCCCTGTTCATTTTTGTAAACTCCGTTGCGGGCCTGACCAGCCTACTGGCGAAGGGATACGTACCTGACAGTGAGCAGTATGGCTGGATTGGCGCGGCCTTTGCCGGGGGGCTGGTGGGGGGCTACTTGGGCAGTCGGCATTACAGTGTGCCCGCCCTGCGCTACGTGCTCGCCGCCGGGGTAGCAGTGGCCTGTGTGAAGCTGATCTTGTAAGAAACGGGGCTATCGGCAAAATGAACTAAAGCCCCCTACGGGCGTTTAAGGTGTAGATTATATCTCGAACGCAATAAACTAAAGTACTCTCATGGCAGCAGGATCACGGGCAATTGAAGCCACTGACGCTAATTTTAACGACCTCATCAACTCCGACATTCCGGTACTGGTAGACTTTTGGGCCGAATGGTGCGGCCCCTGCAAAATGATCGGGCCGGTGGTTGAGCAACTCGCCGCCGAACTGGACGGGCAGGCGATCATTGCCAAAATGGACGTTGACCAAAACGCGCAGGTACCCATGCAATTCGGTATCCGCAGCATTCCGACGCTGATGGTTTTCAAAAACGGTCAGATGGTTGATAAAGTAATTGGGGCGGTGCCCAAATCGGTGTTGGAGCAAAAACTAAAGGCCCAAATGGCTTAGAGTAGCCCTGCCCCTACGTACCTGAGAAAGCCAGCCCCCCCGGACTGGCTTTTTTGTTGATACAGCCAGAGGCGCACTGGGCAAGTTTTTCAACCGTTTATCCAAATCAACAGTTGTGCCTATGCCCCGTGCGCTACTATTGTTCCGTCAACCAAGACCAACCACTCATGGCCGATTCTGCCAAAAATTTTGGAGATAAACTGCTGGGTTTCTTCATCAAAGAAGACCCCGCCGCCCCCACTCCGCTGTCTGCCCCCGCGCCGGTGGTGCCCCGGCCTGCTGCTACTCCCGGAATGGCCCCAACTGCCACAGGTACGTTGGCAAGCACCGTTTCGGGCACCGTTGACACTAAATTCGTGGATCATTTTGCTGGGGTGCTGAGCAAAACAAACCTTCAGGGGCCGGACTATTTCGAGTTTCGGGAAATTGTACGCAGCCTGGCCAATTTAGGTTTGCCCGAAGAAAAACAGTTTCAGGCGGCCTGGGCCAGCTTCAAGGCAATGGCCAGCCTGGGCGACCCGGCAGTGCTGGGTACCGCCGCCAACCAATACCTGGCTGCCC
>JAYUKZ010000054.1:0-18993 GCA_043763995.1 Fibrella sp.
TGGGAATTGAACCCGAAACCGTTAAAAATTCAGACAATTACCGAAATCTAATCAATTACACTAAAATCGCCGCTTAATTCGTAGCGGACTATTGATCAAATAAACACCAAAAAAAGCGAAAGATTCACCAAGCTACAATTATTTTGAGTTTTCTTTGATAGTTAATTCCGCGTGGTCAGGTTTCCTGCGACAGGCAGCAGGCCGCAAGGTCAGGCGTACAGCCCAACGGACAGGGGGTGCAAATGTCTCGCTACGCTCGTCATCAGCCCCCTGGGGTGTTGGGTGCGGGTGCACGGAATGTCCACATTTTCGGGTTTCGGCCAACCAGCACTTGCAACGTTTACCAGTTATTTGTGACGTACCGGGCCGGGCTACCAAGCTTCGCTGCTTAAAGGCCGGGTTTTCTGGAACCGTCGGTAGCCAAGCTGAGCGTTACAACTAATTGGCCGATCACGCCGCGCGTATTGAGTTTGCTATCGCCGGGTCGGGGACCCAAAACCTGTAGGGTCGGGGACCCTACACCATCCCCCTGCTTTAACGTCAACGCGAACGTACCTGAACTGGTTACCGGGTCAGAACGGCGGTGGGCCAACTAGTTCCTGTTTAAGTCGGGTCTGCGTGTCGGCGCGTGGTTTTAGGTGCTCCCGGCGTAGCCCGCATAGACTCCGTTAGGGTACGGATCAGCAATTCGGTGGCCGTACCAGTTGGGGTTGCCAGTCCGTTACGCGAGCGCAGGATCATGTCGGCCACGCGGCCCGGCTGGAACCCGGCCCCCCGGTTCCGAGTTATTTTCCCTGATGATACCCACAACCCGCGAACTGATTCACGCCCTGCGGCAAGGCCAACTCCTGGCCATTGCCGACGAAACCGGCTGGTCTGTTGCCGCCGACCCCCAGCACGAAGCGGCTGTGCAACAGTTGGTTAAGCTGAAAGCCGCCACCAAAACGCCCTACGACCTCACGGTGCTGGCCCGCTCTACGGATCAGGTGGTGATGTACGTGCAGAAGATGCCCGACATCGCGTTCGATCTGGTCGAGTTTACCGATATACCCCTCACGGTGCTGTTCAAACAGGGTAAAAACGTGGCGGGCGGCGTAGGTCAGGACGAAATTGCCGTTCGTAAATCGCTTTCCGAGGACGTTCAGTTTCTGCTGGGGGGGTTCGGAAAAGGCGTGCTGACGTTGCCGTTTGAAAGCTTTGCCCTGCCCGATGCCGCCCGCAAAGCCGTGGCCTACGTGCTGGGCGAACCGTCCAGAAATTTCCGCAAACCGCGCATCCTCCGGTTGGGCATGGGCGGTGAAATTGAGTTTTTGAGAAAATGAACGTCGCCGATTTTTTACAGTCGAAACCCATTTTTGGTACCATTTCAACCGCCGCCCACGCCCAGGGCACTCCGGCCTATGTGGTGGGCGGCTACGTGCGCGACCTGGTGCTCAACCGCCCCTCCACCGACATCGACATTGTGTGTCTGGGCAGCGGCATTGCCCTGGCCGAGGCCGTGGGCCGGGCCACCCGCACGGAGGTGGCCGTTTTTCCCAATTTTGGCACGGCCATGATTCGGCTACCCGACCCCACGGCGGCGGGCGGGTTTGTGGAGGTCGAGTTTGTGGGGGCGCGTAAAGAGTCGTACCGGGCCGATTCGCGGAAGCCGGTGGTGGAAGACGGCACCCTGGCCGACGACCAAAACCGCCGCGACCTGACCATCAACGCCATGAGTATCAGCCTGAACCGCGCCGAAAGCACTCCCGGCAACGTACCTGGCCCGGCCTACGGCGACCTCATCGACCCCTTCGACGGACTTCAGGATTTACGGCGAAAACTGATCCGCACCCCCCTTGCCCCCAACCTGACGTTTTCCGACGACCCCCTCCGCATGATGCGGGCCATCCGATTTGCTACCCAACTCAATTTCGACATCGACCCCGACACGTTTGCGGGTATCGGCGAGATGAAAGACCGGCTGGGCATTGTGTCGATGGAACGGATTATTGACGAGCTGAACAAAATTATTCTGGCCCCCACGCCGTCCTACGGCTTCAAACTGCTCTACCACGCCGGGCTGCTCGACCTGATTTTGCCCGAACTGGTAGCCCTGAAAGGCGTGGAAACGGTGGAAGGCAAGGGCCACAAAGACAACTTTTTCCATACCCTGCAAGTGCTCGACAACGTGGCCAAGCACAGCCAGGATTTGTGGTTGCGGTGGT
This sequence comes from Fibrella sp., assembly GCA_043763995.1. Lineage (GTDB taxonomy): Bacteria > Bacteroidota > Bacteroidia > Cytophagales > Spirosomataceae > Fibrella. The sequence goes on from JAYUKZ010000054.1 coordinate 2,205, forward strand.
CGGCCCTGCTCCACGACATTGCCAAAACCCACACCAAACGCTTCGACAAGCGAGTGGGCTGGACCTTCCACGGCCACGAAGAAGTAGGGGCGCGGTTGGTACCCGACCTGTTTCGGCGGCTGAAACTGCCCCTCAACGAGCACATGAAACAGGTGCAGAAGCTGGTGCGGTTGCATATGCGGCCCATTCCGCTGGTGCGCGAAGAAATTACCGACTCGGCCCTGCGGCGGCTCCTTTTCGATGCCGGCCCCGACCTGGAACTGCTCCTGACCCTCTGCCGGGCCGATATTACGTCGAAAAACCACGACAAAGTACAGCGGCACCTGAGCCGGTTCGACCTGGTAGAGCGCAAACTCCACGACCTGGAAGCCCGCGATCAGTTGCGCAATTTTCAGCCCGTCATCACGGGCGAGCTTATTATGGAAACGTTTGGACTGCCCCCCTCCAAAGCCGTTGGCGACCTGAAAATAGCCATCCGCGAAGCCATTCTGGACGGTACCGTGCCCAACACCTACGAGGCGGCGTTTCCGTTTTTGTTGGCCGAAGGCCAGAAACAGGGGCTTTTACCGGTGAAGTCAACGACAGATATGCCGTAAGCCAACCGTTTGACCCGTACTTTTGCACCTTATGGAAAAAAATAACTTTCGCCGCTCATTCGGCGCGGGCCTGACCATTTTGGGGGCCGCCGTGATCTTGTTCGCCTGCGTGGCGTTTCTCTCCGACGGTAAACCCACCCTGGGCCTTGACGTGTCGCGGGGCGAAGCAGTGGCTCCGTTTTTGGTAGGCTTGATCTTTTTCGGGGCCGGCATCAACCTCATCAACAACTCGTAGGCTGGTGCAGACCAGTTCAGGTACGTTGCTGGGATGATTAGAAGGTGAATATTCTACCTAAATGTGGTACAGCAAATCACCGGCTATTTACCGGTTTGGAGATTTTGCTTGATTGCCAACACAAAATCAACAGACGTACTGCTGAACTCTGCAATGTCTTCTACGGACAATTGACTAGCGGACAGCATTTTTTTTACGGTTTCGGTTTTAACTACCAGTTCGGTATCTTCCCGTGCCTCCCGGATTTTGTGTTTCTCAGCATTGACAGCCTCGGCGTTGGCAGCGGTTACACGGGCAAAGTAAGCCCGCTCTTCGGGGGTCATCTTCCGGGTGTCCAACTCGTCAATGGCCCGCCGCAACCACTCCTCATTCCAGAAAGCAGGGTACTGTGTCGGCTCGGTGGTATGCAGCGTTTTCATGGTGTAAATCAGTTTGTCGAGGTTCGTGGTAATTTCTTCCAGAGGCTTGGCGAATTTCGCCAACTCTACGATAATAAACGACATCTGCCGGTCGATCAGTTCGCCCTGTTCGTTGCGCAAATTGGCAATGGTGTGGTAGTCTGAGGTTGGCAACAATTTCTTCTCCACAAAAGCAATGGCGTAAATCTTGGGTAATTTGGCATACTCGAATTCGCCCCGCTCAACCAGCGTATTGAATTTGTGGAGCGCATAAAATTTCATCCGCTGGACGAAGTGGGGTGCATAGCCGAGCTGCATTTCCACGATGAAATGCGTACCATTGGCATCGGTGCAAGCTATGTCGAAAATACCCGAACGGCTATCAATGGTCAGGGCTTCAAAAGTGCTCTTCTCAAAAGTGATACTGGTAATGGGTACATCAGACTTGAGCAGGGCTTGCAGGGTGGTACACAAAAACAGGGTATCGGTCTCTTTACCGAAGGTGGCCTTGAATCCATAATCGGAGGTAAGCGGAACGTAAACAGGCTGTTGCATGGGGCAAAGCTACTGCCAATGGTCGTAAAAATCTGAATCAGAGGCACATACTCTCCGACGGTAAACCCACCCTGGGCCTGGCCGTGTCGCGGGGCGAAGCAGTGGCTCCGTTTTTGGTAGGCTTGATCTTTTTCGGAGCGGGCATCAACCTCATCAACAACTCGTAGGCTGGTTCAACACGGCTACTTTTCCGGCAACCTTACAAACAACAAAAAACACTACCCCTACCGCATTTTGGTGCGTTTCACTAGATACGCGCTCAGGATTGGCTCGAAACCCTGGGCGATGTCGGCTTCGATGAAATCAATCCGGTACTGGGCGCAGCGGAGTTTCAGGTCGTGCAGGTACGTACTCACAGCCTGCTGATAGGCATCTCGCACCTGGTTGGGCTGAAGCTTCACCCGCCGGTCGGTTTCCAGGTCAATAAACTCGTAGGGGCGTTCGTCGAAGGCAAACGCCTGTTCGGTTTGCCGGTCTGTGACGTGAAAAATGAGCACCTCGTGGAGGTTGTGTCGCAGGTGTTGCAGGGCCGAAAACAAAGCCTCCTGCCGGGCCGGGTCTCCGCTACCCGCATCGAACATGTCGCTGAAAAGCACCACCAACGACCGTTTGTGTATCTTTTCGGCCAGTTCATGAATCACCTCGGCGGTGCTGGTGCGGCGGTTGGGCCGGGGCGATTGCAGCACCGTGTCGAGCAACGTGAAAATTTTGTGTACGTGCCCCGGCGTTGATTTTACGGGGGTCTGAATCTCAATTTCCTGCCCAAACGTACACAAACTCACCGCGTCGCGTTGCCGTTGGAGCATATAGGCCAAACTGGCGGCACCCAGGGCACTGAACGTTATTTTGCCGAAATCAGGCTCCGGGTAATACATGGACGACGACGTATCGACCAGCAGATGGCACCGCAGGTTGGTCTCCTCCTCGTAGCGCTTCACGAAAAGTTTGTCGGTTTTGGCGTACACTTTCCAGTCGATATAGCGGGTGCTCTCGCCGGGATTGTAGAGGCGGTGTTCGGCAAATTCGACCGAAAAACCGTGGAACGGCGATTTATGCAACCCCGTAATGAAACCCTCCACCAGTTGGCGGGCCAGAAATTCGACGTTACCAAACGAACGTACCTGCGCTAAATTGAGCATTGCCCCGCCCCCGAAAGGGTGAATTTATGTTGGTCAAAGATACCCCCGCTGTTGGCCGGTTTGGGGTGGTTTCATACAAAAAAACCGGCTGTATGGACGGGCCACCATCTGCCAGGAGCAAATAAAGGGCCAGCCCACACAGCCGGTTGGCGAAACGGAACCGTTTCGCGGTATTTCAGCCGGACACTAGCGCAATGGTAACGCCGGTAAACTGGTAATGGGGGTAAAATCGGACTCCATTGCGGCCATGAGTCGGTTTTTGCCCACCACCCGCAAACTCACGTTGGCCAAACCCCGTCCCAGCATCCCGATGGCTTTGGCCCCGGCGTGGGTCAGGTCAATAACACGGCCTTTGTGGAACGGCCCCCGGTCGTTAATGCGCACCACAACCGACTGTTGGGTGGTTTTGTTGGTTACTTCCACCAGCGTGTTGAAAGGCAGATACCGGTGTGCCGCCGTGAGGATGTGTCCCTGCACGCGCTCGCCGCTGCTGGTGCGCCGACCGTAGAACCGGCTGGCATAATAAGAGGCCTGACCCTCGCGCTGGAAACTGGCCCTCTGGGGCACTTCCCGGTGGGGCACCTCGGCGGGTTGCAGACTGCTCGAAAAGAGCAAAATCGAAACAAGAATACTCATACTGAATTGGGTTGTACTGTTTGTGAAATCGGGCGGAGAAACCTGAAGGATGCCCCACTGTCATTCTTTTAAAAATACAATTTACCGAACACAAATATAAACACAACCGCCTGACAGTCCAAGCCTTACCCCAAACGTGTGGAACGAATTCTACACCGGAATAACCATACTGTCCCCCCAAAACGGTAGTATAGGGGCCGTCAGGGCACCAAACAACGTACCTGACATAGGCCGGTCTGTGGGAGATTCCAGACACACCAGTAGCTGAAAATCAATGGAACGGAAGTCGAAATGCCCCGCTACTCGCACATGTTTTTGCTTCCAAACCTGATGAGGCGGACGTACCTGCGAACGTGTGGGAAGCCACGATCTTGGTATAATACAATTTTTTACGGCCCGACTCTGCCCTGTCGGAGCCTTGCCCCGGCAAGTTTATTGCAGTCCGGGTGGCGAGTTGTAAGTTTGTGGCTCAGAAAACCGCCGAACGGGCCGATTTTCAGCCAGGTCTTCAGCCGGAAAAAATCGTTCAGCCAAACAAATTCATGGGACTACAATGTGGCATTGTGGGGCTACCAAACGTTGGTAAATCCACCCTTTTCAACGCGATTTCGACCGGCAAAGCCGAAGCCGCCAATTACCCTTTTTGCACCATTGAACCCAACGTGGGCGTAGTGACCGTGCCCGACACCCGGCTCGATTCGCTCGAATCCCTGGTGAGTCCGCAGCGGGTGGTGCCTACCATTATTGAGTTTGTCGACATTGCCGGGCTGGTGAAGGGAGCTAGTCAGGGCGCGGGGCTGGGCAACAAGTTTCTGGCCAACATCCGCGAGGTAGATGCCATTGTACACGTGGTGCGGTGCTTTGAAGACGACAACATTGTGCACGTAGAAGGCCGGGTTGACCCCGTTTTCGACAAAGAAATCATTGATGCCGAACTGCAACTGAAAGACCTCGAATCGGTCGACAAAAAAATGCAGAAGGTAGAGCGCAACGCCAAATCAGGCGATGCCAAAGCCAAAGCGTCGCTGGAAATTCTCCGACAATACAAAACCACCCTGGAGCAGGGTAAATCGGCCCGGACGGTGCTGGTTTCGCCCGAAGAACAGGAAGAAGCCATCGGCGACATTGACCTGCTGACGGTGAAGCCCGTGCTGTATGTGGCCAACGTAGACGAAGGCTCGCTGCCCAACGGCAACGCCTATTCCGACAAACTCCGCGCCGCCGCCGCCGCCGAAGGGGCCGAAGTCGTGATAATTTCGGCGGGCATCGAGGCGCAGATTGCCGAGATGAGCGACCCCGACGAACGCGAATTGTTTCTGAGTGAATACGGGCTGACCGAATCCGGGCTGAGCAAACTTATCCGGGCCTCCTACACGCTGCTGGGCCTGATTACCTACTTCACGGCGGGGGTAAAAGAGGTTCGGGCCTGGACCATCCGGCAGGGTTGGAAAGCCCCCGCCGCCGCCGGGGTCATTCACACCGATTTCGAGAAAAAATTCATCCGGGCGCAGGTCATCAAACTCACCGATTTCGAACAGTACAAAACCGAATCTGCCGTGAAAGAAGCCGGTAAATTATCGGTAGAAGGCAAAGAATACGTCGTGCAGGACGGCGACATTATGGAGTTTCTGCACGGGGCGTAGAAACCGTTTTCTGTTGGCTGTTTTCCGTTGTTTGCTTTGTCGAACAACTCAACGGTACGCACAAGCCAACCGAAAACAGAAAAACAGAAAACAGTCAACATTTTCTAACCTAAAATGGCCCGACCAAAGGGATTTGCTGAGCAGGATGCGCTTCAGGCGGCAATGGAAACATTTTGGCGGCAAGGCTACCACCACACGTCCATTCAGGACCTGGTGCAAGCTATGGGCATCAACCGCGCCAGCCTCTACGACACCTTTACCGACAAACACACGCTGTATTTGGCGGCTCTGAGTCAGTACTCTCTCCTGCAAACCAACGACATAGCGGAAACCGTGTCCGCAGCCCACACTGCCAAAACGAAAGTACGAGCCATTTTCGACCGAATCACGTATGATTTGCACGAAGACACGGAGCGGAAAGGGTGCTTTCTCACCAACGCCTCGCTGGAAATGCTCCCCCACTACCCCGACGTGCAGGCCCTGCTGTTAGCCAACGCAGAAGCCTTGCAAATCACCCTTTACCAACTCCTGACCACCGGCCTCGCCACCGGCGAATTGCCCCCCGCACTAAACCCGGCTACGGTGGTGCCGTACCTTGCCAGCCAATTGGTGGGCCTGCGGGTGTTGGCCAAAACGCAACCCAACGTTGCTACCGCCCAAGCCATTACTGATTTGGTAATGAGCGTATTAGAGTAGACTACAACGCCCCCTCGAGCCGAAATACCCAGGCGTGTTGGCAGGGCGTGGTGGCGGGCGTGAGGGTGGGCGGCGTGAGCCGGAGCGCACCACCCGCCAACCGCGCAGGTACGTTGCCGGGCACACCCAACATACTCACGCGGGCCGCTTTGCTCACCCCCGGCACGGCCACCGGCGCGGTGGGCCAACGGGTGCAAATGGCGTACAATGTGCTACCCTTGCGGGTGTAATACACGCCCGTCTGTTTTGCATTTTTGGGGGCACCGTCCCACCGGCGGGTGTCATGTATGGCTTCGCCGTTTACGGCCAGCCAATCGCCGATATCTTTCAGCCGTTGCTGCATGATGACCGGGATGCGCCCGTCGGCGGTGGGGCCGATGTTTAGGAGTAAATTGCCGCCCCGCGCTACCTTATCTACCAGAATATCAACCAGTTGCTTACCCGTTGAATAGTCCTGCAAGTTCTCGGCGCGGTTGTAACCGAACGACCCGCCAATGCCCCGGCACTCTTCCCAGGGGCGCGAAAAGGTCAGGTTATTGGCGTTGGCATCGTGTACCAGATCGTATTCGGTGGTGTAGTAACCACCGTGTTTGGCGCGGGTTTCCTTGCCCCACCGGTCGTTGACGACAATATTTTTCTTAACGGCAGAATCATTGTAGAGCCAGGCCAGAAACTCGGTGCTGCGCCAGGTGTCGGAGGGGTGATCCCACTCGCCATCCGTCCAGAGCACGTCGGGCTGGTAGCGGGTTACAAGGTCTTTGAGTTGCGGCAGCATGTGCCGGTCCACGTAGGCCGCCACGTCCTGACGGTAGAGGGGGTTAAACCACTCGTAAAGCGAATAATAATACCCCATTTTCAGGCCCTTTGCCCGCACGGCCTGCATCAGATCGCCGGCCAAATCGCGGTGCGGCCCTACGTCTACGGCGTTCCAGTTCCAGGCTTGCGGGCTAGGCCAAAGCGTGAACCCTTCGTGATGTTTGCTGGTCAGAACCACGTACCTGGCCCCCGACTGCTTGAAGGTCTCGGCCCAATCCGTGGGGTTGAATAACTCGCATTTGAACCCGTTGGCAAAATCCTGGTACGTTGCCGTGGGGCCGTAGACCCGATTTTGAAATTTTTTGAAGATAGGGTACGTCTTGCTGGTACGGCTCGAATCAACAAGTTTCCACCAATACCACTCGGCATACCGGTCATACACAGCCACACTGTCGCGGTCGGTGGGGCCAAAGGCGGGCACCGAAAACAGGCCCCAATGGATGAAAATACCGAATTTGGCATCCTCGAACCAGGTCGGTACGGGGCGGCTATCGATGCTGGCCCAGTTGGCTTCGTAGCGGGGTTGCGCCGCGACCAAACCAGCGCAACAGATAAAGAACAGGGTAATTGGCAAGAAACGCATGAGGGGAAGGGTTTGCGCTGAAAACCTCTACCTCATGCGTTTCTACTTAATACCAGTGGCTACTGGACGCGGATAGGCAGTTTGCGGTCGCCGGGGCGGTACTGGCGGCCAATGCCGAAGTTATACCCTAACCCGATGGTAATCTGCTGGTTACGCACGTCGGAGCCAGGAATAGAAATGTTGGTAATCCCCTGCGTGTAGCGGGCATCGACCGTGAAGCGTTGCCGGTCTCCGGCCCGAAAGTTAGCCTGGAAACCCGCCGTGAGGCCCACATCGGCGGTGCGGTACAGATCGGTGGTGTTTGTGCGAACGTCGGAGTTGGCATCCTTCACCCGAAACGAGCCATTGAGCCGCAACGCAGGTACGATACCGGCGTAGAGGTTGGGGCGGAAATTCCCGGAACGGGTCAGAAAATAGCGGGCCGTAATGGGAATTTCCAGGTAGTTGACCCGGCTGGTTCGGGTGCTGCTGCCCGCCGTGCTGAGGGTACCCCGCTGGGCGTAGAGCAGGTCGATGGCGAAACCGAATCGGCTCACGTCGCTGTAGATGAACCCCACACCCGCCGAAACACCGGGTAACAATTTATTAAAATTGGCATCGGCCTGGGTGGCGGCGCGAACATCGCTACCCACAAAATTGGTCAGGTTCAGCCCCAAACGCGGGCCAAAACTCCAGCGTTGCCGCGACTGGCCGTGGGCCGAAAACTGAGTAAGCAAAGCCAGAACGAGCAAAAAGACGGGCAACGACTTTTGCATAAAAGAAGGATGGGTATTTTTCATAAAACGTTTAAATTTTTTAAACTATTGACTGTCAGCGTTTTAAAATGGTATAAGAAATGCTCTTTTACAAAGCATTGTACCATTCCATGTTTGCTGATCCTACGGTTAACGGCCAATTTGGGGGCATTGTTATGCCGAAAGCGGTAGTTTTTTGTCAACATAGCGGCCTATCCAGCGGCCCAATGTCAGTAGAGCACCTCGGTTTTGTTGGCTTCGAGGGCCTCAATCAGCGGCGCGTAGGGGCCGGTTTTGCCATCGAACGTGCTAACGGGATTACTGCGGAGATACAGAACCCGCAGCTTTTTTAGCCCCGCCAGGGTGGAAGGGAGCGTCTGAATATTGTTGTTGCCCAGGTTGAGCGATTCCAGCCCCGGCATCTGCAACACTACGTCAGGTACGTGGCTGAACCGATTATAACCCAAATCGAGTTGGCGCAGGGCCGGTAGCTGCGCCAATTGCGGGGGCAGGTCGGAAAGCTGATTGTGGTGGACGAAAAGGGTATGCAACCAACTGAGTTTGGCCAAAGCCGGAGGCAAGGCCGTGAGCCGGTTATGGGCCAGGGCCAATTCGGTCAACGCCCGCATTCGGCCCAGTTGGCGGGGCACCTCCGTCAGGTTATTGTAGTACAAATCCAGCACCCGCACCGTTTTGAGCCGCCGGATGGCGCGGGGGAGTGTGGTCAGGGCGGCGTTATAAAAATTCAGGTCAGTCAGGTGTTTCAGGCCGCGCAGGGCACGCACGTTCAGCACGGCGAGGCTGTTGTTGCCCATCCAAAGGCTCTCTAACGCCCGGCAGTTGCGCACCGATTTCGGAATCCGGGTGAGCTTGTTTCCCTGAAGCGTGAGGGCTTTCAGGCGGTTATTTTTGGTCAAAAACACACTGTCATCGCCAAGTTGATTGACCAGGAAACTGAGTTTTTGCAGGTTTGGCAGGTCAACCGTGAGGCGGACGGGCAGGGCGGTGAGGTAATTTTTGGACAAATCCAGTTCTTCCAGATTGGTGAACCGATACACCTCTTCGGGAATCGTTTTCAGATTCAACTGATTGAAAAACAGTATTTTAACGGTATCAGGCCGGGTGGTGAGGCGGGCGGCTTCCAGTGTGCCGATGGTGCCGGGGGCCGGGCGGCGAACCGTTCGCGGGCCGAGGGGGCGACCAAAAAAGGTCTGGAACTGTACCGAAAACGGCTTTCCGGGCGTGGGCGAAACACGAGTTTCGCGGTAAAAAACCGTTAGGCGACCCAGCAAATCCTGCAAGGCACGGTCAGTTACCAAACCGGTAGGCGTGATGAACACGTACCTGGCGAAGCCATCGGCCCCGAAACAAACCGTTACCCGGTAGGCAAAGCCTTCGGCGGGCAAGGCCCCCTGCCGCTCCATCGATTCGTACCGTTGCCGGTCGTGGTTCATCTGCCCCTCCTGCACTGCTTCTTGTGCGGCAACCGGCATACCGGCCAACAGGGTAGATAGCGGCAAAAACTCGCGGGTCAGCGCGGCGGAGCTGAGGGTAAAGCGGACCGTATCAGCACTGTTTAGCACCAACAGTTGGGCCTCGGCAGCCGAATAACGCAGCAACAAAAACACGAAAACCAGGCCGGGCAGTTTCATGGCGGTAGCATCTGAGCAGGTAACGTACCTGATGATGTTCCCAATACGCCAATTCCACAACGTGGGCTACGAAAAAACTTCACTCCGCTGGTTGACCCACTGCGAAAGCCCCTCGACCACCAAATCAATTTGGTTAGTAGACCAACCGCTGCGACCCCGTACAGACAGTTTTTCGTTCGTAAGTTGGCACAGCCGGAGCAGTCTGCCCCGTTCCAGGGCCGTGAGTTGGGCCGTACACCGTTCAAACGAGTTGAGGCTTTCCAGGGCACGTTCACAGACTGCTTCGGGCAAATCGTAATAGGCGGCCATCACCTTAATCTCATCCAGTTTCCATAAATGAGGCTGGTTGATGCGTAATCGAATTGAATTATCGTTGAGGTTCACCACGGCCCTGAGTTCGGTTACGGGCGTGGCAATTTGCCGAACCCGCCGAATAACAACCTGGTGAAGATTGATGTACGAGCGTAAATGAATGAGACAGTCGGAGAGCTGCAACATAACCAGCAAATTTTGGGGATATGGACGGAAACAAACAACATGTTTTTCAGCGATGGGTAGCAGAAAATACCTACTGCATGAACCGCGCCAAACCGGTTCGCCAAACCGGGAAAATCGTTACTTTATGTCAGTCGGTAACGGGTGGCAGGTGGATTTGCTCAGACACAACAGCCCCCAACCGAAGCCGTATCACGACCAAAAAAACTATCAGTCAAGGGGAATGTCTTTGGCCGAATCAGGGTGACTTACGTTGGCAGGCACAGGTAACCATTTGCGTACTCTGGCAAATAAAGCAACTTCGTTTTCTGGAAAGTGACTAACGGTAATTTATTGACAGCTAGCAAATTACCGTCAAATAGACTACCGTCTTTACCGGTCAGCAGTCTATCAACTCTATATCTTGATTCCTGATTAACAGGCAGTTAAATAATATAGCATACGCCTCATTGACCTGCAATTGGCATAGAGTTTGTGACGATGCTTAACGTTGCATAAAACCTGAGCATTTATACTAACCACAGATCATGACCGGCAAGCGTGGCAAACATGTACTATTGACAGGGCTGATGGCCTTGAGCAGCCAACTGATGCAGGCACAGGATCAATGTGCTACTCCCAGCCCGTCGCTTTCCTTGCGGCGCACCTATCAGGCTGTGCTCAACAATTTGCCAGTACGATCTGCCCGGCGCGAAACAGCGTTGACGTACCTGCCGGTGCGGTTCCACGTAGTGCGCCGCGACAACGGAGCCGACGGGGCCGACAATGCCGCCATTAACCGGGCCATGGTGCTCATCAACCAGCAGTTTCAACCCGGAGGCATCGCCTTTTATGTGTGTGGGGCCGTGCCGGATTACATCAACAACAGCCGTTTTTTCGACTTTGACGAGTTTGAAGAAGCGGCCATGACCAACAACAACGACGTACCCAACGCCATCAATATTTATGTAACCAACACCATTTCCTACAACGGCAACCAAACGGCGGGCTACGGCTATTTTCCGGCTCCGTTGGCCATAACCAACCGGATTTTTGTTACAGCCAACCGATTGGCCACCAATACATTAGTGCATGAACTGGGGCATTATTTCGGCCTCTACCACACCTTCGAAGGCAACGCCAATGCCGCCGTTTCAGAACGCGAACTGGTGATTCGTCCCGGCGACGTACCAGGGCGGCGCACATTGGCTCCCAACTGCACCGATACCGGCGATTTCCTGTGCGATACCCCCGCCGACCCCTACGGCCTCCCCGGTGCCACCAGCGCGGGTTGCGCCTACACAGCCCTGAACACCGATGCCAACGGCGACCGCTACACGCCCGCCACCAACAATATTATGGGCTACAACGTGGCCTGTGGCACCCAGTTCACACCCGGCCAATACCAACGAATGGCGGCAGGTTTGCAACTGCGCCTCAGCCCGGCCAACGCGTACTCGCTCACCTGCACCGACCCCCTCAGCAGTGCCCCCACCGGCTTGTCGGCCACCATGACCCCCGCCGGGGTGGCCCTGCGGTTCACAGCCAACAGCACCAACGTACCAGGCTTTTTGCTGGAACGGGCCACGGGACCTACCGGCACGTTTGGGGCCATTGGCACGGTGCCACCTATGTCTACCTCGTTTGTTGATGGCGCATTGACCAGCCGTACCACCTACCAATACCGCGTTAAACCCGCCAATTCTGCCAGCCAGTACAGCCCGGTGGCTACCATCAGCACCGGCATTTTTTACTGCATTCCCCGCTACGACTGGCCCATTGGAGGCTTTGTGCCCCGGCTGGACGATTTTAGTATGGCCGGAAGCCAAAGCACCCTCCGGTCGGTCAGCACCGGGGCCGGGCCAGCGGGCTACTCCGATTTTACGGCCATTTCCCATCCCGTTCGGCCAGGGCAGGTTTATTCGTTTACGGCCAGCGCAGCCGGTGCCGGGGTCAGGTCATACATGGTGCAGCACCTGTCTGTCTGGCTCGACAGTGACCAAAACGGCACCTTTGCCGATACCGAGCAACTCTTTCAATCGTCGGCCACCAATTATTTGCGCCCCTCACTGACGGGAACGCTTCAGATGCCCACCACGCTTCCCACCGGCCCCATGCGGTTGCGGGTCAGAACCCAGTACTGGAACGATGGCGTGGTAAGCAGTGCCTGCGCCCCCTACAATTACGGCGAAACGGAAGACTATACCCTCCAGGCCGACACCCTCCCGCCCCCGCCTTGCTTCACCCTCACCGCCGCCGCCACCCCGGCCAACTGTTTCGGCAAGGCCGATGGCAGCATTGTGTTAGCCATCAGAGGCGGTACCGGGCCGTTTTCCTATTCAATAGCCAACCGCAGCACCAGCACTGGCTACTTTGCCGACCTGCCAGCGGGGGTTTATTCGGCCACCGCCACCGATGGTTCCGATCAATGTAGCCAAACGCTATCGGTAACGGTGGGGCAACCGGCAGCCACATCTCTTCGGATCGTACCCGAAAGTGCCACGCTTTGTCAGGGTGCCTCGCTCACGTTGCTAGCCAGCGGAGCCAGCCAATACCAGTGGCTGGGCGGCGGAAATGACGCGGCATTGAGCGTGTTGGCCTCAGGTACGTATACCGTCAGGGCCAGTGACCCGGCGGGCTGCACGGCCACCGCTTCGGCCCGCGTACAGGTTGTTACGTGCCCGGTTTCTGTTACCCATAATTCCGTGAGTGTTCGGCTAAAAGTGTTCCTGGAAGGGTACCTGAACCCCATTACAGGCCTAATGCACAGCACGTTAACGACTAAGAAACTTCTGCCATCCCAACAGCCCTACGCCACCGCACCCTGGGCCTATACCGGCACCGAGCAACTCACCACCGACCCCGCCACCGTCTGCGACTGGGTGTTGCTCATGGCCCGCACCCCCGCCGGTCAGGTAATCCAGCGAAAAGCGGCGGTTATACGCCCCGATGGCCTGATTGTAAATCCCGACGGCACCGAGGGTGTAGTATTTACCGAACAAACCGGGCCAATTGTTGTCTCCGTGCATCACCGAAGTCATCTGGCCATCCTGACCGCCACAACCGTCGTCAGCGGGCAACTCATCGATTTTTCCACCCAGCCCACTGCCGCCAAAGGCGCGGGGCAACTCAAAACTGTGGGCGGCAAATGGGCCATGCCCGTGGGGGACTACGATGGCAACAACGTGATCAATAACCAGGATTTTAACCGCTGGAAAGCCACCGGAGCGGCCATTGGCCAATACGTACCTGCCGATGGCGACGGCAACGGTGTGGTCAACAACCTGGATTATAACCGTTGGGTGCTGAACCGGTCGCTGATTGGCACACCCGGCTTATGACCGAATTGCTATCACTTTATTCCACCAATACTATCATGAAAAAGCTACTCCTACTTTCCGTAATTGCCCTGTTTCTGAGCCTCTTGTCTCATCAGAATTTGTTGGCGCAAGCCGCCGATCTGCGGTTTCTGACCCGGCTCAACTGCGCCACCAACCAGTACACGGCTACCATTCAGATCAAAAGCAGCGGGGCCACCTCGTTTTCCATCGGTACGTCGTCGGTGTTTGTCACCTACGCCCCCGCGTCGTTGTCGTATGTCAGTTACCAGGCGGGTAATTTTTCGCCGATAAACCTTTGCCTCGGTGGCGTGGCTTCGTCCTGGGATCAGCACATGGTGTCGGGTAGCATGGCCGGTATGTTCAACCTGACCATGACGCTGCTGAACGCCAACAGCAGTTGCCCCGGTGTGGGCACCGGCTGGATAGACGTAGGTACGTTGACATTCGCCGTATTGAACCCGGCGGGCAACCCCCTATTGGCGTTCGAGCCAACGTATACCTCCTTCAACACCGTGCCCGACAACAACGGCGTACAGACCATTCCGAGGGGGGCGTTTACGGGTGTAGACCAACCCGGCACGCTGAAATGTGGCCCGTGCAGCCCCTGCCTGACCATTGTTTCCGACCGAATTCGCTAGATGAATTTAAAAAAAGGGCCGAAACAAGTCGTTTCAGCCCTTTTTGTCGTGATCCGGCTGGGATTCGAACCCAGGACCCATACATTAAAAGTGTATTGCTCTACCAGCTGAGCTACCAGATCGGTTCGTACAGCGATAGATTAAATCGTCGTTTTTCTGAACTACGGTGCAAAATTATTGCCTAAATTGGCCCCATGCAAGCCTTTGGCGTAAAAATATTCCTATTTCTGACCCTTTGGCTGTTGTTGTGCCAACCGGGGTCACCACTGGCCCAACCCCTGCCCGCCAAGCCCCGACACCCACTCGCCGACTCCCTGTACCGGGCTGGGCAGTGGGCCGATGCCGCCCGGCAGTTCGAGGCCCTGCTCCTGGCAGGCAATGCTGTTACAGACCCCATGTTGCTGAAACTGGCCCACGCCTACCAACAACAGGGCGATGTGGCCCGCTGCCTGTATTTTCTGGAAGTGTATGTGAAACGCCACCCCGACGAGGCCGTGCTCCGTAGCATGAACGACCTTGCCCGCGCTAACAGCCTCACTGGTTACGAAACCAGCGACCTGAACTATTTCTACCTCTTCTACCGCCAGTACGGCGTATATCTGCTCTTGGTTATGCTGCTGCTGGGGGTGTACGTGTTCACGGTGCTGGTCATCAAATCGTCCCGTCGCGAGTACACGTCCCGTCAACTTAAAGGGTTGATTATGACGTACCTGGCCATGATTTTGGTGTTTATCAACCTGCCCGAAGGCTACGATGCCGGCATCACCAACCGGGCGCAGGTATTCTTGCGTACCGACCCCTCTGCTGCCGCGCCAGTGGCCGTTACGCTGGGGCGGGGCAACAAAGTCACCATCCTGGGAAGCTCCGACATCTGGTGGCGCGTTTTCTGGAATAACCAGCTTTATTACGTCCGTAAAAACTCGCTTTGGCTCATCTGACCCCGCCCCGTACCATGAAAAACGACCCCCGAATCATTCGCGCCTGGACCCTCTACGACTGGGCCAACTCGGTACATTCGCTCGTGATTGTGTCCAGCATTTTCCCGGTTTATTTCACGGCCACAGCCGTCAATGCCAACGGTGGCCCGGTCATTGACTTTCTGGGCATTTCGGTCAAAAATTCGGTACTGTTTTCTTACACCGTCTCGGCGGCTATGTTGCTGGTGGCGTTGGCCAGCCCCTTTAGCACCGCCCTGGCCGATTTTAGCGGGCGCAAAAAAGCGTTCATGAAGTTTTTCTGCTACACGGGGTCAATAGCCTGTGCGCTGCTTTATTTTTTCGAGACAAGCACCACTACGTTTGCCGTTTTTTGTTTCGGTTGGAGTTTGGTAGGCTGGGGCGGCAGCATTGTGTTCTACAATTCCTATTTGCCCGACATTGCCACCGAAGATCAGTTTGACCGGGTGAGTGCCAGGGGGTTTTCGATGGGCTACGTGGGGAGCGTGTTGCTGATGATCGTTAACCTGACCATGCTGCTGAAACCCAACTGGTTCGGGGGTATTTCGAGCGGTATGGCTTCCCGGATTTCGTTTCTCACCGTGGGCCTGTGGTGGGCGGGTTTTGCCCAAATTCCGTTCCGGGTCTTGCCCGATGGCGTGGGGCGGCAACTGGCGGCGGGTGCGGGCGGCGGCTGGGTATTCAACGGGTTTCGGGAACTGCAAAAAGTGTTCAACCAACTGCGGCATCAAACCCTGACCAAGCGGTTTCTGGTGGCTTTTTTCGTCTACAACATGGCCCTGCAAACGGTCATGTACGTAGCCACCATTTTCGGCTCCGAAGAACTAAAAATGGGGAGTACCGCCCTGATTACCACCATCCTGCTCATTCAACTGGTGGCCATTCCGGGGGCCTATGCGTTCTCGTGGCTGTCGGGGCGGGTGGGAAATGTGTATGCCCTTATGGTGGGCGTGTTGATCTGGACGGTCATTTGCGTGGCGGCGTATTATGTGCAGACCGAGCAGCAATTTTTTGTGGTGGCGGGGGTGGTGGGACTGGTTATGGGCGGGGTGCAGTCGCTTTCGCGGGCCACGTATTCCAAACTGTTGCCACCCACCAAAGACACGGCCTCTTATTTCAGTTTCTACGATGTGTGTGAGAAGTTCTCTATCGTGCTGGGTACGTTCATTTACGGCTACGTAGAGCAACTTACGGGCAGTATGCGCAATAGCATTTTGGCCTTGCTGGTAATGTTTGTGGTGGGGCTGGGGTTATTGGCTCGAATTCCATCGCAAAAAGTATACGGCGTGGGTGCCAAAACACCCGAAGTTGCGTAAATTTGCTCACCGGCAAGGCACTACCAAGCCACTTACAGGATGTTAGCTCAGTTGGTTCAGAGCGCCGCCTTGACAACGGAGCCCGGTGAGGAAATCGTAGACGCCCGCAGCGAGCAATGCGTTGTATTCGCCCAAGCTATGGCCGGCCAGATAATCGGGGCGCGCGCCGTCGGCGATGGCCTTGTAGTAATGCAGGGCATTGACCACATACAGGCTGGGCTGGGTGTACTGCGTTTCCTTCAGACGATTGTCGGCATCTTCCAGGCAGAGTTTGCGCATCGAATAGCCAAGGATCGCATCCACATCCTTTTCGACTGCGGCGTATTCGCTCACTTCATCGAACAATCCCTGGCCCATTCCGCGCTTCTGCGAACCTTGACC